>CAYSIV010000369.1:0-3185 GCA_964431175.1 uncultured Anaerolineales bacterium
ACTATACTGCGCGCGGGCACTGATTGCGCCTTTTTGCTCCCGCTGGATTGCCAAATCCAGCGGCGGATTTGGCAATCCGCCGCGAGCGAAGCAACCAACAAAAACGCAGTTTGTGACCGTGCCGAGTATAAAAGCGGGCGGGACCACCGTGGCCCCGCCCGCTTGTTGGTGTAGCCAATTCGATCAGCAATCTGCTTCATTGAACTCCGGCGCATACTTCACCAGGCCGCAAACGTCGCGTAACGCGCCCTCTTTCAGTTCCAGCGCCATAAAGTGTTCGTCGGCATTGTAGTCGTTGCCCAGCCCAAAATCGCCGGCGCGGGCAAACCCGAAGCGCGAATAGTAACGCGGGTCGCCCAATAGGACGGCCAGGCTGTAGCCGGCCTGTTTGCATTTCTCCAACCCAGCTCGAATCAACATTGCACCGATGCCTTGTCGCTGGAACTCGGGGGCAACTGCTACCGGGGCCAGGCCGACTCCATCGAATCCGGCTGGCGGTGGATCGAGGGTGACGGGCGAGAACAAAACGTGGCCCACGACCTGTCCGGCAGAAACGGCTACTAACGAAATGACGGCTTGGCCGGTGGCGCGCAACAGGTCAACCAGCCGGGCCTCGTTCGGCCTGCCGCCAAACGCCCGTTCGTTTACCCGGCGGATGGCGGGGAGGTGTTCAGGCGCTTCGGCGCGAATCTCGATCATCTACTCGTCCGCCCCGGCCCGCAACCACGACACAATCTGGCGCAAGGCCTCGTAGGCTTCCAGCCGCGCGGTCTCGGTTCCGGCGGCCTCCGCTTTTTCAATGTGGCCCTCCATCTGCCGCAACACAATCGGCCCCGTTGCCAGCAGAGCATCCGCGCCGGAGGCGGCGTACTTCACCAGCACGTAGCGGACGAGGCAGGGAACCGGAATGCCGGTGCTCTGGCTCAACACTGCCAGCATTGGCAATGGATCGGCGACGGTGTACAGCGCGACTTCGGCTTTGAAGTTGGCGTGGCGGTCGTTTTCATTCCAGGTGTCGGTGTAGGGGTAGAGGTCCATTTCGGTAGTGTAACCGATGGCGCATAAAATTGCAGATCAAAAAAGTCGGCCCAGGCCGACTTTGCGTGCTTTGTGTGTTCCTGCAATTTGAATCGCCAGGCAACGAAGTTGGAGATCGTGCGGGCGTTGAGGCACAAATAGAGAACCAGCCTACCCATTCCCCCTCAAGCGCGGATCGAGAGCGTCGCGCAAGCCATCGCCGATGAGGTTGAAGGCGGTGACCGTCAGGAGAATAGCCAGACCAGGGAAGAGGGAGAGCCAGGGTTGGGTGCTGATAAACTTCCGGCCCTCGCTGATCATGACGCCCCACTCCGGCGTGGGCGGCTGCGCCCCAAAGCCAATGAAACTCAGGCCCGCCGCCGAGAGGATAGCCCCGCCCATGTCGAAGCTGGCCTGCACCAGGATCGGCGCCAGACTGTTTGGCAGGAGATGATGCCAGATGATGCGCCCGGGCGAAGCGCCCAGCGCGCGCGCGGCCTCCACAAATTCGCGCTCCCGCAAGGACAGCACCTGGGCGCGCGCCAGCCGGGCATACACCGGCCAGGTCACCACCGCAATTGCAATCATGGCGTTGTTCAGGTTGGGGCCGAGTGCCCCGGCAATCGCCATCGCCAGGATGAGCGCAGGAAACGCTAAAAATACGTCGGTCACTCGCATCAAGGCCTCGTCCACCAGCCCGCGCCGGTAGCCGGCAATCAACCCTACCAGTGTTCCAAACGTCCCGGCAGAGCCAACCACCACCAAACCAATCGTCAGCGAAATGCGTGTTCCAAAGAGGATGCGGCTCAACACATCCCGGCCCAATTGATCGGCCCCGAGCCAATGGGCGGAGGACGGTGGCTTGAGACGAACTGACAGGTCTTGCTCGAGCGGATCGGCGGGAGCCAAGACCGGAGCCAACAACCCGCTCAGGGCAAAGAAGAGCATTAGCGCCAGACCGGCCACGGTCAACGGACTGCGTAAGAGCGCTGGCCGCCGCCGAACCGGGGCGGTCGTTTCAAGCGAGGACAATACGCTTGTCTCTGAAGGTTCAGCCATGTTGGATGCGCGGGTCGAGCCAGTGATAGCTCAGGTCTACCAGCAAGTTTGCCAGCGGATAGATCACGGCGGCCAGCAAAGTCACGCCCATCACCGCCGGGAAGTCGAGGCTGATGGCCGAGGCCGTCGCGTAACGGCCCAGCCCCGGCCAACTGAAGATGGTTTCGGTCAACACCGCGCCGGAGAGAAGACTGCCGAACGTCACGCCGATGATGGTCAGGGTGGGGATCAGCGCATTGCGCAACCCGTGCCGCACGATGACGGCCCGCTGGCGCAACCCTTTGGCTCGCGCGACCAGCATGTAATCCTGACGCATGACTTCCAACATGCTCGACCGCATCATGCGAGCGATGACCGCCGTCGTAAAGTAGCCGAGGGTGAAAGCCGGCAGAAGCAAGTGATGCAGACTGCTTTGGAGGGTGGCCACGTTGCCGGTGAGCAGACTGTCCAAGACGTACAAGCCGGTGATCGAATGCGGCGGGTCGAGGAATTGATCGAGGCGGGCCCCGCCGGGCAGCCAGCCGAGCCGGCTGTAGAAGAGGCTGATGAGCATCAACCCCAGCCAGAAGATCGGCAGGGAGCCGCCGACGAGCGAGAACAAGCGCACGAAGTGATCGGGCAGGCGGTTGTGGGCGACGGCCGAGATCATGCCAGTCGGGAGGCCGATGAGCAACGACACGATCAATGCGGCAAACGACAGCTCAAAAGTCGCCGGAAAAAAATCGCGCAGGTCGTCGGCCACCGGCCGCCGGGTGCGGATGCTCCGGCCCAGATCGCCGTGGAGCAGGCCGTTCATGTAAATCACATATTGCTCGGCCACCGGTTTGTCGAGTCCGTACTCGGCCCGGAAGGCGGCGATTTGGCCGTCGGTGGCGTGGTCACCCAGGGCCGCCGCGGCCGGGTCGGCGGGCACGAGGTGAGAGATGGCGAAGGTGATGATCGACACGCCGCCCATCACGAACACGATGCCAACCAACCGGCGGAGAAAAAAAGTAAGCAGGCGCATCAGAGTTGTCAGACCCTGTTTGAAAATTGCTCTTAGCCCGCGTCCTTCGCGAAGCACCCCTGTGGGGCGCGGGCTAAGAGCATTTATTAAACAGGCTCTTAGT
>CAYSIV010000369.1:3195-5583 GCA_964431175.1 uncultured Anaerolineales bacterium
GGCGCGGGCGTTCCCAACCGCGAGGACGCGGTTGGGGAGCATTTATTAGTCAGACCCTAAGGGTCTCGGAGACCCTTAGGGTCTGAGGAAAACTGAAGGAAAACAGACGACGCGCCAATCTGTCGGAGACAGAGTCGGCGCGTCGCTGTGATCTAAAGTGACAAGCCTCGTGTTCCTCTACTTGCCAATGACCCAGAAATCGGTATAGCCTATCGGGTTCCAGGCAAAGCCCGTGACGTTCGCCCGAATGCCGAACAACTGCATCGGCTGATAGAGAACGATATACGGGCCGTTGTGAAGCACGTAATCGGTGATCTCCTTGTAGGCCGCCGCGCGCTGGGTCGAATCAGTCATTATCGCCGCCGCCCGTGCCTTTTCCGCAATCTTATCATCCCATGAATTGCGGAAGGCGATTGAGTGGGCTTTAATATCGGTGAAAGGTGTAACGTTTGTATCGGGATCAGGGAAATCCGGGCCCCAGTAGATCATAACTAATTGGCCTTTTTGAGCGCGATAGGAACCCAGCAATTCGGCTTGCGTGGTTTGCGTGATATTGAGGGTCACACCGATTTTGGCCCAGTCCGATTGCAGTTTGGCGGCCAAATCGGCCCAGGCGAGACCTCCGGGTGCGGCGCCGGTGGGCACGAGAATGTCAATGCTAAATCCCTTTTCCTGCCCGGCTTCCTTCAGCAATGCTTTGGCCTTCTCCACGTCTTGCTGGAAGGGAGCGTCGGCGTTGAACCCGAACAGTCCGGCTGGAACAATGCCTTGCACCTTCTTGGCGTTGCCAGAGAGCAAGCTGTTGATGATGCCGTCGTAGTCAATCGCCGTGCGCAACGCCTCGCGAACTTTGACGTTGTCGAGCGGCTTGACGGCGACGTTCATACCAATGTAGAAGAGGAGCAGGTTGTCGGCGGTCGTCGTCGCCACGCCCTCGATGCCCGAAACCGCCGCGATTTGTTCGGGCGTGAGGTTCTGCACCACGTCGGCGTCGCCGGCTTCCAACTCCGCCTGCTGGTTGGCCGACTCTGGCACGTTTTTGATCAGCACCGACGACAGCAGGGGCGGCGTGCCGCCATAGTTGGGGTTGGCATTCAGCAGGACTTCGACTTCTTGCTCCCAGTGATCGACCATGTAAGGGCCACTGCCGGCCGAGTGATCGAGCAACCAGTTGGAGCCGAAGTCGCCGTCGGCCTCGTGCGCCTTCACTTCTTTGGAATCCACGATGCCGCCGATCGTGCCTGTCAGAATGGACAGGAAAGCCGGCGGGCTGGCCGTCTTGGGCATGCTGATCACCACCGTCTTGGGATCTGCAGCCTTGATGCTGTCGGTCTTGAGGCCGGCGACCTCGGTGAGGAGGAAAGCCGGTGACTTGTTCAGGCTGATCACGCGCTGGAAGGAATACACCACATCGTCGGCGGTGATCGGGTTGCCGCTGGCGAACTTGGCCCCGTCGCGCAAGTGGAAGGTCACTTCCCAATTGTCACCCGCATCCTTCACATCCCAGGTCTCGGCCAGGCCGGGCTTAAGATTGCTGAGGTCAGCGCCTACGAACTGCACCAGAGTTTCGTAGACGTTATGCACGGCGAGGATGCCGCCGAATTCGTAGACGGCCGCTGGGTCGAGCGTGATTATGTCGCTAATATTCGAGTCGAAGACGAGGGTGGTGGCCGCGCCACTCGGCGCCTCGGTGGGAACCTCGGTCGGGGCGACGGTCGGCGGGGCCGAGGTGGGGGCCGATGCCGGGGCCGAGGTGGCCTGCGGCGCGGCAGTGGGCGTGGCCGCCTGGCCGCAGGCGGCCAGAGTTACCAGGGTGGCAATAATTAAAAGTCTCCATAGGTTGTGATACTGTTTGTTCATTTTCTCCTCCTGAGAAAAAATGGGGCGCGCCGGATTGCGGCGCTATTAGGGTATGAAGATGGCGTGTCAACTTTGGATGGCGGCATTATAGGGGGGCAGACCAGCGATGTCAATTCGCAACTGCTCAGTCCTGTTCGACACTACAACGAATTGGGGGATGCTTCGCAAACGAATTGAAGATGAAGAGCAAATTCGCTATATCCTTGAATTCGTTGTAGTGTGGCGCGGATCGGCTTCAGATTGGAGTAGAATAATCGTCATCTCCCGCGCGAGGCTATCTCTATGTCCAATAACGCCGACGACTCAATCGAAAGACTGCGCCGCACTCTGGCCGACCTGCTCCGGTTGCAAAATGACCAGGCGGGCCTGGCGGATTTGTCGGCGGTCATCGCCGAAACCAAAGCCAAGCTGTTGGCATTGGGGGATACGACGATTCAAAACGACGGCGTGGAGGCCCTGCAACTTCGCTTGCGGGCCATCGGCCTGCAAGTGCCGTACCAGCTTTTACTCTCCCTGCCTTATCTTGCC
>CAYSIV010000370.1:0-2170 GCA_964431175.1 uncultured Anaerolineales bacterium
AGTGCGGGTCGGCGTCCGGGTGGCGGTGGCAGTTGGCGTGTGCGTAGGCGCGACGACGTGAACGGTGCGAGTCGGCGTGTGCGTGATCTGGGCGACATGGGTGGGCGTGGGCCGGTTGAAGAAGATCGCGCCGCCGACGAGGGCAACGACGAGGGTGAGGACGCCCACCACGCCCACAGCGCCCAGCCCGATGAGGACGGGCAGGCCGCCACCCGGGGTCGGGGGCTTGGTTCCGGGTTTGGGCGGCGGTGGCGGCGGCAACAACAGATCAAGGTTGTGTTGCGAGTAAGCGGCGCTCGCATAATCGCCCGTTGCTTTTCGCAAGTCGCGGGCGCGTTCCAAAAAGTTGACGGCCACATCTTTCGCCCCCACGCCAATCTCGCGCGTGCCGAGCTGGTGCAGAACCCACCCTTCGGCGGCCAGGTCTTTATTGCTCCGCGCCGCCAGCAACATGTGGTCGAGCGTCGTCTTCCAAGCATCCCACAGGCCGCGCAGAGTCAGATACGGCTCGACGCCCCGGCCCAGGGCCAGCACGTCGGCCCAGCGGCGTTTGCCGGCGGCCCAACCGATGGAGCTGAGAATGTTGCCCAATTCGTCGGCGGAAAATTCAAAATCAATCTGGCTGGCTTCAAAGTGCTGGCGCAGGTAGGCGATCAACTTCTCGTGCGCCTCCAGGTCGTTCGCGCCAATGCGGGCCCGCTCGTGCAAGCCAGGCGGCACGCGCAGGCGCGGGCTGTTGGCCTGCAGCAGCCCGATGCCCTTCAGCCGGTCGAGGGTGAACTCGTTGCCTTTGCTGATCCACGCCGGGTCAACCGAGATGCCGGGCGCGGTGGCGGCAGTGGAGAGCATGTCACGTTCGGCGTTGGAGAGGGTGGAGTAGGCGAAGGCATAAGCCCGTTCGATACCGGCTTGAACCGGATCGGACGAGAGAGGCTGGGTAGAGGTGAGAGCGGCGTTGGCGCGTTCGAGGGGGATGCCATTCTCACGCATGGCGTTGGCAACGGTGAGGAGGGCCAGCGGCGTGTCAGCCAGCGCCGCGCAGATCAGGTCGAACGTGGCGTGGTTGACATCGCTCATACTCAGGCCCGTCTTGCGGGCGAAGAGCAGGATGGACTCGTCGCGCATCAGCGGGCCAAGCTTGAGCAGTTGGGCGTCTTCGGCGGCGGCGGCCCCGGTGGAGGCGATGAGGAGCGCGCCTTTGGGGAAGAGGTCGAGCAGGGTCGCGAGTGAGGCAGAGGGTAGATTGAAACCGTCGAGCAAAACAAGGGGCCGGGTGTTGCTCAAGTAGGTTCGCGCTGTGGTCGTCGTCACTTTCAATTGCGGCTCGGACTCAAACAGGGCATCGAACAGGCGCTGGATGAGGTCGCTCAGCCCCAGCGCCTCGCCGCTCTCGTCCACACTTTCGACGAGGAGGACGCCGTTGGGCAAGGCCCGGGCGGCCTCGCTGTTGGCGGCCTGCTTGAGCAGAGCCGTCTTGCCCAGGCCATCCGGCGCGGCCACCAGTGCCGCCTCGCTGGCGGCGATCACTTTTTCCAGCCGGGCCAGTTCGCTGGCCCGGCCCACAAAGTTGCGAATAGCGCGGGGCGGCTGGGGCACAGCGTCGCGCAGTTTCACCCGCGGCGCGGTTTGCTGGTAGATGATCGTGCCGTAGTTAGTGTTGACTTTGAAGTTGTGGTCGCCAACGATGATGTCGCCTTCGACGTTGCCGGCAATGGCGACCGTAGGGAGGGAGGGGGCGGTGGCGGTCATGTGAGTGAGAAGTCAAACGTCAAACGTGAAACGAGAAACGACAGGCGTGATGTGTAAAACGTAATGAGTAAATCGTGACTGCTACCATCTCCAGAAAGTTGAACCACTGAGCCACTGACGGGAAGCGGTGAGGCCACTGAAGTTCATGTCGTGCTCTCAGTGCGCTTTGCCTCAGTGCTTCAGTGGTTCCCCTCCTCCCGCCATGCCGCCAACCGCCGCCGGGCTCGCTCGCCGCCAGAGTAAGATAGCACGGATTGCCACGCGAAGCGTGAACGGATCGAATCCGCCTATTCCGAAAATCCGTGCTCTCCCGTTTCCCTCACTTCTTCCCCTCTTCCCGCCACGCCGCCAACTGCTTTCGCACTCTTTCCGCATACGGGCTTTCAATCTCCTCATAAATCTTGAGCGCGGTCTCAGCGTT
>CAYSIV010000370.1:2180-2509 GCA_964431175.1 uncultured Anaerolineales bacterium
TAATTGCCTGCTTTCGCTCGCCAAGTTCATTTAGGGCGAGGTTCATATTGAAGAGTGCAGTTCCTTCACCAAATCGGTAGCCAATCTCGCGGAAAATCTTCAACTGTTGTTCGTAAAACTCAATGGCCTTGCGGGTCTCGCCCAGGTGGGCGTAGGCAATGCCGAGGTTGCCCAGGTCAGCCCCTTCGCCTCTGCGGTCGCCAATCTCTCGGTCAATCGCCAACGCCTGCTCGTAAAACTCAATGGCCTTGCGGGTCTCGCCCAGGTTTTTGTAGGCACTGCCCAGGTTGCCCAGCGCGATGCCTTCGCCTCCACGGTTGCCAGTTTCG
>CAYSIV010000370.1:2609-5528 GCA_964431175.1 uncultured Anaerolineales bacterium
CGGGCAATTGCTAAGTGCTGTTCGTAAAACTCAATGGCCTTGCGGGTCTCGCCCAGGCTGTAGTAGGCACTGCCGAGGTTGCCCAGCGTGGCCCCTTCGCCTCTGCGGTCGCCAATCTCTCGGTCAATTGCCAACGCCTGCTCGTAAAACTCAATGGCCTTGCGGGTCTCGTCCAGGGCGGCGTAGGCGACGCCGAGGTTGCTCAACGCGTTGCCTTCGCCTCTGCGGTCGCCAGTTTCGCGGGCAATTGCTAAGTGCTGTTCGTAAAACTCAATGGCCTTGCGGGTCTCGCCCAAGCTGTAGTAGGCATTGCCGAGGTTGCCCAGCTCGGTCCCTTCGCCTCTGCGGTCGCCATGCTTCGCATCGCGGGCGATGGTCAAGTCTTGCTCGTAAAACTCAATGGCCTTGCGGGTCTCGCCCAGGGCAGCCCAGGCGAGGCCGAGGTTGCCCAGCGCGGCCCCTTCGCCTCTGCGGTCAGCAATCTCGCGGGCGATGGTCAAGTGCTGCCCGTAAAACTCGATGGCTTTGCGGGTCTCGCCCAGGCTGTAGTAGGCGCTGCCGAGGTTGCCGAGGTGCGCGCCTTCGGCCTCCCGGTTTTTTAAGTGGCGGGCGGCGGTGAGGGCGGCTTCCAGCCAGCGAATTCGTTCACGCGGGTGTAAACGTAAGTCAAGCAAATAAGGCCAATCTGGAAAAGCATTACACACCCCTGCCGCCGCATCGTCTTTTGCGTTATTCTCTGCCGCCCACGCCTGTCCGGCTTGAATGTTAGTCCATTCCAAGTCGAACAGGGCCAAGCCAATCTTGATGGAGTTGCCGCCTTCCTCGTAGAGTTTTCTAGCGGAGCGAAGCACTGCTTCGTAGTGGACGGCGTGGCGCTTCCGTGCTTCGTAACGTTCGGCTTCGGGCAGGCGGGTTGCGGCGAAGAGGCGGGTGAGGTCGTGGAGGCGGTAGCGGCCTGCCCCCACCCCCAACCCCTCCCCCGCTGAAAGAACACCAGCAGGGGAGGGGAGAAAGTCGAGAACACTATACTTCACCAACTCCCCCAGCACATCCAGCGCCCGATCGGGGTCAAGGTTCAACAGGGCAGTGGCGGCGGCGCGGTCAAACGAGTCGGGAAAGACGGAAAGGGTGCAGAGGGCGGATTGATGGGAAGAAGTGAGCAGGTCATAGCTCAACGTCAACGAGGCCTCGACGCCGGTGAGCTTGAGGCGGGTCTGCGCCTCGCTCAGCCGCCGGATGAGGTCATCGGGCGTGAGGTCGAGGCGCTCGGCCAGGGCGCTGGCGGTCAGGCGCAGGGCGAGTGGCAGGTTGGCGCAGAGGCGGGCAATGACGGCGGCGGCGGGGGCCAGTCGCGGCGCAATCTCAATCAACAGCTTCACCGCATCGTCGTCGGACAACGCTTCCAGGTCGGTGGCGTGCAGGCCGGGCAGGGCAAAACGCTGGCGCGAGGTGACGAGCATGAGGCAGGCCGCAGGGGGCGGCAGAAGCGGCTCCACCTGCGCCGCGTCGCGGGCATTGTCCATCAAGATCAGGGCGCGTTGGCCGTTCAGCACCGAGAAGTAGAGGCCACGCAGGCTGGCGTCGTCTGGCAGTTTGGCAGTGGGATGATAGGCGCGGATGACGTGGGTCATCGCCTCGGCAGGGGTGAGGGGGCGTTCGCTCACGCCCCGGAGGTCGAGGAAGAATTGGGCGTCGGGGTATTGCGGGGCAAGACTGGCGGCGAGTTTGAGGGCCAGCGCCGTCTTGCCAATGCCGCCCTGCCCGCGCAAGCCGGAGATGACGACGTGGCCGGTCTTGACATCGTCGAGCAGTGCGGCGAGTTCGGCCTCGCGCCCCACAAAATCGGGCGGGGGCGGCGGTAGTTGATGGAGGGAGGCGGCTTGAAGGGCGGCTTCGATGTTGTAGTTGATCGTGCCGTAGTTCTTGTCAACCTTGAAGGCGTGGTCGCCAATAAAAGTGTCGCCTGAGTCTGTCATGGCTTTGGGGTCAACGGACACTTGCATCCCTTCGGGACGCGCAAGTGCAGGTGTTGAACGTATTCAACGGATAAATCAAAATCCGTTCAATCTGGTAAATCCGTTGACCCTTTCCTCTTTACCACTCAACCCTCTCGCCGTTTGTGAATCGCCGCTTGCCCTTCCCATTCCAAACCGTCACCCCGCCCGAACCGGCCACTTCATATTTATCGTCGTGTCGCACGAGGGCGGTGTCCCCCTCAATGCCCAGCAGTGTCTTCTTGCCGACCAGCGTTCTCACCGCCTGCTTCAGCCCGCCGCCAAACTCGTCGTAGTGCGGCATGATGACGGCGCCGGGCAAGAAGTTGAAGGCCGGTTGAAGCGGCCAAAGGGTAGGGAAACTGGGAATGTGCTCGCCGAAGATCATCGCTCCGGCACTGCACCCGGCCACCACGCCGCCGTTTTCCAACACCCCCGTGATCGCCGCCCAAGCCGCCGAGCCGTTCAGCGTCTTGAACAAATAGCCGGGATTGCCGCCGGAAAAATAGACAAAGTTGGCGGCCCGAATCTTGGCGGCCAGCGACTCGTCGCTGGCCGTTGCCCGATCAATCACTTCGACGGCTTCCACTTTCGCGCCCAACTTGGTGAAGTGATCCACGCCAAGCTGTGACCAGTGAGCGATCATCTTTGGCCCCTCGGTTCCGGCGGCGGTGGGCAGGCAAACCACGCGCGGCTCGCCGCTCACCCGGTTGAGGAGCAGACGATCCACTGGTTCCATCGGTTCCAAATATTCACCACTGCCGACGAGAGCAAGCGTTCCATTCATATCAAAGAAATTCGCCGCGAAGGCTCAACCCCCTTACCCTTACAGGGGCGGACGCAAAGTTTTTATTAACCCCAGGCCAGCGCCACACTACAACGAATTTGGGGAAGGAACGAATTCGCTACGCGAAGCGCCCCAATT
>CAYSIV010000371.1:0-5527 GCA_964431175.1 uncultured Anaerolineales bacterium
TGGACACAGCCGGCCGCTTGCATACCAAGTTCAACCTGATGGAAGAGTTGAAGAAGGTGCGCGGGGTGGCCGCCAAAGCCAGCCCCGGCGCGCCGCACGGCGTGTATCTGGTGCTGGACTCGACGACGGGCCAGAATGCGTTGGCGCAGGCCAGGGCCTTCAAGGAGGTTGCCGGGGTGACCGGGGTGGTGCTCACCAAACTCGACGGCTCGGCCAAAGGCGGCGTAGCCTTTGCCATTCGCCGCGAACTCGGCCTGCCAATTGTTTATGCCGGGCTGGGCGAGCGGGTGGAAGATCTGGTGCCGTTCGACCCGGCGGCGTTTGTGGACGGATTGCTAGGATAAACGTCAAACGACAAACGTCAAAGATCACGTTCACGTTTGTCGTTTCACGTTTGACGGAGCTAACTTGATGCAAGACCTTCTCCTCAGACTCAACGAAAGCGATACCCAAGCCCAGCGTTTGCTGGAACGTCTTTGACCTGGCCAATAAAGAAAAACGTCTGGCCGAGTTAGAGACGCTGGCCTCCGCCCCCGACTTCTGGAACAACCCGGACGCGGCCCGCGCCGCGATGCGCGAACTCTCTGAGCTACGGGACACGGCCTCTCAGTGGCAAGCGTTGACTCGCCGCCTGGCTGACGCGCGCGAACTGGCCGGGCTTGACGACGAGTCCCTTCGCGCCGAACTTGAAACCGAAGTGGCGGCGCTTGAAGCCGAAGTGCACCGCCTCGACTTCGAGTCGATCTTCGCCGACAAGCACGATCACGGCAATGCTATTCTTTCCATTCACGCCGGCGCCGGCGGGGTGGACTCGCAAGATTGGGCTTCGATGCTTTTGCGAATGTACTTGCGCTGGGCCGACAACCACGGCTACAAAACTGATGTCATCGACCAGACTGACGGTGAAGAGGCGGGCATCAAAACGGTCACGGTCACGGTGACCGGGCGGCAAGCCTACGGCTACCTCAAAGCCGAGAAGGGCGTGCATCGCCTGGTGCGGCTCTCGCCGTTCGACGCCGCCCATCGCCGCCACACGTCATTCGTCCAGGTAGAAGTGTTGCCTCAGCTTGAGGATGACGACGAGATCGCCATCAACCCCAGCGAGATCGAAATCAGCACTTACAAATCATCAGGCGCCGGCGGGCAGAACGTGCAGAAGAATGAGACCGCGATTCGCATCCGCCACATTCCCACCGGCATCGTCGTCACCTGCCAGAATGAACGGTCGCAAACACAAAACCGCGAGAACGCCTTGAAAGTTCTGCGGGCCAAGTTGTTCGAGTTGAAACTTGAAGAGCGCCACAACGAGATCGCCGCATTTAGAGGCGAGTATGTCAAGGCCGAGTTCGGCAACCAGATTCGATCTTATGTGTTGCATCCGTATCAAATGGTGAAAGATCATCGAAACAACTTTGAAACATCCAACACCAATGCAGTACTCGACGGCCAGTTGGATGATTTCATGGAGACCTACCTTCGTACCAATCTGCGGTAAAAAAGACTCTCGTACCATAGCTTGCCAGGTTGGGAACTGATACAAACTATTTCATCCAAGAAGCTTAGGCCGTTATCGGTCACTTACACTTTTAGGAGGGAATATGTTTACATCAAAATCGTTCAATCGGCTGGCTGTGATTCTGCTCACAGCTTCGCTAGCGCTCACTGCTTGTCGCGGCGGCGAAGTTCTGCCGCAGGGCGGCAACCCGATCCCGACTCCACGAGAGGGGGAGACGGTTGGCACCGTGGCCGACAGCCAGGCGGCGGCGACCCCTGAGGAAACGTTCACCCGTTACATTCGCGATAGCATCGCCGCCACCGTCGCCGTCCAGCAAACGAAGATCGGCATGCGGGGCCGCTACCAGGAACCAGAGCAAACTTTGCAGGACCTGGGCGGCCTGGTGAGCGAGATCGCGGTGCTGGAAGATCGCACCAAGATCAGCTCGCCAAAGGAGACGGCGGCCAACGCCAAAGTTGACCTGGACGTGCGGGTGATGTATGCCGATGGCGATACGCAGACGTTCACCTGCCGCTACGCCGTGAGTATGTTGCGGGGCGCGAATAAAAAGGGCGCCAACGTCTGGTACGTGATCAACCCGGATGCTTTCCCGCTCTTTGTGAGTTGCGCGCGATCCTGACACAGACTATCTTCCAAGTTGTGTAAGGCGAATTGCCAATTCGCCTTACTATAAAACTTCATAGCCAACGGGGGTCACGCATTTGTGCGTGACCCCCGTTTGTGTTACTCTTTAAGTCGTTCTGAACGTTCTTTGAACGGCGGTTTGTAATGATAAAAACAAGGAGATAACACCATGACCTTTAATCGCAAGCGCAACGACGATGCATTGCCCAACGCCAGTTTTGCCGGGAGACCCGGCGGCCCACCCAAGAAGCCAACTCCACCGCCGCAAGGACCTTCTGCCCCAAAGCCGACGCCTTCGGCGCCCAAACCAATGGCTCCAAAGCCAGCGGCCCCGACCCCCAAACCTACGCCACCCCCGTCCAGGACGCCGACTCCCGCGCCCAGGCCTTCAGCGCCACCTCCGGCCAAACCGCCGACTCCCGCGCCCAGACCGCCCATACCTTCTCAGCGACCCTCAGCTCCGCCGCCCAAGCCGCCCGCGCCGGGCCAGATGAGACCGGACGGGCTACCAGGCGCGGGGCAACGAATCGTGCCGCCTCAACCCCAACGACCCTCAGCGCCGCCGCCCAGGCCGCCTGCGCCGGGCCAGATGAGACCGGATGGGTTACCAGGCGCGGGGCAACGAATCGTGCCGCCTCAACCTCAACCCGGCGGCGCGCATGGCACGGTGAGCCGCCCGCCCGCGCCCCGGCCCGCCCAACCGCCGCCGGCTAAACCAGCCGGCGCCGCGATTCGACAAATGCCAACGCCTACTGCGCCGCGCCCCGGCACGATACCACAGCGACCGCTATCCGCGGCTATGGCTGGCCCCAAGGCTCTGCCGACTCTGGGCGCTGGCATGGTTGCGCCTGAGATTGCCAGCGAGATCAGCGCCCTGCAAAGCAGCGTGTCGCAGATTCAGTCGCGGGCGTCGCTCTCGAATTTGCAAGCCGAACTCACCCAGTTGGATCAGCGCTTCAACGACTTGACGGCGGCGTTGGAGACGTTGCGCAAGCAGGGCTATGTTTACGGCGGCGACATGGACTCCAAGCTCTACGATTTGATGGGTCAGTGGCAGTCGGTGAAGCCGCAGGCGCAAACATCCATCCAACAACAGTCGTTTACCCTGTCGCAGAGCGCGGCGGGCCTGCACGGGCCGCTCTCGCAGTTGGCGGCTCGCTCTGGCAACGCCATGCAAGCCCGGTCGGTTTTGCCATCGGTGTCGGCCTCGGTGGATGCCGTGATGCAGAATGTTTATAGCGCCGAGTCCAACATTCGCAACCTGTACAGCCACATCGACTCGGAAGCGTCGAGCCTTGACAGCCGTCTGAGCCGCGCCACTGAGATGATGAAGCTGGTGGCCGGAGCCAAGCTCAAGCTGGCCGGAGACGAGTCGGCGGTGCTGGTGGTGAAGGCCAAGCTGGACAAAGAAGGCAAAGACGAAGACATGCAGGGCTTCCTGTATCTCACCGACAAGCGCCTGCTCTACGAACGCAAAGAAGAGGTCGTGAAGAAGAAGGTGCTGTTCATTGCCACCGATAAGGAACTGGTGCATGAGCTGGTGATGGAAACGCCGCTGGCCAACATCGCCGGGGTCAAGGCCAGCAAAAAGGGTTTGATGGGCAATGAAGATCATCTTGATGTCGAGTTTGGCGGGCAGTCGGTTCACTTCCACCTTGACGGCCAGGACAGCAAAGAGTGGCAGGCGATGATTGAGCGGGTCAAGTCGGGCGGGCTGGAGAGCGACCGCGCGGCGGCGAGCGCCGGCATTTCAATGGCCGACCTCAGCGGGCCGGTCACCCAGGCCGACATTCTGCAACAGCAAGGCGAGGTCAACGATTTGCAGTCGCGGGCGATGCTGGCCTTTGCCAAAGATGCGCTCGAGGACCTGGAGACGAAGGTCGGCAACCTGTCGCGCCAGTTGAGCGACGTGCGCGCCCGAGGCTACGCCTTTGAGAAGGCGCTGGAGTCCCAAGTGCAAACGCTGGTCGGGCAGTGGGACAAAGTAAAGCAAACGGTGAACGACGATGTGCGCCAGCAGTCAACGGCGTTGATGGCCAGCATGGCGACCATTCAACAGCAGATGGCGCAGGTGATGGCCCAGTCAGCCAACCCGGCGGCGGCCCGCCCGACGTACATGCAGGTCAAATCATTGACGGCCGGGGCCAGCGCCCAGGCCGAGGCCGCCGAGCAGTCCATCTTCGGCCAGTATGATAATTTTCAGGCGGAGGTGGACTCCCTGAGCGCCCACTTTGAGTGGGTGGATTGGATGTTACAGGCGCTGTCCACGGCCTCATTCCAGTTGATGGCGACCGAGGGCGGGGTAGCCGCCTCGCAAGCCAACTGGCTCCGGCTCAACAGCGACCCGATGGGCGGCATCTTGTTCCTGAGCGATCAGCGCCTGATCTTTGAGGAGCGCGAGGGCGAGTTCAGCGTGCCGCTGGAAGTGCCGGCCAGTCTGATCGCCTCGGCCACGCCGTTGAACGCCCAGGGCGCGAACAAGGACGAAGAGCATCTCGACCTGTCGTTTGCCTCGGGCGCGCCGATGAGCGCCGCCCAGTTCCAACTGCTTGGTCCGCAGGCCGAAGAATGGCAGGCCATGATTGGCCGGGCCAAAGCGGGCGACTACACCAAAGACCGGGCGGTGGAAATTGACCAGGCCGACGTGGACCGGGTGAAGAACGCGCCGACCGAGTGCCCGTCGTGCGGCAGTAAGTTCACCACGCCGGTTCTGCGCGGCCAGACGGAGATCCGGTGCGAGTCTTGTGGGACAGTGACGAGGTTGTGAGGTTCTGGACTTAAGCACTCGATCTGAAACCTGACACGCGAAGCGGGTGCATCGAAACCCGTGATTCCCGATGCATTACTGCGCCGACCTGTCAGGTTTTGCATGCGACTCGAACATTGCGTAAGCCCAAAGGTTGATTGCGCGAATGACTGTTCTCTAACAGTATTGCCTTTGAAAAACTGCTTTGACCGCGAAGATTTTTAGGCCGCTCAACACTACAACGAATTGGGGGACGCTGCGCGACGAATTCGTTCCATCCCCAAATTCGCTGTAGTGTTTGATTGCGGCACGCGAAGCGAGCTACGCTATGACGAAACCTGACGAAGAAGCTCCCAAAACCGAGGAAGGATTTGAACTCCGCTTTCACTCTCGCGCCAGTACAACCGTGACTGTTCAAATACCCGACGACACTTTGGCCTCATTGGAGAAAGTGGCCGCCAGTCGAGACATGTCATCGGAGGCCCTGATCAAGTTGTACGTCGGGCAAGGACTGCGACAAGACTTAGCACCCGTAAAAGAATAACTTCCGCTCCCGCTCCGCTTCGCGTTTGTAATCCGGCGGCCAGGCGGCTGGACGCTTCGCGCAAATCCAGCCGGAGCAAACTGCGGAGTTATACTTT
>CAYSIV010000372.1:0-5495 GCA_964431175.1 uncultured Anaerolineales bacterium
GCGTGCGCCTCATGCGCGGCGCGGTCTGCAGGACGAAGCAGAACGGGCACAGGTTATTGCACCGGCGAATGTCAATATCGAAGGTGGGGTGGGTGAACTCAATCCCTAACGGCTGTTCCAGCTTTCGCGTGTTGCGAGTTGCGTGTTGCGTGTCCTGGCGACGATAGACGATTTCCACTTCATCTTCGGCGGCGTAGAACTGCACGTCAATCACATCCTCAACAGGGTGGCCGTTGACGGCCAGCACTTCGTCGCCGGGGCGCAGGCCAAGGTCGTCGGCGAAGGAGGCGGGTTCAATCCGTTGGATGAGGCCAGCATAAACCGTGGAGGGTGAAGGGTGGAGGGTAGAGCGAGGCGTGCTCATTCGTCATTTGTCGCCCGCAGGGGTCGGTCGTCAATGTATTCGCTCGTCGCCTTTGACAGGTCACTGTATATCCCGCGTCGGTGCTCGGGCAACATGGCGGCCAGGCGGTACATGGCCTCGTCGGTCATCTGGCGCAGAGCTTCACGCGGCAGACGGCCAGTGACTGGTTTGAAGTGGAAAGGCTCCCCCAACCTCACCACGACCCCGGGTTCAGACCAACGCTTCTTGCTAAGCGACGGGAATCCCTTAGTCCCCTCAATCGCTATCGGGATGATCGGTGCGCCGGATTTATGAGCCAGGTAAGCAATTCCATCCTTGGCCTGACTCAACGCGGGTTGCCGCGTGCCTTGCGGCGCGACCAGTACGATTTCACCCGCCTTCAATACCGCCAGCGCCCGTACCAAAGCTTCTCGGTCTACTTCGCCGCGCCGCACCGGGATCACATCCCACAAGCGCGGAAAGATGCCCCAGATGGGGTCAGCATAGGCTTCGGCTTTCGCCATCGGCACGAGATTGCGCGGCAGGTTGCCCAGCACCACAATCGGATCAATGAAGGCAATGTGATTGATCATGAGAATGACCGGGCCGGTCGGCGGCAGGTTTACCAGCCCGTCGATCCGGTCAAGCTTCGCCAGCCAGCGAAAGCCGATGTTGGTGATCATCCAGCGCAAAACGCGGCGCACCGGCTCGCGGCTGGCGTGATCGTATTGGCGATTTTTGATTTTTGATTTTTGATTTTTGATTGCTATGTTTTCAGTCATCGCTCTAGCTCCACGCTCTTAACCACCGTAAACGCCCCGATACTCCGGCGGGAGAAGTTCAGCAATGCGGCGCATGATCAAGTCGGCGGCTTCCCGGCGGCGGATGGTTGGCGGCAGGGCGAAGGGCTGGCCGAAGGTTAGTGTAACACAAGGCCGATGAAGCCGCACCCACTCCAGATAAACTTTCTTGTTTTCAGTGCCGGTGATGGCGATGGGGAGGATGGGGACGCCGCCGTACATTGCCAGGAACGCCGCCCCGCCTTTGGCCGCCTCCATTGCGCCCGACAGGCTTTCGCGGCCCTCAGGCGCAATCAGCAGAGCCTTGCCCGATTTCAAAATGTTGAGCGCCACGTTCAGTGTTTCCCGGTCGGGCTGGCCGCGCCGCACGGCGATCATGCCATAAGATCGGGCCAGAAAGCCGAAGATCGGCCATCCTAAGATTTCGGCTTTGCCGATCACTTCCACCTCGCGGGGCGCAAAGCCGAGGACCATGATCGGGTCAGCGTCGCCGAGATGGTTCATGGCCAGCAAGAGGCCGCCGGTGAGCGGCACGTTTTCAAGGCCGCGCACGGTGAGGCGGAGCAAATTGCTGGAGGCGAAGCGGGCAAGTTTGCGGAGAGTGTCGCGGGTCACGCGTAGACGCCACGATAGTCGGGCGGGAGCAGTTCGGCAATGCGACGCATGATGAGGGCCGTGTACTCGGCCAAACGTTCGTGCCGGCTCTCGCGGGGGAGCGAATCGGGCGGCAAGCGAAACGGTTGGCCAACCATCATCGCCAGCGTTGCCCGGCGGCGCGCCTTCCAACTGGGTATCATGGTTTCGGTGCCGGTGATGCCGACGGGCACGATGGGTACGTTGGCCTTGAGCGCCAGGTAAGCGATGCCGGGCCTGGCTTCGCGCATGCCGGGCTTGTGGGTTCGCCCGCCTTCGGGGGCGATGACAAACGGGCGGCCCGATTTGAGAATGTCGAGCGCCTTCTCCAGCAGAGCGCGATCGTATTCGCCGCGACGCACCGGGATCGTGCCGTAGCCCCGCATGATATGGCCGATAAAAAATCGCTCCATCATGTCCGCCGCGCCCAACGCCTCTGGCGGATGCGGCCAAAACGACATCAATAGCGGCGGGTCATAGGTGGCCAGATGATTCATGGCGATGATATACGCGCCGGGCGGCGGCACGTTTTCAAACCCGCTCAACGTGAGGTGGCAACCCACCCGATAGATGAGCCGGAAGACTGGCCGGCCAACAACTCGAAAGAGGCGAACGGGCAGGGGTTGGGAGAAAGGCATTTGCGTAAAACGCCAAACGACAAAGGTGAGGCTATGTCGTTTGGGGTTTGGCGGATTTTACCAGAGTCAGCAATTCCGATACGACCTGATTGATGCTCAACCCCGTCGTATCCACTGCCTTCGCGTCGAACGAGGCTTTGAGGGGTGCGTGCTCACGGCCAGAGTCGAACGCATCGCGCTCACAGATGGCGGTCAGGATTTCGGCGTAAGGCTTTTCGATGCCGCGCGCTTCAAGCTCGGCATGGCGGCGGCGGGCGCGCTCTTCGGGCGAGGCGTCGAGATAGATTTTGAGATCGGCCTCGGGCAAAACCACCGTGCCAATGTCTCGACCGACCATGACCACCCGGCCACGTTTGGCAATCGATCTCATTTCCGCCGTCAGAATTTCCCGCACCTTCGGGTAAGCCGACACTTGCGACACATTGGCGTCCACTTCGGGGGCGCGAATGCTCCAAGTGATGTCGTCGCCGTCGGCTATCACCGTGCACTGGCGGCCATCGTTGAACAACGGCGGCAGAACGTCTATCTTGAGCGATTCGGCCAGCCCGTTCACGGCGGCTTCATCGGTGATTGAAATGCGGCGCACGAGAGCAACCAGAGTCACAGCCCGATACATCGCGCCTGTATCAAAGAAAAGATAATTGAGGCGGCCAGCCAGCAGTGAGCCAACCGTGGATTTGCCGGAAGAAGCGGGGCCGTCGAGGGCGATGGTGGAAACAATCATGAAAAATCCCAAATCCCAAGAACCAAACCCCAACTTTAACGGCGTTTCAACTGCGGCTTGGCGCCGGTAGTGGTGAAGAGCGAATGAATTTCGGAGTCGGTGAGGTGGCGCCACTGGCCGGGCTTAAGACTGCCGAGGCGCAGAGTGCCGAGGCGAACGCGAATGATGTGGGTCACACGCAGGCCCAGTGTTTCGCCAACGCGGCGAATTTGATGCTTCTTGCCTTCACGCATGATCACCCGGAGCCACGTTCCGCCGCCTTCCGCCGAGTCCACGTCCACTTTGGCCGGGCCGGTGCGCTCCGAGTTGCCCTCTTCGTCTTTGATGACCACGCCGCGCCGCCAGACTTGCAGGGCTTGTTGATCCAGGCTGCCGAGGACGAACACCCGGTATTCCTTCTCGTGGCCGTAGCGCGGGTGGGTGAGGCGGTTCGTCAGGTCGCCATCGTTGGTGAGCAGAACCAGACCCTCGCTCAGCGCGTCGAGACGGCCCACCGGATACAGCCGCCCCGGAACCGGCACCAGTTCGCGCACGGTGTCCCGGTCGCCTTGCGCGCGAAGCGACGAGACTGCGCCGCGCGGTTTGTTGACGGCAATGTAGGTGAGCTTCTCGGCGACGACCGGATCGCCATCGAGGGTGACCTTGTCCAGCGCCGGGTCAGCCTTGTCGCCAACGACGGCGCGTTGGCCGTTGACGCGGACGCGCCCGGCGGCGATGATGTCTTCACAGGCGCGGCGCGAGCCAAAGCCGGCGGCGGCCAGAATTTTTTGCAGGCGTTCAGATGGCATATGGAAATTAAAGATGATCGTGGGGGTCTTCTACAACAAGCCCTTCAGCGCGAGCGGCGGCAAGCAGTTGCCGATCAGATGAAACAAAAGCTAGTTGGATTGCCTGAGACTGGCACACCTCGTTCACGGCGGATCATCTACGACTCTCAATAATAATTTCGGAAACTGGCTTTTCAAGTTTTATCGCACGCAACTCGGCTCTAAAAGCCTTTTGGTCTCTTTTCGAAAGCCTTCGCCAACTTTTGGTCATTTCATTCTCAAATTCGTCTGGGTCACAAAGCAATCCGGCGGCTCGAAGTGCATCCTCGAGGGGGAGGCGCTTTGATCCAGGTTTATTCGAGGTAAGTTCGGAGGTGGCTAACGGGAACTTTGATTGAAGCAACTGCCGCACTTCTTCAAGTTCCTTTTTTGTTTGGCGAACCTGCCGCGCCAGCCTGTTGACTTTCATCTCGATCTCTGTCATATCACACCTCTGGAAACGATTATAGCACCTGCTCTTCGTCATCTGCCGACGGCGCACTGCCGTCGCAGGGCTGTTGCAAAGTCGTGGGAGCGGTTTGTAACCGCGACATAATCTGACAAGCACAGCACAAATCGCGGGTGCAACCCGCTCCCACGCCATACAAAGTAGCGCCTGTCAATGGACTTTGCAACAGCCCTAACTGCCGTCGGGCTGGGGCGAGGGCATAAGTTCGGGCGCCGGGGCGGCCTCCCCCGAGTCGGCGGGGGCCGGCTCCAGCACCGTGTCCACGTTTAGCGGCGGCAGTTGATTAAGTGACGAGAGTCCGAAGTGTTGCAGGAATGTCGAAGTTGTGCCGTAGAGAATCGGGCGGCCCGGTCCTTCGGTGCGGCCAACTTCTTCAATCAGCCCCTTGCTCAACAACGATTTGATGACGCCGTCGCAGTTCACGCCGCGAACGGCTTCGATTTGCGGGCGGGTGACGGGTTGCTGGTAGGCGATGATGGCCAGCGTTTCCAGCGACGGCCGGCTGAGGTGTTGAGCCGACTCGAGGCCGAGAAAACGCTCCACTTGCGCCGCTACGGCCGGGGAGGTCGTCAACTGCACCCGATCCTTCATCCGTTGCAGACTGAGGCCGCGCGAGGCGGACGCGTACAAGGCTTCCAGCTCAACCAGCGCTTCTTCGATCTGGCGCGGCTGAACTTCGAGGGCGACGGCCAGTTGGGCAATCTGCGCCGGGCCGTCGGCTACAAAGAGCAAACTCTCGACGAGGGCCGAGAGAGAAAAAGTGGGCGTGTTATAATTTTCAGGCAAAGGATGTTCTCAATGAAAAAATTAATGTTATTTGGAGCGCTAACGACACTGCTGATTGCGGCTCTGGCCTGCGGCGGCCCGTTGGCTGTTGGCGGTCCCACCCCGGAATACCCCCCTGTGGTCGTCTCCACCGAGTCGGCGGCGTCTCTGACCGATAAATTCGAGGCGCTAAAGTCAACCACCGGCGAAGTGACGGTCGCCATTACCGAGAGTGAGCTAACGTCATTTATCGCCGACAAGCTCGCCGCCCAGCCGGAGGCCACGCTGTCGAACCCACAGGTGTATCTCCGCGACGG
>CAYSIV010000373.1:0-2486 GCA_964431175.1 uncultured Anaerolineales bacterium
AACCGGCATCCAGGGATGCCTGCCTCCTCGGTTTCACAGCAAAGTCGGGAGAGCCAGATTTTCTTTGTGTCTTTGCGCCCTCAAGTCTTCGTGATGAAACGATCTGTCGAATTGAATAAAGTGGGTGGACAGGTTCAGGTGGGTATCAAAAAGGAAGATGAACGGTTCAACGAAACGATTTGATGTCATCATTGTCGGCGGCGGTTCAGCCGGTTGTGTTTTGGCCAACCGGTTGAGCGACGATCCGAATCAGCGGGTGCTGGTGCTGGAAGCCGGGCGGCCCGATTCCAGTTGGGATATTTTCATCCATATGCCGGCGGCTTTAACTTACCCGATTGGCAGTAAATATTACGATTGGCTTTACTACTCGGAGCCTGAGCCGTTCATGCACAATCGCCGCATCTCGCATGGCCGCGGCAAAATCCTGGGCGGCTCCAGCAGTATCAACGGCATGATCTTCCAGCGGGGCAACCCGCTCGATTATGAAAAATGGGGCCACGTCCCGGGCCTGGCGCAGTGGGATTATGCGCATTGCCTGCCCTACTTCAAGCGGATGGAGAATTGCCTGGCCGGCGGTGACGACTTTCGCGGCGCACAGGGACCGCTGGTGCTTGAACGCGGGCCGGCTACGAATCCGCTTTTCAAGGCGTTTTTTCAGGCGGTGCAACAGGCAGGCTACCCACTGACCAAAGACGTCAATGGTTACCAGCAGGAGGGGTTTGCGGCTTTTGATCGCAATGTGCACCGTGGCCGGCGGCTAAGTGCATCGCTGGCTTACCTGCATCCGATCAGGCATCGGCCAAATTTACAGGTGCTGACGCGGGCGTTCGTCACCCGCATCCTCTTTGAAGGCCGGCGAGCGGTGGGAGTTGAATACGTGCCGTGCCGGGGCCAATCCCAGAAGGTCTATGCAGGCGAAGTGATCTGTTGCGGTGGCTCGATCAACTCACCGCAGATATTGCAGGTTTCGGGAGTGGGGAACGAGGCCGAGTTGGAGGCTCTGGGCATCCGGGTTGTTCACGACTTGCCGGGCGTGGGCGAGAATTTGCAAGATCATCTGGAAGTGTATATTCAACACGCCTGCACTCAACCGGTTTCGATGTACCCCGCCCTCCAGTGGTATAACAAACCGTGGATCGGATTCCAATGGTTGTTCTTCAAACGCGGGCCGGCCGCCACCAATCACTTTGAAGCGGGCGGGTTTATTCGCAGTAACCAGGAGGTGGATTATCCCAACCTGATGTTTCACTTCCTGCCGGTGGCGATCCGGTATGACGGCACCTCGCCGAGCGGCGGGCATGGCTATCAGGTGCATGTGGGGCCGATGTATTCTGATGCCCGTGGCTCGGTGAAAATCAAATCAGCCGATCCTACAGTTCACCCGGCTCTGCGCTTCAATTATCTTTCCACCGCCCAGGACCGCCGCGAATGGGTCGAGGCGATTGGGCGGGCCCGCCATATTTTGAAGCAACCCGCCTTTGACGAATTTGATGGCGGGGAAGTTTCCCCCGGCCCGGCGGTGCAGAGTGAGGCGGAGATTTTGGACTGGGTTGCCCGGGATGGCGAGACGGCTTATCATCCGTCCTGCACCTGCAAGATGGGAGTCGATCCGCTGTCGGTGGTGGACCCGCAAACCATGAAGGTGCATGGGCTGGAAGGCTTGCGGGTGGTGGACGCCTCGGTGATGCCGAATGTGACCAATGGCAACATCTACGCCCCGACGATGATGGTGGCCGAGAAAGCGGCGGACCTGATCATGAATACTACGCCGCTCCCGCCAATCAAAATTGAGTTTTACCGGCATCAAAAGACGCCCGGATAATCAGTGGATTACGAAAGCGTAGTAACGACTTCAGTCGTCCGGCTAAAACAGCGACTAAAGTCGCCACTACGAACCCGTTTCGTGATGTACTGATAATCAACAGGAATATGGAAACAATGGCCTTCTCCCTGATCCGTAACGGCACCCTTATCGACGGCAATGGCGGCATTCCGGTGCCCAACGCCGCCGTGCTAATTGAAGATAACCGCATTCGCGCTGTTGGCCCGGCCAGCACGCTCTCACTCCCCGCCGCCGGTGTCGCTGAAATCGATGCCGGCGGTGGTTTCATTCTGCCCGGCTTCATTGACACCCACGTGCACCTGATGCTCGAAGGTGTGAACCTGGCCCGCGACATGACGGCTCCGTTCTCGCTTCGTTTCTACAACTCGGTCCAGTACATGCGCCGCACGGTGGAAGCGGGCATCACCAGCGTGCGCGACGCGGGCGGGGCCGACGCCGGGGTCAAGCAGGCCGTCGAGAGCGGCCTGGTGCTGGGGCCGCGCATGCAAATCAGCATCACGGTGCTTACCATCACCGGCGGGCACGGCGATGGTTGGATGTTGTCGGGCAATGAGTTCAACCTGTTCCTGGCTTACCCCGGCAACCCCGATGGCCGGTGTGACGGCGTGGAGGAAGTGCGCAAGAAGGTGCGCGAAGTTCTGCG
>CAYSIV010000373.1:2496-5491 GCA_964431175.1 uncultured Anaerolineales bacterium
GATCAAGGTCTGCTCCACCGGCGGGGTGCTCAGCCCGCGCGATCATCCAGAATTCACTCAGTTCACCCCCGAAGAGTTGGAGGTGATTGTGCAAGAGGCGGCTTACCGCCGGGGTATAAAGGTGATGGCCCACGCCCAGGGTGCCGAGGGGGTCAAAAATGCAGTTCGGGCCGGCATTCATTCCATCGAACACGGAATCTTTCTCGACGACGAAGCGATTGAGTTAATGTTGAAACACAGTACGTTCTTAGTGCCCACCCTCCTGGCCCCGCTTGCGGTGCTGGAAATTGGCGAGGCCGGCGGCATGCCGGAATACGGCATGCGCAAGGCGCGCGAGACGGTTGAGATTCACAGCGACAGCATCGGCCGCGCTCACAAAGCCGGGGTGAAGATTGCGATGGGCACCGACGCCGGGGTGATGCCGCACGGCACGAACTTGCGCGAACTTGGGCTGATGGTCAACATTGGCCTGACGCCGATGCAAGCCATCGTCGCCACCACCAAAATCGCCGCCGAGTGTTTGGGCTGGCAAGATCGAGTTGGGACGATTGAGGCCGGCAAACTGGCCGATGTGGTGATCGCCAGGACTAATCCGTTGCAGGATATTCGCTCACTGGAAAAAACTGAGAACATCGTCCTTGTGATCAAAGATGGCAAGGTCGTCAAGGACCGGCGATGAGCGAACGAAGCGACGTTCTCATCATCGGCGGCGGCGTCATCGGAGTCTGCGCCGCCTATTATCTGGCCGAGCGCGGGCGGCAGGTTACAATTGTGGAGCAGGGTGAGGTGGCCTCGGGCAGTTCGTATGGCAATGCCGGGCTGATCGTGCCCAGCCACAGCACGCCGTTGGCCGCGCCGGGCGCGCTGGCCGACGGCCTCAAGTGGATGCTCGATCCCGAAAGTCCGTTTTATATCAAGCCCCGGCTTGATTTCGATCTCGTCGTCTGGCTTCTCAAATTCGCGGCGGCTTGCAACGAAACGCACATGCGGCAGGCTATCCCCGTTTTGCGCGATCTCAGCAGCCTTAGTCTGGCGCTCTATGACGCGTTGGCCGGACTGGAGGGCCTGATCTTTGGCTACCAGCGCAAAGGTGTGCTGTTGGTGTATAAGACCGAAGCCGCCTTCAAGCAGGCCGTCGAAGAAGCGCACTTAGTGGCTGAGGCGGGCATCGCCTCCAAAGTATTGAGCGCGAAAGAGGCGAGCACCCTGGAGCCGAGCGTGCGGCCCGACATGGCCGGGGCGGTTTACTATCCCGGCGACGCACACCTCAACCCGGCCGAGTTCGTGCAAGGGCTGGCGCGGCGGCTGGAGGGTCAAGGTGTCTGCATCCACCGTAACAGGACAGTGACCGGAGTCGAACGGTCAGGACGACGCGTCACCAGCGTCAAAACGACAAACGGCGATTTCCAGGCCGAGGAAGTTGTGGTTGCCGCCGGCTCGTGGTCACCCGGACTCGTTCGGGGACTTGGCCTCAACCTCCCGATCCAGGCCGCCAAAGGGTACAGCGTCACGGTTAGACGACCGGCCACTTCCCCGATCATCCCGTTGTTGCTGGGCGAGTCGCGAGTGGCCGTCACCCCGATGGAGTCGCCAACCGGCCCGATCCTGCGTTTTGCCGGGACGCTCGAACTGGCCGGGCTTGATCTCTCGATCAATCAGCGCCGGGTGGATGCTCTACGCCGCGCCTCGAAGGACTATATGGTTGGCATGGATGGCCTGGAAACGCTTGAGGTGTGGCGCGGCCTGCGCCCGTGCACGCCCGACGGCCTGCCCATCCTTGGGCGGCCGGCCTCGTTCGACAACTTGACGATTGCCGCCGGGCACGCCATGATGGGGATGTCGCTCGGCCCGATCACCGGCAAGCTGGCCGCGCAAGTTGTTTGCGGCGATGCGCCGGACATTGATTTGAACTTGTTGAGGGTGGAGAGATTCTGATGCTTACCGACGAACGCCGACAACTCATCGAACGACTCACACAAATACCGGCCAGTATCGCTGAGGCGGTCAAACGCGCCGAAAGCAAGACTCAGCCCGAAGGCGAGTGGCCGCTTCGCACCATCCTTGTTCATCTCGTGGCCGTCGAGCGCGACATCTGGCAGTTTCGCTTACAGGCGGTGATAGCGGAAGACAATCCGCAGTGGCAGTACACCGAGCCTGACCTTGCGGAGTTGGAGAAGTTTTACGCGCGATACTCGCTGTATCAGTTGCAATACGCTTTCGTCCGCATCCGGCAGGAGACGACGGCCCACCTGCGCCAGTTGACGGATGCGGGCTGGAAGCGTATCGGCACGCACGCGAGGTATGGGCAGATGGATGTGGCCGGGCTGTGCGCAAGGATTTTGGAGCATGATGAGGAACACCTGGCGGAGCTGGTGAAAAGAAGCGGATAGAAAAATCCCAAATCTCAAAAGCCCAAAACCCCAGGCACAGCCCGCAAAAAGCACGCGAAATCCCAACCTCCACGTGAAGCGTCCAATTCTCCAATCTCTAATTCTCTAATCTCTAATCTCCAAACCATGAGCAACTTCACTCACTACAGCAACCACACCGGCTCGCGGCCCGACAAGCAATTCAAATCCACCCTCTTCCAGAGCCAGCGCCTGATGCTGGGCCTGAACTGCCTCGACCCCGGCCAGAGCCAGCACGCTCACACCCACGACAGCCAGGACAAGTTCTACTTTGTGGTTGAGGGCGAGGGTGAGTTTGTGGTGGGCGGCGAGAAGCAGGTGGCGGGCGAGGGCGTGGTCGTCTGGGCCGCCGCCGGGGCGGATCATGGGGTGACGAATATTGGCGCGAAGAGGCTGGTGTTGTTGGTGGGGATTGCGCCGTTTCCAGGGAAATGAATCTGGAATTGAAGTTGGAGTTGGCGGGACAACGAATGCTAACCGCTTCGCGTAAACGAATGAGGTGAGCGTATAATTCGTTTATTCGTTACCAATTCGTTGTCCCAACGTAAAACACTACAACGAATTCAAGGATATAACGAATTTGCTCT
>CAYSIV010000374.1:0-5437 GCA_964431175.1 uncultured Anaerolineales bacterium
ATTGCAACTCGACTGGCCGACCGCAAGAACTCGCCTGACGTTTGGCGACGACATTCCAGATTGAGGCCACGGCCAAGCCAGCCAATCCCGCGTAGATCAGCGCGACGTGATAGCTGACGTAGAACGCGAAAAAAACGAGAGCCGCGCTCATCAACCCAATACTCAATGGCCAAGTCTGCCGATGCTGGCGAAACACGAATGCACTGCCGACGACCGAGAGGAGGACGAAGCCCTGAATGGCGTAGTCCATGTAGCCGCGCCACGGCTGCAAAGCGCCCAAGCCGAGCGCCGCTCCGACCACCGCAAGCAACGGGAAGCAGCACGGCGCGGCGGCTGCCGCGAGGAATGCTCCGACCGCGCCGAACTTCTCCAAAACTGCCAATGCTCTTGAACTTTTCATTCCAGACAAAAGCGAAATCTTATTTCACCGCTCCCGTGCAACTGCTGCCGCAACCAGCGGTGCAAGCCAGGCAATGAACGCCGGTTTGTATTTCCCAATTTGCGAGACGCGCGGGCGTCACGTCCCACAGGTAAAGCGGTTTGCCGTTGCGCATCTGCATCTTCAACATCTGGTTGAAATCGCAATCAAAGACTTCGCCCATCCAGCCGATGCTGATCGTGGTGCGGCACATCAAGCCCTCGACCGTCGCCGGGTTGAAATGGTTGGCGAGCAATTCGAGGTATTCGTCCCATTGGCCGTGCTGGCGCAAGTCTTCGGCGAACCGTGCGATGGGCTGGTTGGTGATGGCGAACAACCGGTTGAACACAATCCCGAAATCGCGGGACAAAACCTCCTTGAAGTCCGCCTCCAGTTCCGCCTGCGGGCCGGGCAGCTTCGCGCCGAGTGGATTGTAAACGAGGTTGAGCGGCAGCTTCGTGCCGTAGCCGACGGCGTTGAGTTTCTTCAGCGCCGAAATGCTTTTCGCGAACACGCCATCGCCGCGTTGCGCGTCCACATTGTCCGCCGAATAGCACGGCAGCGAGGCAACGACTTCCACTTCGTGTGTCGCCAGATATTCCGGCAGCCAGGCAAATGCCTGCGTCTCGATGATGGTGAGGTTGTTTCGGTCAATAACCTGACAGCCCGCTTCGCGCGCGGTCTCGACGAAGTAACGGAAATGCTCGCTCAACTCCGGCGCGCCTCCGGTAATGTCCACCACCGACGGGCGATGCTCGCGAATCCAATCGCCCACGCGCCGCGCAATGTTTGCGGGCATCATCTCGGTGCGCCAAGGCGCGGCATCCACATGGCAATGCCGGCAGGTCTGGTTGCACTTGCGCCCGACATTGATTTGCAGCGTTTGGAGTTGCCCCCGCCGCAGGACGAGGCGGTTCTCGTCCAGTTTGGATTCAAAGCGATTCTTCGCTCGGGCTTGTATGGTGTGCGATAGCATTGGTCGCAATCAATCTACGGTTTGGACTCTGGTTTCAGCCGTTTGGGCGCATCGAAAGAATAATTGCCGCTGCGCACCATCTCCAGCAGTTGATGGATGGAAGGGCGGTCGCCCCAGAATGTGCCGTAGTAGGCGAAGCGCGCGACGCCTTCCTTGTCCACAATGACGACGGACGGACGATTGATCCATTCCGAATGGACAACGAAGCTCATCGGCTGCACGCCGTATTCCGCGCCCACTGCTCCGGCACGGTCCACGAGATGAGGCCACCAGATGTTTTTCGTGTAGGAGTCCTTGAACGACGTTTTGCTAAACCAGTATTTCGGCTCAAATTCCTTGCCGACCATCACGCGGGCGGGGAACACGTCGTGACATTCGAGCGTGAACACCTGCGCGTTGGCAGCCTCGAATTGCTGGCGCAGTTCGATCAACTCGCGAAATTCGCCGTGGCAGACCGGACACCAATCGGCGAAAACCCAGATGAGCACGACAGGTTTCTTCCCGCGAAAATCCGAGAGCCGCCACGCTTTGCCCTCCGTGTCGGTGAGTTGAAAAGCGTTCGCGGGCTGGCCGACTTGCAAGCGTCCGAACTTGGATTCATCGAGCGCGGCGTAAGCTTTCGCCAACTCTGATGTCGCGGCCTCTCCGTGTTCGATGGCGTAAGCGGCAATTTCAGCTTGATGCTGCACGTCCTTGGACGTGTCGTCCTTCTGCGCGGCCTGAACAACCGGTAGCGACGCGCGCTGGCCGATTTGCCCGAGTGCGATGGCGGCTTGCGAACGAACCACCGGGTCGCCGTCTTCGCGCAAGACTTTCTCCAGCGACGGCACTGCATTGGTCGCCTGCAAAATGCCAAGCACCATCGCCGAGACGTGGCGGACGTGCGCGTTCTTGTCCTCCAACGCCGTGACGAGCGTAGGTGTGCCGGGCGTGCCCAACCGCACGAGATCGCGCACGGCGAGAGTCCGCACGCGCCAGTCTTGGTCGTCGAGGCTGGCGACGCCGTGCTTGTTTAGGTCGCGGTCGTAGGTGAAGCCGTCGCGAATCGGATGGAAGTCATGCGCGCTGACCCGCGCGAGGATTTGTCCGACCTGCTTGGAAGATTCAGCGGTGACGAGCCTGTCCGCTGAAAAGGAAATGCCGCACGTCGCCATCAGGCAAAGTCCCGCGATGAACCGCGTCTGTCGCGATGCAAACTTCACAAGTTGGGTCAGTCTTTGGAGTCCGTGGGTCATAAGCACTAGACGGAGCGAACCAACCAATAAGCCGCGCCCGAAAGGAGCGCCGCGCAGGGCAGAGTAATAATCCACGAGGCGAGCACGCCGAACACCGGTTTCCATTTTGTCTGACCCGTCACGATGCCCATGCCGAGCAGCGAGCCGACGCTCACATGCGTTGTGCTCACGGGCAGTCCGTGGAAGCTCGCCGTCGTGACCAGCAATGCAGTCGAGAGATTGGCAGCGAAGCCTTGGCCTGCGTTCATACTGGTGATTTTGTGACTCATCGTTTCAGCCACGCGCCGCGCGTTCAGCAGACCACCGACCGCGATGGCAATCGCTACGGCTACAAGTCCCCAGCGAAGATCAAGCGCGGAAGCGACGAGCAGCAGCGCGGCAATTTTCGGTGTGTCGTTCAACCCGCGCGCGAAGCTTACCGCGCCGGCGCTCAAGAAATGCAGTGAGTCGAGCAAACGGCCTGCGTTTATTCCTAGCACCGACCCGGCGTAGCGTTGGGCGCACTCCGAAGGATTGTCCACGGCGACGGAGATTGTCGGCAAAGTCTGCGCGGTGAAAACGCCATTGGGCTGCGGCAGCGGCAACCCCAGTTGCTCGACCCCGGCGCACACACACATTTTTTTCGTCACGCCGAGTCGAAGCCGGGCGAAACGGAAAGCGACATAGATCGCTCCACCTGTGGCGACGGCCAGCAACGGGCTAAGAACCAGTGGCATGACAAACGTCTTCCCGAGCACGGCGAAGTTGACTCCACCGTTCGCGGCGACCAGGCCCGCGCCAACCAATGCGCCCGTCAGTCCGTGCGTGGTGGAAATCGGGAAGCCGAGCAAGGTGGCGAGAATCACCGTCGCCCCCGCACCGAAAGCGACCGCCAGCACGAATTGCGGCGACGCGATGAGCGCGTCCGGCACAAGGCCCTTGCCCGAGAACTTCTTGAGCAGTGTTTGCGCAAGAAACAGCGCCGCCACGCTGCCCGCGAGCGTGGCAACCGTGGCCCAAGAAATGGCCATGCGGTAGCCGCAGGTGCGACTTCCAAACAGGCTGGCCACGCCTTTGAAGTTGTCATTCGCGCCGTTGGAATAAGCGAGAAAGCAGACGGCCAGCAGGAGAAAGGCGTTGATGATGGATTTAACATGTTGCGGCAGGCTTCAAAGTTGCAAAAGACGCGCCTGCATCTCATGAATAACTTCAGATGCCCGATATTGCTCGTTTGACCATCTCCGGAGTCACGTCACAAGGGACGCGCAGCGAATCGGCGATGGCGTTGAAACTGGCGAAGAGTTCGATCACCACCTTGGTCTCGTTGATTTCCCGTTCCGTCGCGCCGGCCATCAGCGCCATCGCTTCGTGGGCTAGGCAGCAGTATTGGCAACGATTCACCAACGACACCGTCAGCGCCACCAACTCTTTGGTCTTTCGGTCGAGTGCGCCGGGTGTCAGCATGATTTTCTTTGTGCGATTCCAGTTCAGTTCCAGCCATTCGGGGTCCACGGCGGCCTGAGCGCTGAAAAAATTGGGAACCATGCCAAAATGCCGTTTGATGTCTTCGAAAATCTCTTTGGCCTTGCCTGTGGCTTCGTTTTCGGAAAGGAGTTGATTCATAAGTTGGCATCCTTTGTTTGGTTGTTTTGAGGTGGAGTTGTGGATTCAACCTTGAATCCGGTTTGATCCATCGGCGCGATGATTGTCCCGGGCGAAAGGGGCGGGGCGGCGGATTGCACGACAGCCGCTTGGGTGTTGAAGCGGACTGGCACTCTTTCGACACCAGTGAACCGCCCTTGCCCGGTTGCTCTTTGCAGCTTTTCATGAAAGCGAGAGGTGAATCTACAGATGCCGTTCGCGGCGGCATTCGTCCCGTTGCGGAAGGGCAAGCCAAGCCGCTGAAAAGAACGGGCACTATTCAAGCACAACCTCCTTCCCCTCCGCCGTCGCAGCATTGGCTCGCCTCGGTCGTGGCGTTGTAGTCGTGGCCCTTGGTTTCCTTGGGATGCCGCACGCGCATAGCGCCACAGGCGTAGGGCTTTGCTTCGGCGGGCGGAACTTCCTTCACCGGCTCAATGAAGGCGAAGTGCTGGTGATACGGCTCTTTCCCGTAAAGCTGATACGTCTTGTCGCAGACCGCGTAGCGCCGTCCGCGTTCCATGCGATGGCCGTCGTCGTCGAGCACTTCTTTGAACGGTCCGAGATAAATCACGGACTGATTGCGCCCGAAGCACGGGCCTTGTTTGCCTTTGAACGCCTGCACGGTGACAGAGCGAAACTCGATGCCTTCGACGGTGCGCCACGGCTGCTCGTCACGCTTGAGGATCTGGATGCCGTAGAAACCGGCCTCGGCAAATGCCTTGAGGAAACCCTCCTCGGTGAGCGCGCCGCTGATGCAACCGCTCCAGAGTTCGGGGTTGCTCTGCATACGCGCGGGCACTTCCTCGTCGGCAACGATGTCCGAAATGACAGCCCGCCCGCCTTTGCGGAGCACGCGGAAGATTTCATTAAAAAGCTGCCGCTTGGAGCGCGGCTCGACGAGATTCAGCACGCAGTTCGAGACGACCACGTCAACCGAATCGCTGGTGACGAGTGGCTGCGTGATGCGAAGTTCTTCGGCCAGTTCGTCCGCTGCGAGGAAAGCCGCCGCGTTTGTGATGGGTCGTCGAATCAACTCGGCGTCGAGCTTTTCGAGGTCGAGCGCCAAGTCCTGGATGCGGCCTTTGCGAAATTCGACGTTCGCATAGCCGAGCCGTTCCGCAACGACCGGAGCATTGCGGCGCGCGACTTCGAGCATGTCGTCAGTCATGTCCACGCCGATGACAC
>CAYSIV010000375.1:0-5432 GCA_964431175.1 uncultured Anaerolineales bacterium
CCGTTTCGACGATGGTTAACAATCGTTTGTCGGTTTGGGGCAAGTCGAGGCCGAGCACTTCTCCGGCCAGCATTCCCATGCGCACGCCCAGCACCTGCCGGGGGCATAGATGGCGGTGAAGCGCGGAGGGCTCTGCAAGGAGTTGATTGAGAGTTTTCATAAGGGTCTCCTTTCCAAAACTGCGGAGGCCGGAATGTTTCCACCTTCGGCCCACGGCGGCGCTTGTAACTGCCCCTCTTCTGCAAGAGGCTCGGCCTGCCAACCGTAAAGTGTGAACACTTCTGTAGGTCGGCAGGCTCGGAGACAAATCAAGTTTCTGTCAATTAGAAAGTGTAATCGCCGGGTGCACTCCAAGCTAATTGCGAAACTCGTCTCTTATGACGATGTTCGTCAGGTCGGGCCGAAAATCTTGAAGCGCGAGCCGTAACCTGTTTTCTCTGCGTTCTCCGCAGGCTCTGCGTTTACCTGCGTGACTTAGCGTCCCCTTTTCCGTTAGGGGACTCCTGTAAGTAAGCGTGCAACTGCTGAACAGTTTGATTCAGCGTCGCTTGCGCCTTGCGGAGCTGAACCTGAGCATCAGGCGGAAGTTCGGAAGCATGGGCCTCAAGCGAGGCCAGCAAAGTGCTAACCGCAAAGAGGGATTGCAAAACGTCGTCGCTCAACTGATGCCCCAACTCGGCCTGTTGGCGGGCCTGGGCCAAAACCAGCGCCTGCAAGTCGCTGGTTTCGCGTTCTTCCAGCCAGCGGCCCAGAAAGTGCAAAAGAGCAAAAGCCAGTAACGGCCCGATAGAGCCATAGACCACGATCTCAGACCAGAAATCGTAAGTGTCGCCAATATTGCGCTTGATCCATTGTGCCGGGCCAATTTCGTAGGCAACAACAATAAACAGCAGTCCGGCAGGCAACAGCCATTTTAGCAGACCCAAACGCCGACGGATGATCGATAACGGGCGGGACAGGCTGTCTGGAACTGGCACAGGTTGTGGGCGCTCAGAAACCTTTTCTCCGGATACAAGAGTCATATACCTTATAAAACCGGATTTCACCGAGTTGAAATAGAGCCATACGTCATATTTTATTAGTTATACTTGTCATGGAAGGCTGTCGGCAAGGAGGTGCTGAGCAATGGCCCAGTGCGGTCCGCTACGAAAGATCGCCACGCCCTCAGTGCATGTAGCAAGCGGGCGAGAGGATGTTGCACGTCACGCATTCATCGTCGGAGTGCGGAAAGAGCGAGTTGACACGGGGGTCAATGATAGGACAGGCGGATTACTTTGGTAGTTGCTCCGCAGGTGGGCAGGCTTCCATCGCCGTTTGCGCCATCTCCGGCTAAAGGTTTTCGGCTTCCGGGCTCGGCCAATTCTGGAGCAGTCGGGGAATTTGGCGGGCGATGTCATCTCGCACCGCCCGATAAACCGCCATCACTTCATCGTTACTGCCGATGGCGTTGAACGGATCGGGGAAGCCAGAGTGGACTCGTTTGCCCTGCCCCAGCCAGACCGGGCATTCTTCGGCCGCCGAGTCACACACCGTCACCACCAGATCGAAATGGGTGTTACGGAATTCATACGCAGATTTGGAGTGCCCGTGATGCTCGATGCCTATCTCGGCCAAAGCCCGGAGGGCGCTGGGGTGAACGTAATCGGCAGGATGCGTCCCGGCAGAGACAGCTTCCCAGTCGTCGCCCAGGCGGGCATTGACAATCGCTTCGGCCATTTGCGAACGGCAGGAGTTGCCGGTGCAGAGGAAAAGGACTTTTCTTTTCATACTATTTCGTTCTCAGCCAGCGCCTCAATTTTGCGCCGGATGGCAGGCACAGAGATTTTCCCGCCGATGGTTAATACTTCTCCGTTGACCAGCACCAATGGCAGTTAAGCGCCGTGGCCGACACGGCCCTACCAGCAGATCACCATAGCTCCCAACTCGATCCCCAGGGCGGTTTCCAGATTTGCGGCAGCAATGTCAACCTGACTGCATTTCCGTTGCTCAAAGCGCGCAAGGCTTTATGCGCCAGCGCTAAAGCGGCTTCCGCCGCCGGACAGCCAGGGCAGTTCATCACGAGATCAACTTCGATGCCGCCCGTGATCACCCGCACGGCGCGCACCATGCCCAGCGCGACGAGCGACATCCCGAAGGACGGATGGATTACGGTGCCCAGCGCAGCGCGGACTTCGGCCTCAGTGACCATCGGGCGCGATCCCCAGCGCCTCCAACTTCCGGCAAATAGCCGGGATGGAAATCTTGCTGCCAGAGGTGAGCAATTCGTCGCCGACGAGCACGGCCGGCAGGCTCACACCCCTGGCGGCGATGCGGTCAGCCAGCGGCCCGCTCAACTCGAACAGGTCGTGATATTCGACAGCCACCCGCGCGCCAAACCTGCCTCCGAGTTGATCAGCCGCCCACGCTGCCACGTCGCGCCACGTATCCTTCACGCCCTCCGCGCAAGCCACTGGCGCGCCGACGATATGGACGACGACGGGAGCAGCCATCAGCAGCACCCCGGCCCAGCATTCGGACCGCAGGCGGGGAACGAGAGGCTCGCGCCATCACCGCCACGAATCACCAGCCCGGCGGTGATCACCTGCCGGGTCTTCTGGCTGTGGCACTTCGGGCATTCCGGTTTCAGTCCGGCCTCTTTTTCTTTGATGGAAGCGCGGACTTCAAAAACTTCGTCACACTTTTGACAGTGATAATCGTAGAGCGGCATTGGGTTACTCCTTTTGTTTCTCCGGGATAGTCTTCGCCGTCTCGCTCAGCGCAGCGAGGATAGCGCCGATAGTCGCCATGCGCCCCTCGCCCACGTCGCCTGTGGCTTGTAGACCCGTTTCCGGCGGAACAATTCGATATCCGACAGCTTTCAGCGTCTCCAGGTTGCGCCGGAGGATGGGGTTGGCCCACATGGTATCGTGCATGGCCGGGGCCAGTAGCACGGGGGCGGTCGTGGCGGCAAGCAACAGTGACACCGAGTCATCAGCCCGCCCCGCCGCCAGTTTGCCGATAAAGTCAAACGTCGCCGGAGCCACCAGCGCCAGGTCGGCCAGCCGGGCCAGATGGATATGCGCCAGCGGGTCGCGCTTCGCGTCCTCGAAGATGTCCGTCCAGACTGGCGTGCCCGTGGCTGCGGCAACGGTCAACGGCGAGACGAAGCGCGCCGCCGCGTGAGTCAGCACGGCGTGAACGACGGCCAGATGGCGAAAGCGCAATTGACCGATCAGTTCCGGCAAATAGTGCGCGGCCACGCCGCCAGTGATACCGACGACGACGGTTTTGGCTGCCAACATCTCAGCAACTCGCCGGGCCGGCCAACGAACCGAAATCCACGCCAATGAGCTGGCTGATTTCCAGATTCACCTCGGGCAGGTAGGCGATGGCCGCCTGCTGGGTCTCGGCGTAGTCTATGATGGCGCGGTTGGATTGCACTTCGCGCTGGAGCGCGCGCAGGTGATCCACATCGGCCTGTGTCACCGTCCCGCGCGATTGTTTGAAACGCAGGTCGGCCTGGGCGGCCGAGAAACGTTCGAGCAGGGCGTGGGCGTGCGGGTCGGCGTCGAGGCGGGCTTTGGCGCGCCGATAGGCCGCAATCGGCCCGGCGCGGAGCAGGCTATCGGCCAGCGACTCGGTCGCGGCCAGGAGTTCGGGTGGGAGGGTCACAGTTGAAGTATCCATTTTCTTGCGCTTGTCCTTTTTCTTCTCAATAACACCCCGCACATCAGGAATCGAGGCGGGCTTGCGAGCCGTCGCTTTCACCGGCTTCGGCGGAGCGGTATCACGCGAGGCGGGCGCAGGCGGGCGCGGATCGCCCGCATAATCCAGCAAGGCTCTACTGACGGCATCCGGCAGGGACAGTTGGCCGGCGCCGTTCGGCGTCGCACCGATGTGGGTTAACTGCGTGGCGATCTCGCGCAGGCGCTCGGCGCACGGAACAGGTGAGTCAAGGCGCAACGCGAGCGATATCAGGCGGCCCAGCGCTTCGGCGGCGGCGAAAGTTTCCGTGCCGGCCTTGCCCACGCTGAGGAAGACTTCAAAGGGCTGGCCGTCCGTATCGCGGGCCACGGTGACGAATGCCGTGCCGACGGAGGTTGGCACACGCAGGGTGTGGCTGGGCAGGGTGTGCGGGCGCGGAGCCAGCGGCGGGGCGGCCGTGTCCATCGGCAGCCTCTCAGCAGCAGCCCGGCCCGCAGGCAGCGGCAAAGCTCAGGCCGATGCGCCGGGAAAGCAAATCGGCGGCGGCCTGGCAAACAGCCGTGAGGTCTTCCTGCGCCTTCAGGTAAGCGGCCACCGCCGGCTCGGAGAGAAACGCCTGCCGCAAGCGTTCCAGTTCGGCCTGTTCCTCGGCGGGCACCGCGTTGAGCATCAGCATCATCTGCAAGGATTGCTGTTTGGCCAGAAAGGCCCCCATCACGTGCTGGGCGGCCTCGTCGTTCCGCAGCCGGTCGGCGCTCTCTTCAAAGGCTTGAAACTCGGCGGTTTCGGCCAGTGCCTGCGCGAAAGCGCGGGCGTCGGCGCGCACGTCTTCGTCCGTGGCGACCCCGGTTGTCAGGGTTGGTGTGATAGCAGTCGTCATTGGTTTCTCCTCAATGGATTGTGGATGCTTAGTTCGGCGAAAAGCCGATGCTCGACGACCGCAGCCACGCATCGCCCGGCGCGAGCCGAGCGGCCCGGCTGTCGAGGCGGACTGCCGCCTCCGCCACCATGCGGGCAAAGGCGAGAAACTCGTCGTTCTGGAAGCGGACGGTGAAATTGCCATAGTCCAGATGAATATGGCCGGCCGGGCAACGGGCGACCATGTCGTTTTCCTGCTCGCCGCGGGCGAGTAGTGTCCAGCCTGGTAAGGGCAGTGGAGGCAGGGTGGATGGGTTCATCTCTGTGTCACTCCTCTTGTTGCCTGTGCCGATTTGTTTGCCTCTTGCCGCACCGCCAGCACCAGGTGGCGGCTGAGGCGCACCACGTTTTCAAAGGTGCTCCCAGACAGCATTTCCTGCACGGCGCTGCGGCCATGCGAACCGAGGATGATCAGGCTCGGGTCAACTTCCTCCGCGACTTTCAGCGTTTCGCGGAAGGGGATGCCGTGCCGAAGCAATGGCCGCGACTGCAACCCGTGCAGCCTAAGCGCGCGGCAAAGGGCCTCCAGCCGCTCGGCGTCCTCTTCAAACGCCTTGAACTGTGGCGTGTCGGCCAGCGCGGCGGCAAAGTCATACGCCGCCTGCGTGACCGCCGATGGCGGGGCCAGTTCCAATTCATTCGAGACGACATCCATAGCGATGCTCCTGTTTCACTGGGACGATGGCTGGGTTGGTAACCGTAATAGCTCCGGCACTTGGCGGGCGATGTCATCACGCACTTTACGGAAGACGGCCATCACTTCCTCATCTATGCCAGTGGCCTTGGCCGGATCGGGAAAGCCGAGATGGACGCGTTTCCCCTGCCCCAGC
>CAYSIV010000376.1:0-5374 GCA_964431175.1 uncultured Anaerolineales bacterium
CGTAAGTTGCGCCAAGTGATGACTGATGCAACATCGACAGCCCGAGACCGATGACGGCGAAGACGGGCGCATAGTGATGGATGTGGGACAGCCACCCGGCCAGCCAGGGCCACCGTCTCTGCATCCACTCTGTTTGACCTATGATAGGCGCGGTTTCCAGAATCAGGACGGCGAAGTATATCGTCACACACATCGTCACTTCCCACAGCACCGAGTGCGGATTCCAGAACACCAGGGCGTGCCAAAAACGATCGGGGCGGCCAATGTCGAACAGCAAGCAAAGCACGGCCATGCTGTAACCAATCAGGCCGATAAAGGTGGCAGTGCGGGCCAGCGGCTGGAAGCGTTTGAGGCCCAATAAATAAACGGCGGCGCAAAGCAGAAAGGCCCCGGCGCTCATGGCGATTGAGGAAAGATCAATGGTGATCCACAGCCCCCACGGCACCAGGTCGGTGAGGTTGGTGACGGCCAACCCCTTCACCAGAACGATGATGCCGCCCGCCACGCCAGCCATCATCACCAGGATCAACAGGCCTGCCCAAGCTTGAAAGGGCGTGAGCGCGTGTAATCGCATTCGAGCTGTCATGATGACGCCTCCTGCCGGGCGGGCAGGTAATACACCCGCGGGCCGGTGCCCAAATCTTCGCGCAAGCGATACGATGGCTGAGAGGCCAGAAGCTTGCTCACTTCAGACTCGGGATCGTTCAGGTCACCAAACTTGCGCGCCCCGACCGGGCAGACCACCACGCAAGCCGGCGTGGCCTCGGTATCAATGCCCGGCTTCAGACCGAGAGACAGGCCGCGATCGATTCGCTGGCAGCAGAACGAGCACTTCTCGACGACACCGCGTGGGCGGCGCGGCACTTCCGGCTCGCCCCACTCGGGCACAGCCGGGTTGGTGCCGGCGAACGTTTCCCAGTTGAAGGCGCGTGCCCCGTAGGGACAAGCCATCTCGCAGTAGCGGCAACCGATGCACTTGTCGTAATCCATCATCACAATGCCATCGGCGCGATAGTAACTGGCGCTCACCGGGCAAACTTCGACGCACGGCGCGTGCTGACATTGCATGCAGGGCCGCGGAAGGTATACATCCCGGTCTCCAATTTTGCCAGCGGCGATGACGCGGTTCCACGAAATTTCTGGCGGCACGTCGTTGTGGGCCCGGCAGGCTTCCGTGCAGTAACCACAGCCGGTGCACTTCGACTGGTCGATCACCATTGCCCAGCGGTGTGTGCTCTCGCCCACCGGCTCGGCGGCCACGGCCCGGTGCATGTTGCTTTGAATGTTCTGGAAGATCTGCATCCCGGCAACTGTGCCGGCCCCGGTGATAAGCAGTTTAATGAAGTCGCGGCGGTTCATCAGTCGGCGTTTCATAATGCACCTCACTTCTGCGTGTTGCGGCGATACCAGCGCTCCAGCCAGGGGGTGAGCACAGCGCCGACGCCAAAACCGATGAGACCCGCCAGGGCGGCAAAGCCCAGCGGGCTGGCCGGCTCCGGTTCCAGAGTCACGCCCATCGCTTGCACCGAAACCATCGCATCGGGCAGTGGGGTGAGGGTTGGCTCCAGGGCGTGAATAGTGGATGGGTCGTGCATCTGATAAGCGTGGCAGGTATTGCACGTGCTCAGCCGCACACCGAAGCTGTGGTCACGGGTCGCGTGGCCGTCACCCAGTTCTGTATCCAGCGGCTCGAGATGGCAGTCAGCGCACGTCAACCCTTCCTGGCTGTGGGCCGTGTGGGTGAAATTGGAAGCGCGCTCGCCGTGGCAGGTGGCGCACAGGTCCGAGGACTCTTCTTCCTTGAGTTGTGTCCCATGCGGATCATGGCAGGCCACGCAAGTCAGGTTATTCTCGCGGTGTTTGCTTACTTGCCATTCAAAGAAAGTTTCGGTGTGGCAGTCACCGCAGGCACTGGCCTGGCGATTAATAGGCATAGGCTCGTCGGGGTGATTGCCCGGAATCGGACTGTGGCAGGCTTCGCAGGTGACACCTTCAGCTTTGTAGGCGCCAGTCGTCGGGTCATAGCCAGTCGTGTGACAGGCCAGGCATTTTTCAGGGCTGCCCTGAGCCTGCCAGGCTTCGGTGAAGGTAGTGTCGGTGGTAGCCTGACCGTGCATACCATTGCGCCACGACTTATAAGAGTCACCATGACAGTTAACACACAGGCCGGTCGCCGCCTCGGCGGTTGTTGGAGCTTCGGGGTTGGCGCGCACCAGGGCGGCGGTCACCAACATCATTGGCAGAGCAAAAGCCAGGCCGGTAAGAATACGAGCGATTATTCTGGTCATAGAACATCTCCATGTTTCATGGGCTCAGGCCGCGCGCAATGCGGGCACTGGCACAGGTGCGTTACGAAAAACCTGACAGTCGAGGCAAGCCTGAGGCATTCGCCCGGTCACCTGACGCATAACTTGCCAACATGGCAATTCGTTGTGTTGATAAGCCGGGCAAGCGGCGCGGCGCTCTTCGGAACACCTGCGAATCTCCCAGCACGGCGCTTGCGCGACTTCGGAGAGAAGTATCTGGTGCGCCTGTTCCGCCTCGGCCTGCCACCTGATATCCAGCCGCCTCAGCCACCAGATCAACATCCCGGTCAGGATGGCCGGGATGCCGAGCCGCAACATCAACCCGGTGGCAACAGCCATGAACACGTCAATCCATTCCAGGAACATGACTTATCTCCTTTTCAGGCGGCGCGATTTCGCGTTCGCCGTTCAACAAGAGTGCCAATCAGCAACAGCGAGCCGAAGGGGATGAGCAACCGCAGGGTGGTAAGGATGGCAATGGCAAGCAAAGCGTTCATGGTGGGCCTCCTAGCCGGGTGACTTTTCTGCACCCGCCTTTCTGATTACACAATAGTCTTTTCAGCGGTGCGCGTAAATCCGCTACTCAACCGATTTTTTGCCGCTTGTTGTTCTCAAAGCGGAGTAGAGGAATGTGGGGTGTGAGGAGCAGGTTGGAGCGAGGGAGTGGGGTGAGTGCCCCATAAAAGAGTCGAGACGCGGCATGCCGCGTCTCGACAAACGGTCAACTTGGAGAAGGCAAGTAAACTATGGGCGAATAATCCCCTTGCGAATCGCGTATCTCACCAACTCGGTGCGCGAGTGCAGGTTGAGCTTGTGCATGATGTTCTCGCGGTGGCGGGCCACCGTTTTGGGGCTGATAGAGAGCACGTCGGCGATTTCCTGATTGTTCGCGCCGTCAGCCAAATGAGCCAGCACTTCCTGCTCGCGATCAGTCAGGGCGCCGAGCGCATCCAGCTCGCCCTGCTCCCTGCCGCCGGAGAGATAGTCTCTGACCAGCAGTTTCGCCAGTGACGGGTACAAATACACTTCGCCCGCCGCCGCCGTGCGAATAGCGGTGAGCAATTCTTCGGGCGCGGCTCGCTTGGGAATATAGCCGCTGGCCCCGGCCTGAATCATGTTGAAGAAGTATTCTTCGTCTTCATGGATGGTGAGCGCCACCACGGCCACTTCCGGCCAGCTTTGTTTGATGCGCTGGGTGACTTCGATGCCCGACATATCAGGCAAGCCAATATCCATCACCACCAGGTCGGGTTTCAGTTTGGCGACGGCCTCCAGCGCCTCCTGCGCTCTGCCGGCTTCGCCGACGATCTCAATATCCGCCTCGCTCTCCAGCAACATGCGAATGCCGGATCGCACGACGGCATGATCGTCCACCAGCAATAAACGGATGGTCATGTGATCTCCTCCATTTGCTGGTAGGGGATAACGACTTCTACGAGAGTGCCGCGCCCGGGGCTGGCGTGGATGTTGAACTGGCCGCTCAGCAAGGCGGTCCGCTCCTGCATGCCAATCAGCCCCCACGCGGGTCGGCGGTCAATCACCGGGGAAGTTGAGTCAAACCCGCACCCGTCGTCGTCCACTTGCAAGCTCACTTCTCGCGCTTGATACGCCAATCGCACCCGGGCATGTTTTGCGCCGCTGTGTTTGATCACGTTGTTCAATGCTTCCTGCGTGACTCGAAAGAGCGCAATTTTGATCGCCGGACTCAATGGGTACTCGCCGCCGCTGATCTCCACGCTTACTTCCAACGGCGCGCGGTTCTGCACTTCTTTGGCATACCAGCGCAGAGTTGAGGCCAGGCCGAGATCATCGAGATGCGATGGCCGCAAGTCGGCGATGAGGTGGCGAAGTTCGTCCAGGGCGCTGGTGGTGAGCGTCTCCAGTTGTCTCAACCGGGCGACTGCCTGCTCAGAGTCCTGGCGGGCAGTGGTGGCCACACTGCGCAAGCCCAGCCCCAACGCCGTAAGCGCCTGGCCGGTGGCGTCGTGCAGTTCGCGGGCAATGCGTTGCCGTTCGGCCTCCTGAGCGGCGACTACGCGCCGCAGAAGTTCGCCCCGCAATTCCTCGCGGCGGTGCGCTTCTTCCAGCCGCGCCGCTTGAAGCGCGGCGATCTGCCGTTGCGTTTCGACTTCAAAAGAGCGCAGGAAACGGATGACAAAGATGGCGGAGACGATGGCTGAGGCCGCCCGCAGTATTTGCACCGGAAAGCCAAACAGGCGGAAGAACAGGTCTTGATTGAAAAAGGTGGATGGCGGCAAGGGGCTGGCCTGGGTGAAGGTCTGGCCGATCACCCCATACCAGGCAAAGGCCACCGCCGCCCACAAACTGTCTTGTCCGAAGCGCATCAGCCCGGCCTGCCGGAAGACGCGCTGTTGGGCCACCAAGCCGAAGCAGGCCAGGAGGGCCGCCGGGACGGCCAGGACATAACGCGACCAGACGTCGGCCACCACCCACAACTCGCTCACCGGAAATTGGTTTCGCATACTCAAGAGGCCGATGCCCCAAACGGCGGCCTGCAGAAGCGGGACGAGCATACTCAGGCGGCGGGTCTGATCGCTGGGCGCGAGCAATGAGCCGCCAAATGCGGCGAGCGAGAGAAACGAGAAGGCCAGGATCGCCAGCCGGATTGCCTGCCAGAGCAAATCGCCGACGCCGGAGGGCAAAAGTTGCAGGTTGGCGAACATTTCGAGCCATTCGTGCAGGCCATGCGCCAATCCAAAGGCGGCCAACGGACGAAGAGCATGGCGAAGCCGGGGGTCCGACGCGCGCCCACCCTCCAGGGTGACGACCAGGCCCATGCTGAAGAAGGCCAGCCCGTACACAAAAAAGACGAAGAAGAAGTAAGACGTATCCACGATACTGCCTGCCGCCAGAAGGCCCCAAAGTCCCAGTCTACATCATCGATAACAAAAGAAAGCAAAGTTAGTGTGAAATGTCATGAAGAGGAAAGTATGGAAGGCATAAAAAAGGCTTCCGAAGTCCTTTGCCGACTTCGGAAGCCTTTGCCTGAAACAAGGTTAGGGTGTCCCGCTTGCTGGTTTTACGGTTTCGGCTCTTCCGGGTTTAAC
>CAYSIV010000377.1:0-5367 GCA_964431175.1 uncultured Anaerolineales bacterium
AGAGGCGTCAGGCGGGTCTGAATGCGGGTGAGGCCGGGCAGGATGAGGCCCAGCCCGGCCAGGATTTCGGCCGTGCCACTGAAATAATGGAGGCCGGTCGGCAGTTCATACATCCAGGCCATCAGGGCGGGCAGTCCGGGCGGGACGATGAAATGGACGATGCCTACGAAGAAGAACTGGATGCCGAGCAGGATTTGAAGAACCCACAAGAGTCTGTTCATCAGTAACAATCTCCTTTCAATCATTGGTGCATTAGCAGCCAGGGGTAGTATGGCGGACATCTGCGCGGCCACCAGATGTCCTTCAATAGCGTTAGCGAAGAGTCTCAATCACCTGGCGTCAGGTCCAGGCATTGTCGGGTGGCCTATATTTATATTGAAGGAAACGTAGGCAACCCGGTTGCCGAAAGACCCGTTCCCTATCGGTCAGGCCTCGTCCAAAGCCACCCGCCAGTCATCATCAGTACGAGGTGCGTTCAATATCCTCGCTGAACCAGAATTCCGGCGGGCCGCTCACCCCCGCCTTCATCATGGCCGACTTCAGATCCTCAGAGTTGGCAAACGCCATTGCCGCGTCCAGGTTCTGAAATTGGTGTGTGATGATGATGGTGTTCGGGTCCTTCGCGTCGCGATGGACACTGGCGGCTGTGACGCCTTTTGCCTTGCGCACCGGCGCAACCTCATCGTAGGCGCGCTTCCATTGGCCGTAATCATTGACCTTGTGGCGAACAAACATGGTAGCCATTGTTGACAAGTTTCCTTTCTGTGGGTGAGTGCGTTAATTGCACGCCTCTTGAGTAGCCCGGGGAAATCGGGCCTGCCGAACTAGAGAAACGGGAATAACTCAAATCATTGACATCTCCTTTACAAATAGTTGCCGGTTTTGGTGGGCCGCCGTGACGCGCTATGCACTCGCCGCCGCAACATTGCTCACGGCACTTTCCAGCACCGCATCCCAATCCGGGCCGCTGGTGGGCACGATCTCGGTATACACCCGCGCCCCTGTAATACGGTCCTGGGCCAGCCGGAAGACCATCACGCCGCCAGCGTTGAAACTGTTACCATTTACGTGCGAACCACTCCACCACCATTCGGTCCATACTTCGTCCTCGGTCACGGCCCAGCGCAGCAATTCGGCTTCCAGGTCAGGCACAGCCTCGAACGTCGCGGCCCAACTGCGCGCGGCAGACTCGCGCCCCTGTAAGTTACGCTCCGGGTGCAGAGGCTGAATACTTTCGTAATCAGGGTGCAGACAGGCGACCAGGGCATCCGTGTCGTGGGCATTCCAGGCCCGGCGCAGTCGTTCGATGACAGCGGATAAGTTGGCAGGGTTGCGGTTTGGCATAAGCGGCCTCCAGAGATCGTTCAAATGTGTTGTTGATTACACTTTATGCGATTGAAGGCCGGAACGCATCGGGAGCAAACCCGATTCAGTTCCCTATTTCGAGTTGTGAGGTGAAGAGGGATTCCCTAGGGAAGTGGAGAATTGGAGATCAGGCCGCGTTCAACCGCCACCCGGGCCGCTTCGTGGCGCGATTTGACGCAGAGCTTGCTGTAGATCGAGCGCAGGTGGGCGTCCACCGTGCGCGGGCTGACGACGAGCCTGTCGGCGATTTGGGCGTAGGTGAGACCTTGCGCGATGAGGCGCAACACTTCCACTTCGCGCTCGGTGAGGTCGGCGAGAGGGGGTTGGGAGCGAGAGGCGGTTGAGGGTGGTTGAGGCGGCTCAGCCGTCCGAGTGGCTTCGTCGGCCAGGGCGGCGGCTTGTTCAACGGTCAGTCGGCGGCCTTCGGTTCGGGCCGTCTCAAAAACATCGTTGCCCAGCCGGGCGCGCAGGCGTGTCAGCGCATCGTCGTACTCGGTGTAATCGGCCGGACTGCTGGCCCGGTTGACTCCCGCCAGTTCACACAGCACATCCGAGAGGCCAATCAGTTGCGCCGCCGACTCGGATTGGTTAAGTTTCTCAGCCAGGCCGGCCAGGCCGATGAAGCACACGGCGATGCCCACTTTGTAACTCAACTCGCGAAAGAGCCTCAGGCTTTCTTTGAAGTAGACAATAGACTGCCAAAGGTCGCCCTGGTGATGGGCCACATGGCCGAGATTGTGGAGCACTTCGCCGATGCGCCAGGGGTTATCTAGTTCCCGATAGAGCGTCAGGCTTTCGTTGTAGAGCTTCGCCGCCCGCGCATAATCGTCCTGGTAGCGCACGGCCTCACCCATGTTGTTCAGCACCATCGCCATCCCGTCCTTGTCGCCGATTTCGCGGTAGAGCGACAGGCTCGCGTCTTGAAACTCTCGCGCCTGGTCGAAATTGTTCTCGGCGCTAGTCACGTCGCCGAGGAGGAACAAGGCGAAGGCCAGCCCGCCTTTGTCGCCAAGCTCGCGCCAGAGCGCCAGCGCTTCCTCCAGCCAGACGCGTGAGGCTTTCAAATCTCGTTGAGGTTTGGTGGCCGTGACCAGGTAGCACAGGGCGCTGGCCAGTCCGGCGCGATCCTGCAACTGCCGCCACAGGGCCACCGACTCTTCAAGCCGGACGCGGGCCAGGGCGAAGTCACCCTGCAAGCGGGCCAGCACGCCTGCGCCGCGCAAGGCTCGCGCTCGCGCTTTGTTGGGCGACGTGTTCCGCGCCAGCGCGCCCTCCAGCCAACTGCGCCCTTCGCTTAAGTATCCACGCCTCTGCCAGAATCCGGCCAGCGTCCCGGCCAACCGTAGTTCTAGCTCGCCGTCACCCGTGTCGCGGCTCCACGTCAGCGCTGCACGCAGGTTGTCGTGCTCGGCCTCCAGGCGGCGAAGCCAGGCCGCGTTTTGCGCCACCCAAGCCTCCACCGGCGCTCCCTCCACCAGTTCGAGGTAATAGTCGGCGTGCCGCCCGCGAATCGCTTCGGCCTCGCCGTCGGCGTTCAGGCGTTCCAGCGCGTACTCGCGAATCATCTCCAGCATGGTGAAGCGTTGCTCGCCGTCCGGCGACTCGGCCTGACGAATCAGGCTATGGTCGAGCAGAACGGCCAGCCGGTCAAACACCGACGGCTCGTCCACGCACACGGCCTCGGCGGCTTCCATCGTCCAACTGCCCACAAAAACGGCCAGCCGCCGGAATAGCCGTTGCTCATTTTGGAGCAAGAGGTCGTAACTCCACTCGATGGCGTTTCGCAGAGTCTGGTGGCGTGGCGGCAGATCGCGTGGGCCGTGGGTGAGCAGGTCGAATCGATTCGACAGGCGCGCGAGCAGGGCTTGCGGCGTGAGAAGTTTACTGCGCGCGGCCGCCAGTTCGATGGCTAAGGGGATGCCGTCGAGGCGATGGCAAATTTGAGCGGAGGTGGCGGCGTTGGCGCCGGTGAGTTGAAAGTCGGGCCGGGCGGCCTGCGCCCGTTCCACAAAGAGCGCCACTGCCGGGGTGCGGGCCAGGGCGTCGAGCGGCGGAAGCTGATTGAGATCGGGCAGGGCCAGAGGCGATACCGGGAACTCGCGCTCGACCGACAGGCGCAAGACGGCGCGGCTGGTGACGAGCCCTTGACCGACGGCGCGGCGCTCAATAGTTCGGCCACGAACGGCGCGGCGGGCATCACCTGCTCGAAGTTGTCGAGCACCAACAACAACTGTTTGTCGTGTAGAAACGTGAGCAGTTGGCCGTCCGGCGACTCGGCGTTCACGTCCGTCAGGCCGAGCGACTTGGCAATGGTCGCCGCCACCAGTCCCGGATCGCTCAAGGCGGCCAGAGCCACAAAGTGCGCGCTGTCCGCAAAAGCCTCACTCAGTTCTGCCGCCACCTGCAGGGCTAGCCGCGTCTTGCCCACGCCCGGCGGCCCGACGAGGGTGAGCAAACGTACGTCCGTCCGCCCAAGCTGTTGCCTGATGGCGGCAACGTCTTGCTCACGGCCAATGAGGGACGTGGGTGGCGTAGGAAGGATGGGCCGGGGAGCTGTCATGGATTCAAGCGACGTTCACTCGGTTGACGTAGAGAAATTGGCTTTCAATAAGATATAGTCGTCACGCGAGTTCACGGTAGCCCTCCCACGTAATTTCCCACTGGCGTGCTGTCTTGCGATCCCAATTCCAGAACATGTTGCCCCCCTCAAGCCTCTCACGAACTAAGCCCGCTTCGGCGATGATCTCGCGAATGCGATTGAGCTTGCCTTCGGCGTAACCCTCCCGGTCGAACAGAACAACGCCATCCAGCCCGATGTCGAGATAGAGCGACGGGAAATACCGCTCGAATTCTTCCGGCGTTTTGCCCAGCAGTGAAAACGGCGGCGCGTCTTCGATGCCGCACACGAGGCGTTGAAGAAAGATGGCCCGGTCGTATCGCCGCTCCGGCAGGTTGCGGGCGATGACGAGCAAATCTACGTCACTCTCCTCACGCGCCTCGCCCCGCGCGTGCGAGCCGTAGAGCACCACGCCGAGCAGGTTTTCGCCGAGCGCGTCGGCGAGCTTGTCGACGGTCTGAGTGAGGTAGAGAGGGTGTTGTGCTGGCTGGCTCATGGCGGGTATTGTAATTCAATGTATTGCCTGCCGCAAAAGAAAACGCGCCAACCCTTTCGAGTCGGCGCGTCATCTTTCATAACAGCGGATTCCCCAAATTCAACGGATCGATCTGCGTAATTCGGGCGATCTTTTGTTTTACTGCCTCATCAACCCCCTCAACACCGTCTGCAAAATCCCACCGTTCTTGTAGTAGTCCACGTCTACGGGTGTATCCAGCCGGGCAACGGCTTTGAACTCGATCACCTTGCCGTCCTGTTTCATCGCTTTCACTGTCAACTCCTGGCGCGGCTTGATGTCATTCGAGATGCCAAGGATGTCGTACTTCTCGTGGCCGGTGAGGCCCAGGTTCTCGGCGTTCTGCCCATCCTTGAACACAAGCGGCAGGACGCCCATGCCGACCAGATTACTGCGATGAATGCGCTCGAACGACTCGGCAATCACCGCCTTCACGCCCAGCAGGAGTGTGCCTTTGGCCGCCCAGTCGCGGCTGGAGCCGGTGCCATATTCCTTGCCGGCAATAACAATCAGCGGCACGCCTTCGGCTTTGTAGTGCATGGCGGCGTCGTAAATCGTCATCGTCTCGCCGGGCGCGGCCAGCGGACCGGTTGCGGCCAGGTACGGCTTGCCAAAATACAAGGTGTGGCCGCCCTCCTCGCCGCCCATCATCAGGTTCTTGATGCGGATGTTGGCGAACGTGCCGCGCGTCATCACCCGGTCGTTGCCGCGCCGCGTGCCATATTGATTGAAGTCCTTGGGCTGCACGCCGCGCTCGACGAGGTATTGGCCCGCCGGAGAGTCTTTGGCGATGTTGCCCGCCGGGGAGATGTGGTCGGTGGTGATGCTGTCGCCAAAGAGGCCGAGGACGCGCGCGCCGCGAATCTCCGTC
>CAYSIV010000378.1:0-5360 GCA_964431175.1 uncultured Anaerolineales bacterium
ATTGATCCTATTGAACGACTCGAAATCAACCAACTTTAGTCACACCCAAATCATTAAGTCAGGTGCCAGTCTGACGACAACGGGTGTATGATATTCGGGCTATGAAATTCAATTTAAGCAAGGAAGCCTCTTCGTGGATTACGACCATCACTCTTGCCATTTTGATCAGTTTGCTGATTGTGCAAGGGCTGACGCGTCTGGCCTTTGCCTCGCCTGATCTAAGCCCGCTGTTTGTTTCGCTAAGCCAGTTCGGTGTTATCAGCTACGAGGAGCCTAACAATGCTAACCTGGAGTTGAAGCCGCTGGATGCGGAGGTTATCGCTGAACAACAGAGTGATACGCAGGCAATTGCCAGCGTTGCGGCCAGCCCGGAGCCTCTAATTCTGGCGACAGGTGTAGTTCAAATTAACAATACCAGCATTGCTGTACCCACCCTAGCCTTTACCCTGACATTCACTCGTACGCCAACCGCTTCGACAACGAACACACCGTCTCAGACACCGTTCGTTTTCGACCCGACAAATACTACGGCGCCAAGTCAACAACCTAGCCCAACGAGCATCAGTAGAACACGCACGTTTACGCCTTCGCCGACTCACACACCCAGCGACACCCCAACACCGTCGGAGACGCCGACACTGACGCCCACGCCAACTGACAGTGATACCCCCACGCCAACCGACACTTTGACCCCGACGGAAACCCCCACTCCGTCTGAGACGCCGACACCGACTCTGACACCCACGCCAACTGACAGTGATACTCCCACGCCAACCGACACTTTGACCCCGACGGACACCCTCACTCCGTCTGAGACGCCGACGGACACCCCCACTCCGTCTGAGACCCCGACGGACACACCTACGCCTTAAGCGATTAGCAGGAAATCAAAAGCCCGCCTTCAACACAAAAGGCGGGCTTTTATTTTGCGAGGCAACGACCCAGTCACCGTTGTTGGATCCACAGCATGGCTTTCGCGGCCAACCGATCCAGCGCCTGCACCGCCAGGAACAGATGTTCCTCTTTCGTATCCTCTTCTTTGGCGTGCGAGAGGCCGCGCAGGCTTTGCACGAAGAGCATGATCGTTGGCACTCCGGCGCGGCACACTTCGGCGGCGTCGTGCAGGGGGCCGCTTGGCAGGCGATGCGCTGTGCCGCACGTCTCGCGGATGGCGGCGTCACACATTTCGATCAGTTCCGAGTGGAACAGAATTGGCTCAATCTGCCAAATACGCTTCCACTCAACGTCCACCTTTTCTTCTTTCGCAAAACGTTGGCTGGCTTCTTGAGCCTCAGCCAGCATCTTCGCCAATGACTCGGCGTTCAGGTGGCGCTGATCGAGGGTAATATCGCACTGGCCGACCACAGCGGTGACGATACCGGGTTTGGTGACAACACTGCCGACGGTGCCGACGCCGCCGTTGTGTTTGGCAATTTCTCGAATCTCCAATCCCAGTTTCGCTGCCGCCCCGAAAGCGTCCTGCCGTTTGTCCATCGGCGTTGAACCGGCGTGGGCCGACTGGCCGACGAAGCGAATGGCGTGCCGTTCGACTCCATACGTGCCTAATACCACGCCCAGGGGCAGGCCCAGGCTCTCCAGCACCGGCCCTTGCTCGATGTGCAGTTCGAGATAAGCCGCCGCGTTCTTCAACTGCTTGCCCGCCTCCCCGGCGCGATCCAAAATCACGCCCTGCGCCGCCAGCGCCTCGGGCAAACCGATGCCGTCTTTGTCTTTCAAGAGTCGCAACTCGCCCGGATTCATGTGACTCGAGACGGCGCTCGACCCGAAGAGGCTTCGCCCGAAGCGCGCGCCCTCTTCGTCGGCCCAGTCTACCAGTCTCACCGTCACTGGCGGGGGGCCTTCGCTGGCAATCCGCCGTAACACTTCGAGTCCGGCCACCACGTTGAGACAGCCATCCAACCAACCGCCGTTCGGCACCGAGTCGATGTGCCCGCCGATCAACATTTCTTTTTCGGAGGCGCCGCGCAGAGTCGCCCACTGGTTTCCAGCTTCGTCCACCGTTATTTCTACCGGCAACTGTTTCAACTTGTCGCGCATCCAGGCCCGGGCTTTGGCCCACCTGTCCGTCCAGGCCACCCGCTGGGCGCCGTCGGCATCCCCGGTGAGGGCGCGTAATTCTTTGAGTTCTTCGATGGTGCGTTGAGGTTGGAGAGAGTTTGTCATGGGTCGTGTCCTTGAGAGAAGTTGTGTCTAGCGATTGTCGCCGTCACCGTGAATTTGCCCGCGCTCCAGCCGTGAGAAAAGCTTCTCGATATTGGCGCTGGCGACTTCGTCTAATGACAGCCCGAGTTCAGTGCAGATTTGGGTGAGATACCAGAGCACATCCCCAAGCTCTTGCTTGAGCGCCTGGCGATCTTCTGCGGAGATGACGCCGCCCTTGTCGCGAAAGAGCTTCTTGATCTTACCGGCGACTTCTCCGGCTTCGTTGATCAATCCCAGAGTCGGGTAAACGTCCGCGTCACCGCCTTCTTCCAGCCCGCGTAGAGCTTCTGGCGCTGTTTCGTCGGCATGACCGGAGTCCAATATCCACTTGATTTTCGGGCCGGAGAAATACGTCGCCAACGGCAGGCCGGTTTTGCGGCGGAAGCGATTCTGACCACCGTTCTTGGACAGCCTGTTGCAAATGTCGGCGGTGCGCGTATCTTGCCAGACGATGGCGTTGTAGACCGGTTGGCCGGTGGCCCTGTCCCACACCACCGTTGTCTCGCGTTGGTTGGTCACGCCGACAGCGGCGATGTCTTTGAGGTCCACATTGCCTTTGGCCAATGCTCCGGCAATCACTTCCTGCGTCCGCGCCCAAATTTCGAGAGGGTTATGCTCCACCCAACCGGGTTGGGGATAAATCTGCTCATGCTCCTTTTGATGGATCGCCACAACGTTTCCGCTGTGGTCGAAGATCATGAAGCGGGTGCTGGTCGTGCCCTGATCAAGGGCGGCCACAAATTGAGGCATGTCGCGTCTCCTGAAAATGCGAATTCTGAGTTAGAGTTATAGCAGATTTGGTTTTTACGCGAAAGAGAGCCATGACCACACCCTTACTTCCTGAACAACTCGGCTTGACCACCACCTACTTCGATTTGCCCGGTTTGCGGATGCACGCCGCCGTCGCTGGCCCGGCGGGTGGGCCGTTGCTGATCCTGCTTCACGGCTTCCCGGAATTCTGGTATAGCTGGCGGAATCAAATTGGCCCGCTGGCCCAGGCCGGTTATCGAGTCATCGCGCCCGATCAACGCGGCTACAACCTGACCGATAAAACGCCGCCGTATGATACGCGGACACTGGCAACCGACATTGTCAATTTAATCAAGGCTTGCGGTCATGAGCAGGCCTGCGTCGCCGGACATGATTGGGGGGCGGTGGTAGCCTGGACATTGGCCGGGCTATACCCGGAACGGGTAAAGAAACTGGCGATCCTCAACGTGCCGCATCCCAGGGCAATGATGAAGGCCTTGCTCGGCGGAAATTTACGCCAATTACTCAAAAGCTGGTACTTCTACTATTTTCAGATTCCAGGTTTGCCGGAGCTGGCATTGAGTTGGCCTCACTTTGCCAACTTGCGTCGAATGATGAAGGCCAGCAGCCTGCCGCACACGTTTACGGATGCTGATTTGGATCATTATCGTGACGCCTGGGTCCAACCCGGCGCACTGTCGGCGATGCTCGGCTGGTATCGCTCCATCTTTCACCGGACACCAGGGCGGGCTACGCCTCCCATCGGGCGCATTACCGCGCCGACGCTTATCTTATGGGGCGAACGGGACATTGCCTTGAGCATCGAAGTGGCCGAGCAGAGCGTTGCCTATCTTGCCGATGGCAAGCTGATTCGATTTCCTGAGGCGACGCATTGGATTCACGAGGATCAACCGGGCGAGGTCACCGAAGCGTTATTGAAGCATTTTGGGTGAAGCCGTCACCGCGAGTTTACTTTGTTACCCGGCCCGACCCGCGCCAACACCACACATCCGGCCAGCCCGGCCACCATCGCCAACCAAAACGGCAGGCTGGGCCGCACGGCCCACAACAGGCCGCCCATGAGGCCGGCGGGCAGAACAGCCAGGTTCACCAGCGACTCGTACAGGCCCACCTGCTGGCCGATTCGGGCCGGGTTCGCCAGATCAGAAATCAAGGCACTGCGAATCGGACTCCCAGCCGATTTGCCGAAGGCGGCGATGACGTAGCCGACGAACAACCACAGCCAGCCGGGCGCAAACAGGATCGTGATCGGGAAGATAGCTGTGGCCAGAAACGACAACAGGAGAATCGGTTTGTAGCCGGTCGTCTCGACCAACTTCGCCAGCGGGCCGCGAACCAGAATGGCGGCCCCGGCCTCGACGGCCAACAACAACCCAAAGCCCCAGTAGGGCGCGTGCAAAATCTGGATGGCGTACAACACCAGCAGGGCGCGGGGCAGGACTTCGGCGTAGCGCACCAGAATTTCGCTCCCCAGCAGGCGCTTCAGGCCGCCATCCATCTCTTGCCAGATCATGAAGATACTTTTTGACTCGGACGACTTGGCCTTGGACTGATAACCAAAGCCTTGCAGGAATAGAGTCAAGGCCGCCGCCGCCAACGTGATCCCCAGGCCGACTCTCACCCCGGCCTGAACATCGCCCAGCCGGGCGATGAGCACCCCGCCGGCCACCGGCGCCAGAAGCAATGGCAGGCGGGTGATAATTTCCTGCACGGCAAAGTTGAAAGCGCGGCCTGAAGCTTGCGGCGCGGCGTTCTCGGCGAGCAGACTGGTGGTGGCCGGGACCACAAAGGCCGGCCAGATCATGACCAACGGCAGGCCGAGAAACACGATCAAGAAGTTGGGGCTGATGAGGTAGATGAAGTAACCGGCGGCGGCGGCCACGTTGGCCGTCACCAACGCCCGCCGCAAGCCAAAACGATCGGTCAGCCACCCGCCTGGATACGGATACAGCCCTTCAAAGAAGGTTTGCAAACTGCTGAAGGCGCCGATGACGACCACGCTCGCGCCCAGCGCCCGCAAAAATTCTGGCGCGAAGCCGAACCACATATTCTGGCCGAGGGAGAGGATGACGACCGAGAGGGTGAGGACGGTGAGGTTTCGGGAAGGAAACATGCTTCGCTAATTTCGCAAATAGACCTTATCGGGAATAAAGATTCAGCCACGAATCGCTTCGCGCGAATTGACACGAATTGCTTTAAATTTCTTCGTGAAAATTCGTGAAATTCGTGGCTAGAGGTTTTGGTTTCCCGTTGGATTTATCGTTGCGATGAAGCTCTTTCAGTTATTAACGGCTCTTCCGGCTTTGGCGGGATTATTGGATACTCTGCTCCCGCCGGATTGCCAAATCCGGCGGCAAGGGCGCGGA
>CAYSIV010000379.1:0-5358 GCA_964431175.1 uncultured Anaerolineales bacterium
GAAGAAATCGCTATCGTTCGAAATGGGAGGAGATTTTCTTGCCTGGTACCGTTCGAAATTTACCGAAAGCGACTGAGAGCTACCCGATCCGCAACTCCCGGAGCAACGAAGGTGAGGAGAAAAACCACAAAGACACGAAGACACGAAGGAAGGAAAATGATGAAAACAGAAGATCGCTTTGTTGATCTGAGTCATTCCATCGAATCGGGGATGATTACGTATCGAGGACTTCCTGCCCCGGTCATTTCCGATCATCTTACACGCGAGGATTCACGCAAACACTATAGTGAAGGAACCGAATTCTATATCGGAAAAATCGAAATGGTTGCCAACACCGGAACCTATTTGGATTCCCCATTCCACCGGTTTGCGGAAGGCAAAGATCTTTCTGAACTTTCTCTTTCGTCACTTGCCGATCTGGAAGGAATTGTGATTCGCGCGGGCAAAGATCAGAGACCGGTGGAGCAAAACCTATTTCAAGATCTGAAATTGAACCGGAAAGCTGTTTTGATCCACACAGGTTGGGATGTCCACTGGCGCACCGATCAGTATTTTGAAGGGCACCCGTATCTCACACGGCAGGCTGCCCAGCATCTTGTCGACTGCGGGGTATCGCTTGTTGGAATCGATTCTCTGAACATTGACGACACCGCCGATGGTTCACGTCCTGCACATTCTTTGCTGTTGCAAGCCGGGATTCCAATTGTGGAGCATCTTTGCAACCTGCAATCCTTGCCCGATCACGGCTTCCGTTTCTTTGCAGTGCCTTCGATGGTCAAAGGGTTCGGCACATTTCCAGTCCGGGCGTTTGCCAGGCTTCAGATATAATGAGGCCAAGGTGATCTGTACTTGGGAAGTGACATGAAAAAGCATGTGATGGATGGAACGCCGACCCAGGCATTCTCTTTTGTCAGGCCGCCTGTGGAGTAGCGAACCTGGATTGTTTCAACAGGAGCAAAACTCGCTTTATTCAAAGATAACTTTGCATCAGACCAGGCAAGGACCGGAACAAAAGCAAATAGGATTCCAACAAGACGTAATTTCATTCAAAACACCTCACTTTGCCCCATATTATACTCATCCCGGACGCTGACCGGATGGTAGACGGCCCGGGATACAACAGGGTTCACGTAGACGGGGAAAGTCTATCATTCGCGTTTTGTATCTTCCGGCAGTGGTGGCGGACGCAGCGGGACGGGCGATGACTGAATCAATGATGTGGTTGTAGTGCCGTGCGCAAGAAAGCTATCGAGGATACGATCCAGTTGATCGAGGCTCGGTAGATACACTTTCAAGATGAAGCAATCCTCTCCCGTTACGCGGTGGCACTCCACAACCTCGGAAATACTTCGCGCAAGATCGGCTATCTTCGGTAACTGTCCCGGGTTCGGGCGAATGCGTACGTATGCTGCGATCGGCAGCCCAAGCGCAGATGGATTGATTTCAAGGTGATAACCCCGGATGACGCCACTTTCCTCTAAACGCCGAACGCGCTCAGTCACAGCAGGCGATGAAAGACCGATGCGACGACCAAGTTTGGCCATGGTGATTCGCGGATCCTTTTGCAGTTCCCTCAATATACGTATGTTGACGGCGTCGGACACATCTTCCGTAGGCTTGTAAGCAAATATCTGCTTTTGATTTAAACCTTTAGTCATAATACTCCCAATACTTTAAGATTGCTATGTATTTTTACCATTTTAGGTCATATTATAACTACTTTCAATCCAGGATGCGTAATTCCACAACTGGTATGCACGTGAAGGATGTAATACCGCGACCGCGGACCATTCCGCCACACGTATTCTTTTTTATTAGCGCCGTGTTTCATTATCTCGGACCAGCTTTTGCCGTACTGCTGTTTGCGCATGTATGTGTGCTGGGGGTGGCCTGGCTCCGAATAGCGAGCGCCGCCACTGCCTTTGCGCTTTGGCGTCGCCCCTGGAGGATTACATCCCGGCAATCATCGGCACAACGAAAAACCTTACTGGGCCTGGGTGTCGTGCTTGGCGTTATGAATGTGTGCTTCTATCAAGCAATCGCGCGACTTCCACTAAGTACCGTAAGCGCAATCGAATTCATCGGGCCGATTCTGCTGGCAGCTTTCGGCGCGCAGACGCGGCGCAATATCGCCGCTCTGGCGCTTGCGGCGGGTGGCGGTTGGATACTGACGGGCGTCGGCTTTGGCGGTGAACCGCTTGGTTATCTGTTTGCCTTCGCCAATTGCGCGTTCTTCATGTTGTATATCATACTGGGGCATCGAATTGCGCAAGATGGAGGTGCGGAAGGGATTGATCGTCTAGGAATCGCGATGCTGATTGCGTTGATAACGGTAATCCCGATGGGACTCAGGGGCGCGCTCCCTGCGTTTCGGCAGCCGCATCTTTTGTTGGCGGGAATCGGCGTTGGAATTTGTTCGTCAGTAATTCCTTACGTTTGTGATCAACTGGCGATGGCGAGATTGTCGCGCGCGACATTTTCTCTGCTTCTATCATTACTACCCGCATTAGCAGTCGTCATTGGGACTGTCGTTTTGCACCAGGTGCCAACCGTTTTAGAGATTCTTGGCATCCTGCTTGTCGCGGGTGGTGTTGCATTGCATAGAGAGCGAGATGCTTTAGCGCTAAAGGAGGAGCACCAAGAATATGAAGTCTAACGAAAACCTTGTAGTTCTGACATCGCTTCCGCTCCCGCGAGTGAAGATCGAGGAATACCGCGAGCACAGCGCTCGCATCATTGGCGCGGCGCTCGTTAGCGACATGGCTTACCGTCGACTCGAATGGTTGACCGATCGCATCGGCAATCGCCTCTGCGGCTCGGAGTCGCTTGAGCGCGCGATTGATTGGGCCATCTCGGAGATGAAACGCGACGGACTGGATCATGTGCGCACTGAGAAGGTTATGGTACCGCATTGGGTGCGCGGTGAGGAGAGCCTGGAGCTCGTCTCGCCAGTCAGCCGCAAACTCAGCATGCTGGGGCTGGGCAACAGCATCGGTACGCCAACCGAGGGCCTCACGGCGGACGCGGTTGTTGTGCGCAGTTTCGACGAGCTGGATGCGCTCGGCGAAAAGACGCGCGGAAAGATCGTTGTCTTTAACGCGCCCTTCACGAATTACTCGACGACCGTGCCTTACCGTCTGGCCGGACCGTCACGAGCGGCGATGCGCGGCGCGGTCGCCGCCATCGTGCGTTCGATCACGCCGGTGAGTCTGCAAACATTGCACGCAGGATCGCTCGAATACCTGGAAGACCAACCAAAGATCCCTGCGGCGGCTGTCACCATCGAGTGCGCAGAGTTTCTTCAGCGTATGCAGGAGCGCGGCGAACAACTGCGTCTTCACCTCAAGATGAATGCAAAGTTTCTTCCGGACGCCGAGTCGGCCAATGTTGTTGCGGAAATCAAGGGCTCGGAGAAGCCCGATGAGGTGGTTCTCATCGGGGCACATATAGACTCATGGGACGTGGGCACAGGCGCGCATGATGATGGCGGCGGCTGCATCGTTTCCTGGGAGACTGTTCGCATTCTCAAAACGCTGGGACTTAGACCCCGGCGCACGATCCGCGTCGTTCTTTTCACGAACGAAGAGAATGGCGTGCGAGGCGGCAACGGGTACCGCGATGCCCACAAAACAGAACTCGACAATCACGTGTTGGCAATCGAGTCCGACTTCGGCGTTTTCCATCCTGTAGGCTTCGGACTCTCGAAGAAGGCGACATCGCAGGCGCGCGCTGATTTCATCGAGATCGTCAAACTTCTGAGCGGTGTTGGCGCCGGCCATGTCGAAGAGGACGGAGACGGCGTCGACATCGAACCCATGATGCGTGAGGGTGTGATGGGCGCATCGCTCGATGTGGACACGTCGCGTTACTTCGACATACACCACACGCAGGCCGACACATTCGACAAGGTCAACCCGCAGGAACTCGCGGCATGCGTCGCCGCGATGGCCGTCATGTCCTATGTTGTCGCCGACATGCCCGACCGCCTGTGAGAACAAATCGTCTGGTTACCCATCAACGGCACTCACTTCGCCAGGTACGGCAGCAAATCCGTATGATGTCCGATCATTTTCCACTTCCCATCCTCTTTGCGGAACACATTTGTTGCCCGAATTGAAACCTTCTGGGGCTTTCCTTCCGCATTTGTATTCTCTCCCATCTCGTAATTATGGGTAACTGCGATATCCCGGCCTACCGTAATATGTATATTCTCCGGCTTTACCTCACCTCCCAGTTTCATTGCGGCCTGCGCTTCCCAATTCGCAAGTACCTGATCCCAACCGATCTGGAACCCGCCACCAGGGCCCATGTACGTAACGTCGTCTGCGTGCGACCAGACCTCCTTCATCGGACCCACGTCACCAGTAAACATGGTGTTCAAGGCAACGTAAAATTGTGCCGCCGCTTCTCCGACAGCTTTTTCGTCGTCCTCAGAAGCATGCAAAGCGGCAGCGGCTATAAACCCCATGACCGCCAGTACAAATATCGATAACCAGGCCGTCCTTTTAATCCTTTTAGTCTTCATTCTCTCGACCTCCTTGATCGTGTTGCTTTTCTTAACTTTACAACATGATTCGCGCATTCGGAACAATTACCATGCTCGAATTGCCGGATCTTCCGCCGGATTTGAGTCATGTGCTTTCCATGCACTCTTGCGGGCTGGTGGCGTTCAAGAACAGCGATTCCGCTTTCTACTGTGGGATGGCCAATACTTGATGCCATTCCTCCTCAGCCTCCGGGAGCTCCACCCCGAAAGCTTGAAGAAACGCCTGACCGACGGACTGGCCGTTGCCGAGATTTGTCAGGAGATCATTGATCTGATAAAAGCGGTAACGGTTGACGAGGTATTCTATAAAGAATAGAGCTGTGGCGTACAAGTCCTTCTTGCAGCCAGGCGTGTCCGCGGTTCGGACCACCTGGGTGATGGTGCCGCCCGGCTATATTCGCACTGAGGACGAGTACCAGGAGAAATTAGAGAACGAAACGCCCCCGCGGTAGCTCTGGATTGTATAATGCTAAACAATCATGGCTTTATCTCCCGGCGTTAAGTTCAACCGTCCTGGCGTGGTGACGGCAAAGAATTGTTTTATGTAGCCCCCGATGGGAAATTGCGAGCCGTGGAACTCAAAGAAGCCGGCTCCACATTCCAATCGGGCAGCACTACGATTCTCTCCGGAGTTTTGATCTCCCCAACATCTATCAATTTATCGAGAAGCTATTACGTTGCAGACGCAAGCGGCCAAAAGTTCCTGGTGAGCACTCCGATCGAAGACATTACCTCGCTGCCGATCATCGTGGTGATGAACTGGACCGCGCTGCTGAAAAAGTAGGGCTTAAAGAGTGTCCTTCACTTTTTGT
>CAYSIV010000380.1:0-2213 GCA_964431175.1 uncultured Anaerolineales bacterium
ATCTGGTGAACGAGCTGCGCTCCACCGAGGGCCGCCGCTACACCCTGCGCGACACGCCCCTGCACACCGCCATCTACCATCCTGCCGAGGAGACACTGGCGCTATGGAAATGACGGACCGTTTCCTCTGGGCCTGCCGCCGCGAGCCAGTGGATTGCACGCCGGTGTGGTTCATGCGCCAGGCCGGGCGCTACATGGCTGAATACCGCGCCATCCGCGCCAGACATTCACTGCTCGAAATCTGCGCCCAACCCGACCTCGCCGCCGAAGTGACCCTCCAACCCGTGCACGCCCTCGGCGTGGACGCCGCCATCCTCTTCGCCGACATTCTGCTCCCGCTCGTGCCGATGGGGATCAATTTGGAATTTGCGGCCGGCGAGGGGCCGGTGATTCACAACCCCATCCGCGCGCCCGCCGACGTGGCCGCTCTGCGCCGCGTTGACCCGCGCGAGTCCCTCGGCCCCGTCCTCGAAACCGTGCGCCGCGTGCGCCGCGAACTCGACGGCAAAACTCCGCTCATCGGTTTCGCGGGTGCGCCGTTCACCCTCGCCAGTTACCTTATCGAAGGCGGCTCGTCGCGCAACTACGTGAAAGCCAAGAGCCTCATGTATGGCGATCCGCAAACCTGGCACGCCCTCCTGGGTAAACTCGCCCGCGTCGTCGCCGATTATCTTGTGGCGCAAGTGGAGGCCGGAGCGCAAGCCCTCCAACTGTTTGACAGTTGGGTGGGCGCACTCAGCCCGGACGACTACCGCGACTACGTCCTGCCGCACTCGCAATTGATTTTGCGTGCGGTGAGCGCGACCGGCGTGCCGGTGATTCACTTCGGCACGGACACGGCCACGCTCTTGCCCTTGCTGAAAGAAGCGGGCGGCGACGTGATCGGCCTCGACTGGCGCACCCCGCTCGACTGGGGATGGACTCAACTTGGGCCGGACACTGCCGTGCAAGGGAATCTCGATCCTGTTGCCCTCTTTGCCCCTCGCCCGGAACTTGAACGTCGGGTGTGCGCAATTCTGGATCAGGCTGCCGGCCGCCCGGGCCACATCTTCAACCTGGGCCACGGCATTTTGCCCGGGACGCCGGTGGAGAACGTGAAGGCCGTTGTCGAAATGGTGCATGAGTATTCTGTGCCGGAGGTCGTATGACTCTCAATTGGATCGGCCTCGTGGCCGCCGCAGCCACCTTCTTCAGCATCTGGTTCGGGCACGTGGGCGTTCGCAAGATCGAAGCCGCGTCGCCCACCCTTTGGCTGCCGACGGCCATCGCCCTGACACTGGGGCTGGCGTTGGAAATCGGCGCGCTGCTCTCCAGCAATCTGTACCTCTCCGGCGCGCTGGGGATCGTGGGCATGACCGTCCTGTTCGACGCGCTGGAATTTTCTCGCCAGCACAAACGCATTGCGCACGGCCATGCGCCCGCCAACCTGAACAACCCGCGCCATGCCCGATTGCTGGCCGAAAACGAACAGGCCACCGCCGTCGATTGGCTCAACCGCGATCCCGTTGGGCGGCGGGTGACCACGGAGGAAGCGCTTGCCTTGTTGCATGGCAAAGGGAAGTCGTCATGAACTTTTTTGGCTTGGGTTTAGGTTTTGCCACTTTGCTCATCATCGGGCTTGGTTTTTTGTGGGTGATCAGAGGCGAACGATACTTCGGCTATCTATGGTGGCCTTACGTGATGGGATTCGGATTCCTGCTTGTGACCGCATCGTTGTTCGTCCGGTCGGATTGGGGGGCGGCGCTGTTGGGCGCGGTGGGCGCATCCCTCATTTGGGGATCGACCGAACTCAAGGAACAAGCCGTGCGCGCCGAGATCGGTTGGTATCCGTTCAACCCCAATCCCAAACCTCAACCGCCGTTCGTGGAGCAAATTAAACAATGGCCCGCACCCCATCTATGATTGGCGTTCTGATCATGGCCTACGGCGGGCCGAACACCCTCGACGAAGTAGAGCCGTACTTGCTTGACGTGCGCGGCTATCGCCCGACCGCGCCGGAGATCATCCACGAAGTGCGCGAGCGTTACCGCGAGATCGGCGGGCGCTCGCCCATTCTCGAACGCACGCAAGCGCAAGCCGCCGCGCTCGAAGCCGCGCTGAACTCAAACGGGCACGCCTTCAAAACATTCGCCGGGATGCGGCACTGGCATCCGTACATCAAAGATGCGCTGGCGGAAATGGCGAATACCGGAATCACGCGCGCTGTTGGGTTGG
>CAYSIV010000380.1:2223-5354 GCA_964431175.1 uncultured Anaerolineales bacterium
GGTGATGGCCCCGCATTATTCGCTCATGAGCATCGGCGCGTATTTCAAAAAAGTGGAAGAGGCACAATCGCCCGTAGAAATCGCGCGCATCGAGCGATGGCCTCTGCTCCCCGGCTACCTCGACGCGCTGGCCGACCGTGTGCGCGCCGCACTCGAAAAATTCCCCGCCGCCGTGCGCGCCGAAGTGCCCGTTATCTTCACCGCCCACAGCCTGCCGCAACGCATTCTTGAATGGAATGACCCCTATCCTGACGAATTACAGGCCACCGTCGCGGCGGTGATGGAGCGACTCGGACCGCATCCACACGAGTTTGCCTTTCAATCGGCGGCGATTTCGAACGAGCCGTGGCTGGGGCCGGACGCGGGCGAAGCGATCGCCCGCCTCGCGCGCCAGGGCCACCGGCACCTCCTCATCGCACCGGTCGGTTTTGTGTGTGAGCATGTCGAGATTCTGTACGACGTGGACATTGTGTTCAAACGCCAGGCCGAGTCGCTGGGCGTGCAACTTGACCGCATTGAAATGCTCAACACCGCGCCGCCGATGATGGCCGGGCTGGCCGCTCTGGTGCAGGGCAAAGCAAAGGAAGCGGGATGGCTATGAGGAAGCTGGTGATTGCCGGCGGGGGCATTGCGGGGCTGGCGGCGGCGTATCGGCTGACACAAACTGCACCCGATTTGGCGATAACGCTCATTGAAGGCGATCGGCGCCTCGGCGGCAAGATCGTGACTGACCGGGTGGATGGCTTCGTCATCGAAGGCGGGCCGGACACGTTCCTTTCACTCAAGCCGCGTGGCCTCGGCTTGTGCCGCGAACTTGGACTCGAAGCGCGACTGCACGGCACGAACGAAAAGATTCGCCGCACATATGTGATGCGCGGCGGCAAACTTTACGAACTGCCCGAAGGCCTCACCGGACTCATTCCCTCGCGCTTCGGGCCGATGGTGAAGACGGGCTTGATCTCGCCGCTCGGAAAATTGCGGATGGGACTCGATTACCTCATCCCGCCGCGCTCGACTCACCCCGCAGAACGGGGCGCAAGCGACGGCGACGAGCCGTTGGCGGCATTCGTCGAAAGGCGGCTGGGCCGCGAACTGTATGATCGGTTGATCGAGCCGTTGATGAGCGGCATTTATGCGGGCGATGGCGAGCAGTTGAGTCTGGCCGCCACCTTCCCGCAATTGCGACAGACCGAGCTCGAACACGGCGGCCTGATCAAAGGCATGTTGGCGGCGAAGAACAAAGCGCCCGCGCCGAAGCCGGGCGCAAAGAAGTGGGCGGCCTTTCTCACTCCCACCACCGGCCTGGCTGAGATAGTGGAGTCACTAGAGCAACGCTTGGGCGGGGTAGACGTTCGGTTGGGAAGTCGGGTGACCCGTGTGGAGTCGGCGTCACCGGGATATGTTGTGCGGCTTGAGAACGGCGAGTCGCTCACAGCAGATTCCATCATCTTTGCCACACCCTCGTTCATTACCGCCGATTTGATCGCCGATCTCGATTCTCAACTCTCGGTTGCTCTGCGCGGCATCCCCTACGTTTCCACCGCCACCGTTTCTGTTGCCCACCCGCTCGCCGATATTCCGCGCCCGCTCAATGGATACGGCTACATCATCCCGCGCACCGAGAACCGCCCCATTCTCGCCTGCACGTGGACTTCGACTAAATTCCCGCACCGCGCGCCCGAAGGCTTCGGGTTGATCCGCGCCTTTGTGGGCCGCGCCGGGCAGGAGAGCGCGCTCGACAGCGCCGATGACGATCTGCTTAAACTTGTGCGCGACGAACTGCGACACACGTTGGGCATCACCACGCCGCCGATTCTGCACCGCGTCTTCCGTTGGCCGAAGGCGATGCCGCAATACACGCTCGGCCATCTGGATCGTTTGGCGGCCATTGACAAGCACCTCGCCACTCATCCCGGCCTGTTCGTCGCGGGCAATGCCTATCGCGGCATCGGGATACCGGACTGCATCGCATCGGGCGAAGCGGCGGCGGAAGCTGTGCTGAAATTTCTACCGTTGCCGTCATCAGAACACACACTCGTCTAAGTTTGGAGGCATCTCATGGACATCGTACACGTTCTACCATTTCTCTCGACCGGGATTATGCTAGTCTTCACCATCGCGGTGTTGGGCCGTTACGTCCGGCGGCACCGGCGACCGCACCAGCTCGTCTGGGGCCTCGGGTTGGCGCTGTACACCATTGGAACGTTTACCGAAGCCTACCTCGCCGTAAATTGGAGTCCGTTGATGTTGCGCCTGTGGTATCTTTGCGGCGCAATGCTCACGGCGGCCTGGCTAGGCCAGGGGACGATTTATCTGCTGATCCGCAAGCCTGGCGTCGCCCATGCGCTGACCGTACTGCTCCTTATTGCGTCTGTGGCGGCAATCGGCGGGGTTTTCGCCGCCCCGTTGGACGCCTCCGCTTTCCGTCTGGGCACACCTATCTCCGGTCAATACAGAGACATCCTCACCCGGAGCGGCCTCATCGTCCTGCTCACCATCCTGCTCAATATCTACGGAACCGTTGGCCTGATCGGCGGCGCGCTGTGGAGCGCCTACCTGTTCTGGCGCAAACGAGTGTTGCCGAACCGCGTGCTCGGCAACGTGTTCATCGCCGTAGGCGCGTTCTTTCCCGCCAGCGCCGGCACGTTCATCAAGCTTGGCTTTGCCGATTGGTTGTACCTGAGCGAACTCCTCGGGGCCTGCCTCATGTTCCTGGGCTTTTGGTTTGCGACTCAGCCGCAACCGGCGGAAAAGTCGGCCACCGCGCCGGTAATGGCTTGAGGGGGTCTGAGGATCAGCAATGCTCAACACCCAACGCTCTGCCCAGCTCTTCGCCGAAGCCCAAACCCTACTGCCCGGCGGCGTGGACTCGCCTGTGCGCGCCTTCCGCGCGGTGGGCGGCCAGCCGTTGTTCATTGATCGGGGCGAGGGCGCATATCTGTATGACGTAGACGGCAATCGCTTCGTGGATTACGTGCTCTCGTGGGGGCCGCTGATCCTCGGCCACGCTTATCCTCGTGTCGTGCAAGCCATCGCTGAGGCTGCCGCGCGCGGCACCAGTTACGGCGCACCCAGTCCACTCGAACTTGAGTTAGCGAGACTGATTCAACAGTTCATGCCGAACATCGAGA
>CAYSIV010000381.1:0-5282 GCA_964431175.1 uncultured Anaerolineales bacterium
GGAATCGGCATGTTTGGCGAATCCCCAACAAGACCAGATAGTTACGAAGTACAGACGCATGAAATGGACTTTTAGATATATCCCTTTGTATCGCAAAGGGTCTAATAGCTCTCTCGGCTGCATTGTTGTTCCATGGTATGTCATCTAGCTCGAGAAAGGTAAAAAGACTGTCTCGATATCGGATAAATCGTTTCTGGTAGGTACAAACCAGATCAGACTTGTATTGTTTATCAACAATCACTCTTGCATAGAATTCATTGACCCGTTTCATGAACTTATGAAGATGTCGCTTTTTCAATCCGAATTTTTGAACGGCTTCCATGATTGGCAATATAAGATTTCTGACCTCCAAAACAAACGCTTCATATTCCTTGTCAAAAGGATGTTCGCAGATGTCATCGTTAAGATCTCCGATAAGATGAGCCCAACACCGTTGTTGTCTGCACTTGACAGAGTCGTATCCACCGTAAAAGTCTGCAATCAGAACACCGTGGTATTGAGCTAAGAACTCTTGTGCGATAGTTGTTTCCCTCGTGTCTGTAAGTTTAAGAATCACCCGCTTTCCATCTGTGAAGACCCATACATACCAATTAGTGCCTTGTATATTAGCTTTTGTCTCATCCACATGAACAAATGGGCTTCTCAACATGCTCTCAGTAATCTGTCTTTCTGTTCTAGTATAGTATTCGGCAAACTGTTCCAAAAACTTCAGAGGCTGAGGCACGCTGAAAGTTTCACTGAATTGCTCAAACGCTGACTCAACGATACTTTCGTAGGGCAAGCGCAACGCTACACGCTGATAAACTACCCAAGCTCCAAAACCATGCCCATACACTTGGTTTTTAGGATACTTGCGTATTTTTGAAGGCGCATAAGTCTTTTTACATTTTGAACAAAAAGCCTTGACCCCGTTGTATTCGGTTACAGTCTTTTTGATGCCGTTTTCTGTGAGCACAAGATCAACTATAAATCTCCTTGATATAGTCTTTGTTAGTGTTAGTGGCTCGTATCCACATTCAGGGCAGACTTTTTCCTGCCGTGCCCGCTCGATTTTTCTAACTTTTCGCCGTATCTTGGCCACTTTTCCAAGAGCTTTCTTCGACGCCAATTTTCGTACTTCTGTCTTGTCCCGTTTAGATTCTTCATTTTTGTCTTCTTGTCGAAAGCGAATTTTCTTTTTATCGTAATCAAAATGGGCGAACTCAAGAATTTCTTTAAACTGGCTGACGACCTTCTCGCTCGCTTCTGTGGTCTGCTGTTTATACCGGTCAGCAAAATCAACTTCAGCCAACGTATTCGCCGAGAGTTGGATCTTGAAAAGCTCTTCAACCAATAACTTCAGCGCACGGCAATCTTCCTCGTTATATATCAACAACATATCTTTGTACTGGTTTTCGTGGGTTTCATCCCACTTGTACCGCCACACGATACTTTGTAAGCCAGAGGCATCCGGGTGTGTCCAAGTAGCACCGACGAAGCGGGCTACATCTTTCAATCGGTTAGAATAGACAGGGAAGTAGACCTTGCCGTAAATCTGCTTGTGAACATTGATCATGCGCTTATTCAGATTTTCGCTGTCGGTTGCGTGCTGTCTAGCGAGCTTGGCAATGGTGCGAGGTTCATAACTGCCATAGTGATAAATCGGAGCAGCCGGGTATTGATTGACCAGTGCCAAAAATGCTTGCCATATTGACTCCTCATCATCGGCCTTGTTTGCCCAGAAAGGCTGATAAGTGACAGTCTCTCCCTGACAAACCAACAGGCCAAGGAGATAGTGTAGGCCTTGGTCGGGCACGCTCTCGATGTCCAAGAACAGTTCTGTTTCTTGGCGAGTCAACGTGGGTAGCTCTTGGAGATAGATTCTACCGGTGCGGATAGCAAGGGCCTGCAGTTCAATGTTGTGAATTGTTGGTGGTGGATTTTTTGCGCGTTTCTTGCGCTTGCGCGGCTTGAAAAGGTAAGATAGCTGCTTGGCACTAAAGATTCCTTTCCTCTCATATCTGCGAATCACCCTGGGTGTAACGCCGTTCAGACGACTCAGATTATCTTCCTGTTCAGCTTTAGTCCCACATTGAGTCCGAAACTGGCATATGGGACAATGCTTATTCAATATAGCAGGCGGTTCAGTAGGAGAAGAGTCATTTGCCACCCATTGTTGCAATGGATCCAGCAATGAAATTAACGTTTTCTGGCCTTGTTGTAGCTTGATTGAGGACGGCTTGCCGTCCATAGCGACTAAATTTCCAGTTACAGGAGGACTGTCTTGAATTTTCCCCAGCACATGTCCAATGAACATGAGACGGAGTCTGTCGCTGTCATTGACGCTGTGAGTACCTATGAAGATGGTCGGCTCATATGTTTGCTTGTTGACCTTAGTCAAGACATCGCAATCTGCTTGTAGTTCATTTGCAGTTAGTCTAGCATTGATTAGAAGTTCACAGCCTTTTCTGAAGTTTTCATCATTGTGGGGATACACATTAGGCTTGTTGTTTTGCCTGAGGATATCGAGGTGCTTACACTGATTGGCAAGTCGTCTCTGCTCCAGAATTTGTTGAATTTCATGCAATTGACCACGTTCCTCTGAATACAGTAGGAGGTACGCTTTGCGGGGACATTGTGAGTAAGCGACTAAAACCTCATCGGTTATAGTAATTGCCATGTCTTCACCAAATTCGGTATTTTGTTTGCGCGCCCAATAGTGATTAACCCGCCAAGAGATGACCGCAAAATCGTCTCTACTCTTTCCCTCCCATCGAAATCCCAATCACATTGAATCCCGCGTCTACGTAGTGAATTTCGCCCGTCACCCCGGCGGCCCAATCGGAGCAGAGGTAGAGGGCGGCGTTGCCCACATCGTTAATGGTCACGTTGCGGCGCAGGGGAGCCATGTTCTTGAATTCGCCATACATGGCCTTGAAGCTGGAGACTCCGGCGGAGGCCAGGGTGCGGATCGGCCCGGCCGAGATGGCGTTGACGCGGATGTTGTTCGGCCCCATGTCGGCGGCCAGGTAGCGCACCGAGGCTTCGAGGGCGGCCTTGGCCACGCCCATCACGTTGTAGTTCTGCACCGCCTTCTCGGCGCCATAGTAAGACAGGGTGAGCATTGAGCCGCCGGGTTTCATGAGCGGCAGGGCGGCGCGGGCCATGGCCGTGAATGAGTAGCACGACACGTCGAGGGCCAGGTGGAAGCCGGCGCGGCTGGTGTTGTAATACGGGCCGTTTAGCTCGTCGCGGTTGGCGAAGGCCACGGCGTGAATCAAAATATCGATCTGGCTGAAGGCGGCTTTGGCTTTCTCGAACAGGGCCGCAATGTCTTCGTCCTTCGTCACGTCGCACGGCTCCACAAAGGTTGAGCCGACGGAGTCGGCCAGCGGCTTGACCCGCTTGAGCAACGCTTCGCCTGCATAACTGAAACCCAGAGTCGCGCCTTCGCGGCGCAGGGCCTGGGCGATGCCCCAGGCAATCGAATGATCGTTCGCCACGCCAAAAATCAATGCCGTCTTGCCGGTGAGTAGTCCCATGATGGTCTCCTGATGAATTAACCGCGAAGGCGCGAAGGACGCGAAGACTAAGACAAAAAACTTTGCGCTCGCCTGCCCCGCTTCTCTTTGCGGGGTTGCGACTTTGCGGTGAAATTAGAAAAGCGCCGAGGCCGGTTCGCCCTGATGCTTGCCCATGAGCGGCCGCCTCCTGACGTGGAGTATTGGACTCTATTCAAAATAAGCCAGTGCGCGCTTCGACCGCTTCGCGTCGGCGCGCGGCCTGAGCCTGCCATACGCGGCCTGAGCCTGTCGAAGGCCGCTATTTCCGATAGAGTCTATTGTACCAAATGCAGAGTCGGCGCGCATAAACCCAAGTGGTTTATGCCACATCCCACTCAACCCGCACCTGCAGGGGGCCGCGTGACATCATGTTCGGGAGGTAGTTGATGGTTTGATTCGGAGCGAGGCGCAGAGATGGAAAACGGCGGCTTAACTCTTCCAGGGCAATGCGTCCTTCCAGGCGAGCCAGTGGAGCGCCCAGGCAAAACTTCACCCCGTGTCCGAAGGTGAGGTGGTCTTTGGCGTTTTCCCGCTGGATGTCGAACGCCTCGCCGTCCCGAAAGCAGTGTTCATCGCGATTGGCCGACCCCAGCACCAGCAACAGCGGCCCCCCCTCCGGCAGGTCAACCCCGCCCAGCGTCGTCGGCCTGGTGGTGATTCGCCGCCAGGTAAAGATGGGCGGACAACAGCGCAAAATTTCCTCCACCGTGTTAGGAATCAGCGACGGGTCGGCGCAGATCGCTTCCCAGCTCTCGCGGTGGGTCAACAGCGTCTTGATGCCTTCGGCGAGCATGTGGCTGGTCGTTTCGTGCCCGGCAAACAACATGGTGTAGCAGACGGTTGCCATTTCTTCGCGGGTGATCGTGTGGTCGCCGGCGTGGTAGATCCGCACCAGGTCGCTGGGCAAGTCGTCGCCCAACTTTTCAAAACGTTTGTCAATCAGTTCATTGCAGTATTGCCAGTATTTGACCAGGTTGCGGGCATGTTTGAGTTGATCCTGGTCATTGGCGTCGCCCCACTGAAGCGCAATCCGGCTGGCGGACCATTCCTTGATGTCGCGCACGTCTTCATCAGGAATGCCCAACAGCATAAACAGAACGAGGGCGGGCAAGTCGTAGGTGAACTGACGGACGATGTCGGCCCGGCCGCCGGAAAATTGGCCGATGATCTCTTTGACCCGGTTGCGAATCGGATTCTCCAACACCCGGATGTGTTGCGGCGTAAACGCCTTGTTGATAAAACTGCGAATCCGGGTGTGGTCAGGCGGCATCCGTCCCGACAAGCCGGAATATACTTTGAAACCACCCTCTTCCAGGATTTGTTTGGCTTCGGGGCTGGGTTGGCGTATTGGCGTTCCCGAGATTTTCGACGAAAACGTCGGCAAATCTTTGAAGACCGCCTTCACGTCTTCATAGCGCGTCACAACCCAATAGCCCAGGTCGGGGCTGAAGAAGATCGGTTCTTCCTGACGCGCCCTGGCATAGAACGGAAACGGGTCAGCCATTTCAAAGGGATCATAATGTTCGGCGATAGATAAAGTCGAGTGTGCCATTGCTAAACTCCCGCAGTTAATTCAGATTGTTGAGGCTTTGAAAGAGTTTCGGTAACCTATTGTATAGGTAAATCCGATGTTATGTGCAATATATGGTAACTTCTCAGCCTAATGCTACCTGTCACGCTTCGCGCCGCGTGTTTTTGGCGGGAATCCAGTGGCCCAATTGATATGAATGGCCATCGTCG
>CAYSIV010000382.1:0-5223 GCA_964431175.1 uncultured Anaerolineales bacterium
GCGCACTGGCTTATTTTGAATAGAGTCCAATATAGGCCATTTGGCGCATGACCGGGCGCGCTTGTCTGAATATGATATGCGAGTTGCCGATTCACCCTGCCAAGAGTCTACGATCTAGATGCTATTTGTCACTTTATTCTTCTCCCCAGCTTGGCTACACTACGGTCATCAGACCTTCAAAACCTGTTTGGAAAATGCTCAAAGCCCGCGTCCTCGCGGGCCCCTTCGGGCCACCCGCGAGGACGCGGTTGGGGAGCAATTATTAAACAGGCTCTCAAGAGGCGCTATGCTAAAGAAACGCTTTTTCCTTTTCCCAACTCTGATCCTGATTATCCTTTTGAGCAGTCTGACTGCCGGATGTGGCGCGGGCGCAACCGGCAGTGACCACGAGTTGATGATGGCTCCACTCAGCCAAATGCCAACTGAGGTACAAGACGCGCCTGTGTCGGTGCAACAGGCCTACCAGTTTGCGGCCGCCAACCCGGAGTTGATGACGCAAATTCCATGCTATTGCGGTTGCGGCGCAATGGGCCACACCTCAAATTATGCCTGCTACGTGGCCGGCACTGAAGCCGACGGCAAGACCAAATTTGACTCTCATGCTCTCGGTTGTTCAATCTGCGTGGACATTACCCAAGACACAATGCGGTTGCTCAGGCAGGGCAAAAGTCCCCAAGAGATAAAGAGCTACGTGGATGATACATACGCCAAATACGGCCCGTCGAATATGCCTTGATGTGACCGATGCAAATTGATGGGCGTCGTCTGGGGTTGATAATCATCGGGGCGCTGGGGTTGGCGATCTGGCTGGCTCCCGCGCCGTCTTTTGCTCTCCCGCCGACCGATCGCACCATCCGTGTTGAAGCCAGTAGTTTCAACTACAGCCCGCCAGCCATTACCGTCAATCCCGGTGATAGCGTCACGCTGGAGCTGATCGCCGCCGATGTTGTTCACGGCCTCTACCTCGATGGCTATGACCTCAACCTCATCGCCGACCCCGGCCAAACCGCCCGCCTCACTTTCATTGCCGACAAACCCGGATCATTCCGCTTCCGGTGTTCGGCAACGTGCGGCCCGCTGCATCCATTCATGATCGGGAAGCTGAGCGTCGGGCCGAACTGGTTGTTGTGGCGGGCGGCCGGTCTCACAGTTTTGGCCGCCGTTGCCGGGGCACTCGTGAGCCGCCGATGACACGCTACGACCTTACCCGATTGCCGCTCGTCAAGCCCTTGCTCAAGAGCCGCTGGCCGCAGTTTATTGCCCAAGCCATCGCTTTGGGCGGGTTTATCTTCGCCATCTTCGCCGGATTGTTCGGGACTCCGGTCGGCAGTCACAACTTCAGCATTGTCTTCGTCTGGATCGCCTGGTGGGCCTTGCTGATGCTCATCGTGGTGCCGGCCCTCGGGCGCGGGTGGTGCAGTGTGTGCCCAATCCCGGTCGCCGGTGAGTGGCTTCAGCGGGGCGCAGTTTTGAAACCGGCAGGGCGCGGCCTTGGCCTCGGCCTGCGTTGGCCCAATAAACTACGCAACATCTGGTTGCAGAATGGATCGTTTGCGCTGGTCGCGCTTTTCAGCGCCGTGGTGCTTACCCAACCGAGCGTCACCGCCATCGTGCTCGCCGCATTTCTGTTCGTCTCTCTGGGCGCGAGCCTCATCTTTGAACGACGCGCCTTTTGCCGCTACCTGTGCCCGGTCGGCGGTTTCATTGGACTTTACTCGCAGGTTGCGCCGCTGGAAGTGCGGGTGAAAGACACAGCCGTGTGCGCCGCCCACACCGAGAAAACATGTTACCTCGGAAGCCCGGACGGTTACGGTTGCCCCTGGCAAGTGTTTCCGGGCGGGCTGACGAAGAACACCTACTGCGGCACATGCTTCGAGTGTTTGCGCACTTGCCCCCACGATAATATTGCCATTAACTTGCGGCCGCCGGGCGCCGACCTGTTGCAACCGACCGGGCGCAAATTGGATGAGGCCTTCAAAGCCTTCATCATGCTTGGCAGTGCTTTGGTGTATTCGGCGGTGATGCTGGGGCCGTGGGGCGCGCTCAAGTCGGCGGCTTACAACGTGGGGTCAGCGGCCTGGTTTGCCTATGCGGCCACCTTTCTGGCTTTCATCTTCGGTTTACTGCCCGGCTTGTTCACCCTCGCAGTATTCATTGGCAAAAGGATGGAGGGGACTCGAAGCAACCTGCGTAAATCGTTCACCACTTTTGCTTACGCGCTCGTTCCTCTCGGCCTCACCGCCTGGATTGCTTTCAGCCTCTCGTTTGTGTTCGCCAACCTCTCTTATCTCTGGCCTGCCCTCTCTGACCCGCTCGGCTGGGGTTGGAATTTGTTTGGCACGGCCCGCCTGAGTTGGACACCCTACCTGACAGCGGTCATCCCGGCCCTGCAAGTCGGCGTTGTCGTCGGCGGGCTGGTTTGGGCCAGCGCCACGGCGGTTCGGCTGGCGAGGGAGGTCGGGGGCCAATGGCGGCAAGCCATGCCCGTCGTCGGTTTCTGCGCGGCGGCGGCATTGGGGTTGTTATGGTTGCTCATCGGTTGACGGCTGAAGGCGCGGCCCGTTTGTTCGCTCTGGGTCTGGCCATCGGTTTGCCGCTGGCCGCCTTGCTGGCGCGATGGGTTGGGCAGGATCAAGCCATTGAGATTCACGCGCGCGTCGCCGAGGCCGGCGGGTGGGGGCCGGCCGAATTGACCGCCACTGTGGGTCAACCGATTCGCCTGCGCCTGACCTCTGACGATGTAATGCACGGCTTCGCTATTGGGCAAAGCGATGTGCTTGCGATTGACGTGCCGCCCGGGCAAATGATCGAAACCACGCTCGCGTTTGATAAACCCGGCAAATATGTTTTCTACTGCACGCGCTGGTGTGGCTTGGGCCACTGGCGGATGCGGGGCACCATTGAAGTGAGCGGCCCGACGACTGCGCCCTCAATCGAAACCCCGCCGCTTTACGTCACCCTGGGCCTCAATATTGACGAGCGCTCCGACGCTGGCGTCGTCCCTGACGGGCGACCCTCTGCCGGACGCGGCTCTGCTTTCGAGGCCATGCGGCCACCGGCCTATTTCGCCCTCGACAATTACCGCCGTCATGCTCCCGCCGAAGTGTGGCAAACCCTGCGCGCGGACAAGCTCTCGAGTGGATTGAGTGACGCCGAAGTTTGGGATTTGGTTGCCTTCATGTGGCAATCCAACACAACGCCTGAGACGCTCGCCGAAGGCAAAACGCTATATGCCGCAAACTGCGCCGCCTGCCATGGCGAAGCAGGCCAGGGTGACGGCATTGCCGCCGAGTCGCTCAAACGCGTTGATCATTCGGCTCAGGTGGAGTTTGGGCACAACACTCAGGCGCCAAGAGATTTCACCGACCCGGCTAAGATGCTCAGCGCCAGCCCGGCTTTGCTACAGGGCAAAATCATTCGCGGCGGCATGGGCACCGGAATGCCCTACTGGGGGCCGATCTTTACCGAGGCCCAAACCTGGGCGCTCGTTGATTATCTGTGGACGTTTCAATTTCAATATTCAATCCCTTGAGTGAACGGCGGGCGCAAGATGGAGACGGATTTGTTTGAGGAGCTACTCTAAAAACATTTGCGGCCCCTTCGGAGCCGCGAACGTTTTTAATCCCCAATCCAAAATCAGTAAGCCGGCACTTCCGGGTCAATCTCCCGCGCCCAGGCCGTGATCCCGCCCTTGAGGTTCTTGAGCTTGCGGAAGCCCGCGCCGCGCAAAAGGTCGAGCGTTCGGCCTGAACGCGCGCCGCTCTTGCACATCAACACAATGTCCTGGGCCGAGTCTAACTCGTTCATGTGGGCTACGATTTGGCCCAGCGGGATCAGCTCAGCGCCTTCGATGTGGGCGATCTCCCACTCGTGTGGCTCGCGCACGTCAATCAGCCGGAAGTCCTTCACCCCGCCGCTGGCTTCCATCTTTTGCCGCAGTTCCTGCACCGAAATGTCCCAGCCTTCGCCGGAGCCGACATCACCCTGATGATCGTTCATGGGCATGCCGCAGAACTGCTCGTAGTCAATCAATTCAGTGACGGTTGGATGATCGGAGCAAACCAGACAGTTCGGGTTCTTGCGAAGCTTCACTTCGTCGAAGGTCATCGCCAGCGCATCGTATAGCAGAAGCCGCCCCACGAGCGAGTCGCCCACGCCGATGATGAGCTTGATGGCTTCAGTGGCTTGGATCGTGCCAACCGTGCCGGGGAGAACGCCGAAGACGCCGCCTTCGGCGCACGACGGCACCAGGCCGGGGGGGGGCGGCTCTGGGAAGAGACAGCGGTAACACGGCCCATGCTTGGCCCAAAAAACCGACGCTTGTCCCTCAAAGCGGAAAATTGAACCGTAGACGTTTGGCTTGCCCAGCAACACGCATACGTCGTTCACCAGATAACGAGTGGGGAAGTTGTCGGTACCGTCAATGATGATGTCGTATGGTTGAGCAATTCTTATCGCCGTGGCTGAGGTGAACAACTCGTTGTACACGTCCACTTGAATGTCCGGGTTGATGTCCAGAATCCTGTCCCGGGCCGACTCTACTTTCAGCTTGCCGATGGTGGATGTGCCATGCACCACCTGCCTTTGCAAGTTGCTGGCGTCTACGACATCATAATCCACCAGACCAATGCGGCCAACGCCGGCGGCGGCCAGGTACATCGCCAGCGGCGACCCCAGCCCGCCGGTGCCCACTAACAGCACCGAGGCGGCCTTGAGTTTCTTCTGCCCGCTCAAGCCCACCTCGGGCATGATCAGGTGGCGCGAATAGCGCCTGATTTCTTCGTGACTCAACTCAACCGAGTTGGGGTCAAGGTGTTCAAGGGCAATGCTCATGATAAAGCTCCTGGTAGGGTCAACGGATTGAACGGATTTAGCGGATGATTTTTGTTGGCCATATCCGTTCAATCCGTTTCATCCGTTGACCCTTAATCCTGCTTCAAGAAGTTGTTGTTCCAGTTTCTCAGCCCGGGCCACGCCGGCGTTCAATAAGCGCGGCTTGCCGTCCCGGTCAACGACACCCACAGGGGGCTATGCCAACACGACGTTTCACGTTTGACGTTTGTCGTCACGGTTTTTCAATCGGCGCGCCGACGAGGTTGCCCCACTCCGTCCACGAGCCGTCGTAGTTGCGGACGGTGGGATAGCCGAGCAGGTAGGTGAGCACGAACCAGGTGTGCGACGAGCGCTCGCCGATGCGGCAGTAGGCGACGATGTTCTGATCGG
>CAYSIV010000383.1:0-5191 GCA_964431175.1 uncultured Anaerolineales bacterium
GGCCTCGAAATCGACATCCCTCCTGGCTTAGATCTTTCAGATTGAGAATTGCTGGCCTAAATATGTTGCAGAATAAAACCGTTCTAATCACTGGTGGAACCGGGTCGTTCGGTCATTTCATCACGCATGCGCTGTTGGGGCTTGGCGTCCGCGAAACTCGTATTTTCAGCCGGGACGAAAAGAAACAGCACGATATGCGGGAGCTTTATCGCGACCGGCGAGAGCTGGCTTTCGTGCTTGGCGATATCCGCAATCGGCAAGCAGTGTTCGATGCGATGAAGGGCGTTGATGTCGTCTTTCAGGCCGCCGCTCTTAAGCAGGCGCCAACCGCTGAACACTTTCCGCTGGAGGCGATTCAGACCAACGTGCTGGAGGTTGAAAACGTCGTGGCCGCCGCACTCCAGCACCGGGTTGAAACGTTTGTAGTGATCAGCACCGATAAAGCCATCAAGCCAGTGAGCGTGATGGGAATGACAAAAGCTTTGCAAGAACGCATCGTTCTGCAGAGCAATCTGTCTCGGTTAAATAGTGGGACACGTTTGGCCTGTGTGCGTTTTGGTAATGTGCTGGGGTCGCGTGGATCTGTAGTACCAACTTTCCGTCGCCAGCTTCGTTTGGGTCAGCGCCTGACGATTACCGACCGACCCATGACGCGCTTCTTGCTCACGTCTAGTGACGCGGTTGAGTTATTGTTGGAGGCTGTAGAATCGGCTCAGGGTGGTGAAATTTTCGTGCGTAAAGTGCAGGCAGGGCGGCTCATGGATATTGCCGCCGTTTTGGCTGAAGAGGCAGGCCGACAGGTAGAGTTCGACGAGATCGGCCTTCGGCCCGGGGAGAAACTCAATGAGATTCTGATCTCTGAAGAAGAGCTTGTTTTCACTGAGGACCTGGGCAATTACTACAAAATTCGGCCCTGGTGGAGCAAAGCTCGTCTTCAGGCTTTGCCAAAAGAATACACTTCTCGTGATTATCTTGTTGAGCCAGAGCAGATCAAGTCATTAATTGCTCGTGCTGATCGCGAACTGAAAGCTCTCGGTGCAGGCCCCCTGCTTGATTTTCAAAATTGAACGATGAGGGTATTGATCATCGGCGCAACCGGAATGATGGGCCACGTTCTGTTCGATGTAGCTCGTCGCCAACCTGATTTTGAGGTGTATGGCACTGCCCGCCGACTTAGCGAACAACCCCGGGCTTTCTTGCAAGCAGATACAGGAAGATTGTTTGAATGCGATCTGACAGTAGGTGAAAAGATTGATCCGGGCTTGTATTGTGCGCCTGATGTAGTTGTTAATTGCGCCGGAATCGTCCGGCATCTTCATTCACTATACACGACAGTTGATTTGATCAAAATAGATGCGCTCGCGCCGCATGTCCTAGCTGGTTACTGCGACCGGCGCGGTGTACGCCTTATCCAACTAAGCACCGATTGCGTTTTCTCTGGCCGCCGTGGCAACTATGACGAAGACGATGTGCCTGACCCACCCGATCTGCACGGTCGAATGAAATTATTAGGCGAAGTGAGCCATGCGCCACACCTTACTATTCGCACCTCTTTCATCGGTCACGAACGTTTTCGTGAGCACCGTTACTTCCTGTTAGATTGGTTTCTATCCCAAACTGGCGAAGTGCCTGGTTTCGCCGACGCACGTTGGTCTGGCCTAACGACGCTTGAGTTTGCCCATGTTGTTGTGACTTTGATTAGGCAAGAAGTGGCTGGCCTTCTGCATGTTCATGGTGAAACTATCAGCAAATATGAACTTTTATGCTTGGCGCAGTCAGTGTTTGATAAGCGAGACGTAATCATTCGACCTGACAATAAATTTCGCTATGACCGATCGCTAAGTAGCAAACGTTTGGCCGATTTGGGAATCGTTACGCCAAGCGTTCGGCAAATGCTGGTTGATCTGCGCGATTACTACTCGCGGCAGAATGTCTACTTATGAAAACCATTGTCATCATCCCTGCTTACAACGCTGGGCGAGTAGTCACCGAAGTTGTTGCTCGTATCCCGCGCGGCGTTGTTAACGAAGTCCTTGTGATGGACGATGGAAGCCGGGATAACACTTTTGAGGTGTTATCGGCGATTTCGGGCATCACTGCTTTGCGCCACGCCGAGAACCGAGGCTATGGCGGCGCGCAGATTACGCTTCACGAGGCCGCCCTGAACAGCGGCGCAGAGATTGTTGTGTTGTTGCATGCCGATGGCGGCCACTTCCCCGAAGAAATTCCACAAATGATTGAGCCGATTCTTTCCGGCCAGGCCGACATCGTCATTGGATCGCGCATCGCCGGGATATTGCACAAGGCTCCTAAAGTAGCAGGGTCGCGCTGGCTGGGCGCGGCCATTCGTGGGCCGATGCCGGCGCATCGGTTTTTGGGCCATGTGGGGCTGACGGCGATCCAGAATCTCATGTTTGGCGCGCGCTACCATTCGTGGCACGAGGGCTTTCGGGCCATGACGCGGGCGGCGATTCAGCGTCTGCCATTTCGACAGTTCGATAGCGGCTACCCTTTCGACACCGAATTGTTGATGACAGCGCATCGTGCTGGCCTGCGGATTGTGGAAGTCCCGGTCGGCGCCCATTACGACACGCGCGCCGGATCATCAGCTCCCCCTTTTTTATATGGACTGCGGGTGTTATGGCTTTTGTTTTCCAAACACCTTTTTCACTTACATGACGCCAAATAACGCACACTGCCCGGTGTGCGGCAGTGAGAGACACCGCTCTTTGTATCCGGCGACTTCCGGCATGATGGCTCGCCCCGAGTCGCTCTATTTTGAAACCGGACATGGGCCGATTATTCGATGCCGGTCATGCGGCATGGTCTACGCCCATCCTCAGCCAAATGAGGCGGACATCGAAATTGAGTACGGGGAAATCGAAGTGCAGGAATATATGAGTGAACTGCCAGGGCGCGAGCGGCAGTTTGCCGACAACTATGAGCTTATCGAACGTTTCGCGCCGTGTGGGCGCTTGCTTGATGTAGGCTGTTTCACTGGCGTTTCTCTGGCAGTGGCTCAAAAGCGCGGCTGGCAAGTGGCGGGTTTGGAACCGTCACGCCTGGGGCGAAAGATGGCGTTGGAGGGCTTTGGCTTGGAAGTGTGGCCGGGCATTTTACCCAACCCCGGCATACCGTCAGGGAGTTTTGACGTGGTGACGTTGTGGGATGTGATCGAGCATGTACCTGACCCGGCGGCGGTGGCGCGCGAGTGTTGGCGGTTGTTGCGGCCCGGCGGCGTGTTGGGGCTGGGTACGCCGGACATCGGCAGTCCGCTGGCGCGGGTGATGGGCGAGCGCTGGATGTGGTTGATTCGCATACACCTTCATTATTTCTCCCGAAAAACAATGAGTCGCCTGTTAGCCGATTCCGGCTTCACGGTGAAACATATTCAGACGCAGACGCGCTACTTCACAATGGGGCATCTGGTTCGCCGGGTGGGGGCGTATGCTCCGTTCATCTCTCGCGGGCTGGAGGCGCTGTTGCGTCGTTTCCCGGCATGGCAAACATGGCTGGCGCCGGTCAACCTTTTCGACTGCATGATTGTCATCGCCGAGAACCGAAACCTTGACGCATTGCCTCGCGGCGATTAAACTTTTGCACGTGAAACAACAAACCTTCCATCCTCCCCGTTAACTCTCAACCGGCTATCGCAACTCGATAGCACGTGCTCCGCCTGTTGAAACCGTAGCGTTCATCGTTTGATGTCATAAGGTGTTACGGCTGAAAACAGGAGTCTCTTATGCTTGCTAAATTGAATATATTGGCCCGACGAAATTCGTTCGCGCTCTTCTTCATCGCCCTCTACGGTGTTGAATTGTTGGACGAGTTGATTTATGGATTGCAGGGCGCGGTTCTGCCTTATCTCAAAACAGAACTTGCCCTGACCTACACTCAGGTCGGTTTGCTGCTCACCGTGCCCGGGCTGGCGGCCTTCTTCGGCGAGCCAATCATTGGATTGCTGGGCGACACGCGCCACCGCCGGACTCTGGTGTTGGGCGGGTTGGCCGCCACCGTGTTGGGGTTGCTGTTGGTTGCTGTCGGCCAACTCTTTGCCACCGTCCTCCTCGCATTCTCAATCATGGGCACGGCCAGCGGCGCGTATGTGAACCTGGCGCAAGGCACGTTGATCGATCTTGATCCCGCGCGAGCCGAAAACACCATGGCTCGCTGGACGGTGTTGGGCGCGATCGGAGTGACGGTGTCACCGTTGGCGGCAACGGCGGCATTTTACGTTGGCTATGGCTGGCGGGGTTTGTATCTGGCTCTGGCGGGCGTGGCCGGATTGTATCTGGCCGTGTTCATGCGCCAGCGCCAATCGTTCGACGCGCACGCTGGCGCAACCGAAGAAACGGTCTCGTTTCGCAAAATGGCCCAGTCGCTTGTAAGCGCCCTGCGCAACCCCGAGCTTTTGCGCTGGCTGTTGCTCACCGAGTTGGCCGATCTGATGCTCGACAAGTTTCTCGAAGTGAACGGGCTATATTTTCATGACGTGGTCGGCGTAAGCCTGGCGGCGGCGAGCGCGGCGGTGGCTGTGGATACCATTGCCGGGTTGATCGGCAATGTTCTGCTGGCGCCAGTGCTGGAGAAAGTGCGCGGCCTGTGGCTCTTGCGAGTCTCGGCCGTGCTGGTGTTGGTTGCCTACGTGGCCTTCTTGCTCGTGCCAGTCATCTGGCTGAAGTATGTGCTGGTTGGGGTGATTGGCTTCAGCGTGGCCGGTTGGTGGCCGGTTCTGCGGGCAAAGTGTTACGAGACTCTGCCGGGGCAGTCGGGTCTGGTGTTAGCCACCAGCGCTGTGTTTAGCGTGACCAGCACGCTGGTCCCGCTCATCATCGGGCGCGTGGCCGACACGTTTGGGCTGGGGTGGGCGATGTGGTTGTTGGCGCTGGGGCCGGTCGCCCTGATCGTCGGCCTGCCACGCGGCAAGTAGAGTTGGGCCGGAACCAAAGGTGGGGCGGTGTGCCCGCCCCACCTTTTCCTTAAATCGGCATTGACCGTCCTCAAATCCATCTGGTATAATCTCGTTCGCGCCGGATTGGTTGGCGTATTTTTTTCGCTTGCCGACGTAGCTCAATCGGCAGAGCACTTGTTTTGTAAACAAGGGGTTATGGGTTCAACTCCCATCGTCGGCTCTGGACGGGTTGAGCAAACGGCCCGGACAACTTGCACAGGTATCCAAGTGGCCAAAGGA
>CAYSIV010000384.1:0-5158 GCA_964431175.1 uncultured Anaerolineales bacterium
AAGTTTGAAGTGACGACCGACGGCATTCGCGAGATTGGCCGGCGGATTGAGGCGATAGGCTTGCCGACTCTGGTGGTGATGGAGGGCGGTTACAACAACGACGCGCTGGGGGAAAATATCACCGGTTTGCTATCGGCGTTTGCGTAGGGGCGTTCATATTGAACGCCCCTACGGCGCGTAGCTGGAAGGCAATTGCCCGTGCCGCCCCGACTCCATCACTCGCAAGTGAAGCAGGACGTTGGGATAAACCATTTGAAGCCTTTGCAGGGCCGGGGCAGGCAAGGCCCAAATTTCTGTTGGCTCGGTGGCATGGGCCGAGGCGTTGCGCGGCTGGCCGAACAGCGCCGCCCGAGCACCGAAGAACACGCCGGGCGTCTTCAACTCTTCGAGCAATTCGCCCTGCTGATTCAATACCGCAATCGTGCCCGACACCAGCAGATAACATTCGTATCCGTGCTCGCCAAATTCAAACAAGTGATCGCCCGTCGCCAACGTGCGCGGCTGGAAGTCGAGGGCCAGGTCTAACAATGTGGCCCACGGCAGTTGGCCGAACACGGGCCGCGCCCACAACCAGTCGGCGCGATTGAAGGCATCAATCAAACCCAAACCCTCGGCAACAGGCTTGAAAACTTCGCCCCTCAGGCTGAGTAGTTGAACCTCACCACGGGCAACGAGCGTGCCGGATCGCGGGTCGCCTTGCAACGCGCCGCGCTCGCCAATGCTGTTGCCGCGCCCGATCACCCGCACCTGTTTCCCTTGCACCCATACTTCAACCAGGCCGGAGTGAATGATATAGGTCTTGCCGTCGGAAGAATCACCGTCGCGCATGATGACTTGTCCGTCAGCCCACTCGGCGAGAGACGTTTGCCCGGCCAGAATGATGCGCTGGCCGACTGACAGCCGCGAGAACAGCGGGCAGGCCGAGATCGTCTCGACCCGCTCAACGCTTTGCAGGGATTCGTGAGACACCGCCTCGCCAAAGGCGGCGATGTGGCCGCTCCCGGCAAATTCCACTTTGGCGGCCAGGCCGGGATCATCGGCGGGGAGAAGATGCTTGTCGCCGGCGATGTGGGCCAGGATGAGGCGGCGGCCGGTTGAGGTGAGCGACCGCAGGAGTTCCGGGGTGAGCGTGGTGTGAATGGCGCCGCCGCCCACATCTTGCACCAGCACGTCAGCGCCATCGGCGAAGTGAACAAGCTCGGCGTGGCGAGCAGGCGAGAGGATGCCCTGCTCTTCAAGGCCATTGAACCAGTCTTCGTCATAGCGCATATCGCCGGAATAACAAAGCGCGTTGGCGCGGACCGCAATGGTCGGGATGGAGTGAATGGCATAGATCGACTCAAAGCGGCGGCCTTCCAGCACCAGCGGGTTGCCGGGGTTGAGCGGATAGTAGTCAAACAGGTTAGCGACTTCTCTTTCAGGGACAGCCAGCATAGCGCTCAACACTTTAAGCAGGCCCTTGTAAATGATGTCGGAGGTGAGCAGGCGCACCCGGTGGTCGCCGACGAGGATCAGCTCCGGCAGGCCGGCCAGGTGATCTTCGTGCAGGTGAGAGAGAACTATTTCCGAAATCTGACTGGGCGAGATGCCGAGGTTGCCGAGTCGCAATCGCAGGTAAGCGGCCGCATCAAACAGGGTGGCCTGGGTTTGAACGGTTGGGCCGAGATACGCCAGAAAGCAGGTGGTGATTCCGGTCGGGTCAAAGCCGTCACTGCCGCCGATGAACTGCAAGGTGATCTCTTGCCGGAGCAGAGGCCGAGGCGGGGCCAACACCAACGGAACCGGCGACCCCTGAATCGCCGTCGACAGAATCGCCACCTCCACGCCGTTCTCGGTAAAGACAAAACGATCGCTTATCAGCCGGACGCTGACGCCATCCCCTAAATCACCGCCATCGGCGTCCAGGCTGACGATTTCGGCCAGGTCACTCACCAGGGGGTGCCGTCCCAGCGGGGGGAAAAAGCCGACGGCGGCGCATTCTTTTTGCAACCAGCCGTAGTTGCCGTAAATGGCTGCTTCTTCGGGGCCATTGATGGTCTCATCCAAAATTTGGCGCAGGCGGCGGGCTTGATCGGCTGTGGGAGTGACAAGACGCGTGCGTTGCCCCCCACCGCCAAAGAAGTTGGCGTAGAGCACAAACTCGACGCTGGCATAGTTAATGCCCTGGCGCACAAAACCCATCGAACCCAGTTGCTGGCCGGCAGGCATGTCGGGGGGCAATAAAACGATCTTGGGTGTCTTGATCCCTTCAGCCAGCAATTGCTTGAGCGCTTCGGGGGGGCAGTTGACCAGCACGCTGCCCGCCAGCGTGTCCACAATGTACATGCTGTTTGGCAGAGAGCGAATGCGGTCGGTATTGGCAACGGTCATGAGTATCGGCAAAAAAGTTATAACAAAGTGAGCGCAGGCAGGATGCTCCACACAATGCCCGCCTGCCCCAGGATGTAAGTAAGCCATATCACTTCGCTCACATAGGGCCAGTTGTTCTGGCGGAAAATATGGTTGCCCAATATTACATCCGAAATCAAAAATAGAGACGCCCCAATTGCCAACAGCGCCAGGCGCCCCTCGGCCAGGGCCAGGGCCACGGCGGTGGCAACCATCACGGTGATGAGCAAAGTATAGCCCAGAGCGCCGTAATTCAAGGACTGAGGCGCGGACGGGTTGCGGATCAGCATTTGCCACAGGGCCAGCCCCAGAACCAGAAAGCCAACGACCGCCCCACCCCAGAGCGGCGGACGCAAAATTCCCAATGCCTGCCCGCCGGACACGTAAGCGCCAATGTAAGTGAGGTGCGCCAACCCAAAGACGACAATGCCGCCCATCACCCGGTTTGGCGCCCGGATGATCTCGGCCATGATCAGGTCGGCGATGAAGGAAATGCTCATGCCGGCGGCGACGAGCAGGGCGAAGGCAGACAATTTCGTTTCCCGCGCGGCCAGCAGCCAGAACAGCCAGGCCATGATCGCCAACTGCAACGAGGTGCTACGTTGAAGCCAGCGGATGGCGCGGCGCGTTCGATCGGGGCTGGGCGTGCCAAAGGCGATGGCGGCGGCGTTGGAAAGAATGAAGAGAGCGAGGAGGGTGTAAAGCAGAGGCATATTGAAATCATCCAGCAAGACTTCCGAAGCGCTTCGCGAGACTTCGGAAGTCTTGCAAGGAAGCGCTAGAGCAACCACAACCCCAAGATCAATGCCACCACCGTCAAGGTGATGTTGTCAATGTCTCGGAACGGCAGAGCTTCGACAACAGTGGCGATGAGCGAGATCAGAGCAATAGCTCCGGCGGCGGAGAGCAGATCAAGCCGAAAGTTGCCGAAGAGGGTGAAGAGGGCGACGAAGCCAAAAGCAAACCCGAAGCCGCCCAGGAACATGGCCGCCGACCCGGCCCAGCTCTTGTCGGCGTTGAACGGCAGTTTGGCTTTTCCAAATCGGCGGCCAATCACGTCAGCCAGTCCGTCGCCGCCGCACATCAGCATCAGCGCCAGAATCCCGACCGGCGAGCCCCGCCAGAACAGCACCGTGCAGGCGACAAAGACAAGGCCGTAGTAAAGCGGTCCACGCAAAATCTCGCGCGGGTCGCCGGTGCGGGTCATGGCCTTCACTGCCGCCTCGTCTTTGATTAAGCCGACGCCGACGGCGATGAATTGCCCGGTGATGGCCAGCGGCACCAGGGCGGCGGACCAGCGCGCCCAGGGTTCGGCGCTGAACAGGTTCCAGCACAGCACGAACAGCGGGCCGGTGCCGATGTGAATGATCTTGCGGCTGAGGCGTTGCTCGATGAGGCTACGGTGGGCCAGCATGTCAATCAGCCGGAGCCAGGTCAGCGCCACGGCGAAGGTGGCGACGGTAGCGACAATGTCTTGCATAAGTTTGTTGGGGAAGAAGGGATCAAGCCACATTTTTTAGACAACGGATTTAGCGAATTGAACGGATTTTTTCAAATGAACTACGATAGTCTAAAGTTTGGCTCTAATCCTACCGTCACCTTTGGTCTTAAGTTGCCTCACCTCCTGCAGGGAAGCCTCCCCAGCAGAACCCGGGGAAAAGCGAGAACAAAGGTTGTTGGCGGATTAGAGAGCCGCCCTCTCCTCAAATCTGCTTTCAACGAACGCCAACTCAATCGCCTGCGGATCCCAGGCGTATTTTTTGGCGAGTTGGAAGAGGTCGAAGGGTTGGTTCTTTTGGAGTGGCATGGTCGCCTTTTGAGGGAGGTGGGATGGAGGGGATTATACATGGGTGGCGAGTAGTACCCAAATTCGTGACATTTGTCTATGAACAAGCAAGTGGGTATTGTGCTAAGATGAAACAGAAAAAAGAGCAAGCTTGTTCCAGCTTCGGAGTAGTTATGCCACAAATGAGGCCTTAACTTTAGTTCGCCCACCTCGTTGTAGCAAGGAGGCTGTCAGGAGGAATCAAAATGAATGATAGCTCTGTCGGCCTGCTCCTTATTCTGTTGGGGTGCTTTGGATTCATGTGGATGCTTTTCAGCGGAGGAGTTATCCTCGCTGTGATACTTTGGCCGAAGAACAGAGCCGCATCTTCCACCACGCCTCCGCCAAAACCGCCCCCCGAGGCTATGGAGCATTTCGAGCGCGCTTCAAATATGGAGGTAAGAGCGGGCGACCAATCAGCCCTAAACGAGAGAGCAAGCGAATACGCCCTTTCCATCAAGAAAGCCAATGGCTTTTTTCCCGCTGCCCATGCTGCACTCGGAGTGACGCTAGCGATGCTCAGCAATGAGGATAAAGCAAGGCATGAGTTGAACACAGCAGTTCAGCAAGAAAACTGTAACACCCTCGCCCGTGCGTTCCTTATCCTTATGGATATTGATAAAATCGGCATGCCCAATGTGCCGAGAAACACAGGCAGTTTTCTTGTTGACATGGTATCGCTGGGCGGCGGATTTGCAATCGCGGAAGGCAAACTAAGTGGCCTCAGTGGAAAAATCGATGAACTTGTAAGGGCATATTCCGAAGACATCAGCGGAAGCGACAAGATTGAGTATTGGATTGCCACGTCAGAGATTATGCTCCAAGCCCACGACGCTATACAGAGTATCAAGGCACTCTCCAGAAAAGACCGCCTTGCGCGTGCAGTGATGAACCCTCTGTGTCACAATGAGTGAGACAACTTTCGATGATAAATTACTGTAGAGG
>CAYSIV010000385.1:0-370 GCA_964431175.1 uncultured Anaerolineales bacterium
GCGCATTAGTTGCGACCTACTTTTCGTTGTAATGCTACTTTTCGTTGTAGTACTATGCTAAAATGGCTTTGAGGATAGGTTTATGACTGTGACTGTTGCCACACCAGAAACAACTCCGGCTGAACAACCCACTGAGCATCCACACATCGCGCGCGTAGACGGCTCGGCAATAGTGCGCGGCACTCGCATTTCGGTGCGTCTGATTGCTCAAATGTACCGGGCCGGCGACTCGGTGGACGACATTCTCCATACGTATCCTCATCTTACTGCCACCGCCGCGCATGATGCCATTAGCTACTACCTTGATCACCGGGTCGAGATTGAGCAGGAAATTGCCGCGAACCGGATTGAGAGCGCTTTGGCTGAGGCC
>CAYSIV010000385.1:380-5151 GCA_964431175.1 uncultured Anaerolineales bacterium
CGACGAGCCGTTCGTGGCGCGCATTCATCTGCCTCGCGGGCGGCTGGTCGAGCGAGTGCAGAATACTCGCGACGATGGACGAGCGCGGTTTTATCACCTTCCCCCAGACTCAGGCCAATGGCTGAGTCGCCTCGTCTGTTCGTTGCTCTCTACACCGACGAAGATATCACCAGCGAGTTAGCGCCTGCCCTGCGCGAGCGCGGCTTTGAGGCCCAGAGTGCCGCTGAAGCCGGTTTGCTGAACAGCGATGACCTGGCTCAGTTGGCTTATGCCGCCGAGCATAACATGACGCTCCTCACTTGCAACGTCCGCCACTTTCTGCCGTTGGCTAAAGCATACGCCGAAACCGGGCTTTCGCACGCTGGCATCATCCTCTCATCCGAGCAATACAGTCGCCAGCGTTTCGGTGAACTGCTCCGGCTCGTACTCCGCTTACTAAACTCACTCTCTGCGGACGAAATGCGGGATTGCGTGGTCTATCTCCAGCAATTCAAATAAACTGCAGGGTTGAGCGGATAAACCGCTCACTCAAAAAGCGCCCAAAAAAAATTCCGCCCGCGCTCCGCGCGGGATTTCAATGGGGACTCGCAGTTCTGTTAGCGTTTCAAAAAGCCAGCGATCAGGAATCGGGATTCGGAATTTCAGAAATTCAAGAGCGCAAAACGGGGGAACGCGCCACCCGGAAACCGACGTGATCGAAGAAGTCCGCCGGGACGTCCCCGTCCCGACACGCGGCGCGGCAATCCCTCCGAAAGTCGAGCCACGACCCGCCGCGCACCACCCGCCGAACATCGTCTGGCGCGTTCAGGTTCTCACGCCCGTCCTTCGGGTTGTAAGGGTACTTGTAATCGGGCTTCTCCAAATTCTTTCCCCACAAACTACTTGTCCATTCCCAAGCGTTACCGCTCATGTCGGCCAGACCATAAGGACTGTCGCCTGCTGGCGAATATGCGTCCACCGGCGTTGTCGTCCCCGGCCCGCCTTCACTGCTGTTCAGCCTGGCCTGATCCCACTCATCTCCCCACGGATAAATCCGCCCGTCCGCGCCTCGCGCCGCTTTCTCCCATTCGGCTTCGGTCGGCAGGCGAAAAGCCTGGCCTGTTTCTTTGCTCAACCACTCGCAAAAGGCAACAGCATCTTTCCATGAAACACTAACGACTGGGTGATTTTCCTTGCCGGAAGGAATCGGGGTTTTCTTGAAGGCCACGTATTGCGCGTTTGTGATCGGGTACTTGCCAATATGAAACTCGGCAACATGAATTCGGTGTTGCGGTTTTTCGTCGTCGTAAGCTTCTTTATCTTTCGCCGGGTCGCTCCCCATCAAAAACTCTCCGGCCGGGATGCGGATGAGTTCGAGATGGAAGGGATGTTCGAGGGTGAGAATACTAGAAAGCGGTACTGGTGTCGTAATAACAATCGGGCTGGATTTCGATTCAGAAGCTGGCGGTGATGCTGTAGCAACAATGGGTGTTGTAACAATCGGGCTGGGTTTCGATTCGGAAGGGGGCAGTGATGTTGGAACAACAATAGGTGTTGTAACAATCGGGCTGGGTTTCGATTCGGAAGGGGACAGTGATGAAGCAAGAGCTTCGCCAAGTGTACTGGCTACCGCATTGGAAACCTGGCGGCTATCGTCATCTAACAATTTTTCTAGAGCTTCACGCGCTGCCAGAGCTAACGCCGGGTCACTACCAAGTAATAGGCGACGCAACTCGCTGACCGCCCCAGCACGAATACCAGCAAATGCGCTTTCTATCGCCTGGTGCAACTCAGGCGGAAGTTTGGGCGCAGGCGGGCGCGGACTGCGGGCGATGACAATATCGCCCCCTTCCCGGTCATAAACAATCAGGCGCGGCTTTTGGGTCGGCACGGCCTCCACAACTTTCGGGAAGACGTACTCGTACAACCGGGTCGGCGTGATTCGCCCGCCTTCGTCTGCCGCCGCGCCGGTCTTCAGCCCTTCGACGATGAAATGAGTGAAGATCGAAGTTTCCACGCCGCCAATGATCCGGTTGCCCTCCCAGGCCGGTTGGGTTTTGTCAGTGGCGGTCAACACCACCCGCCCCCGCCCTTCAAAAGTGGCGTCGGTAATCGCCTGCGCGCCGGGCGCACTTTTTGCGCCCTGCCCAAACGCGCCGCTCTGGCAACAGTCCAGAATCAAGACCTGCCGTTTGGCCCGGCTGTTGTCCATTTCGTCTTTGAGGAAGAGGGAAGCAATGGCCGAGCCGCTCAGGCGGTCGTTCCGGGTGTTCTTCACCGCCAGATACAAACGGCCCTGAGGGTCGAGCAGGCCGTGGCCTGAAAAATACAACAACAGCAAGTCGTCCGGTTTCTTGTCGGCAAAGAAATCGGCGATGGCCAGTTGTACTCCGTCGAAGGGGTGGTTTTCCAGAGTTTGCACTGCGTCAAAGCCGCCGATCTCCGAAGCGCGCAAGAGTTCATCCAGCGCGCGCACGTCGGCGGCGGGCGCGGTAAGCTGTGACAGATTCGCGTCGTCGTATTGGCTGTTGCCGATGATCAGGGCGAACTTGCGGGGCATGCAGGCCTCAGTTTAGGTGACTGTCACCGGGGAGAGAAATGCCTGAATTTCACCGCACAGCATTGCCCGGTGACAGTCACCTTAAATCCCCCTTTAGGGTGATGAAGCCACGTGGTTTTGAGGTTACAATACGTGCGTCTATTCGTTTATTCGTCAAAACATATATTTCAGTGTAGACTCTGCCTATGCAAACCACCCTCCGGCGCGAAGTCCATCAACTCCATGCCGAAATCTGTCAGGCCCTCTCCGATCCAAACCGGATCCTTATTCTCTATGAGCTACGCGACGGGCCGCGCAACGTGGGCGATTTGGCGGAAGGCCTGAACCTGACCCAACCCACTGTATCACGCCACCTGAAAGTGTTGCGCGATCGACAAATGGTGCTGACCGAGCGTGAAGGGACAAGCGTCTATTACGCCCTTAAAGATAAGCGGATCATTGAAGCATTAGAGTTATTGCGGGAAGTGCTGGCTGAGATTCTGGAACAACGAACCGCGCTCATCCGTGAATTGGCATAACGCGTTTCAGGCCCCTTTAGGCCGGAACGCGCTTCTATTTTAGACGAGCACAAGGAGACATGAAGTGACAACTCTGCTAGAAGACAAGGTACTCGACTGCTGCGGGATGTTGTGCCCGGTTCCCGTCATCAAGACATCGAAAGCGATCAAAGAGATTCAGATCGGACAGGTGCTCAAGATGATCTCGACTGACCCTGGCGCGCCGCCGGACATGGAAGCCTGGGCCCGCCAAACCGGGAATGAACTATTGGACTCTCACAAAGAAGGCGATAAATTCATCTTCTATTTCAAGCGCGCGAAGTAGCGGCTGGCCGATAGCAAATTGCCATCGGCTATCAGCCAGTGTTCACTCGCCATTAGCCAAAGGAGGCTGCCATGTCTAAATCCAACCCGGATGCTCCCAGACGTTTAGCCCTCATCGCCAGCAAAGGCACGCTCGACTGGGCCTATCCGCCTTATATTCTCGCCAGCGCCGGGGCGGCCATGGGCTGGGATGTCGCCATCTTCCACACCTTCTACGGGCTGACCCTGCTATTGAAGGATATCAAAGCAGAAGTGACGCCGTTGGGCAACCCGGCCATGCCGATGACCATGCCGTTCGGCCCTGAAAGTTTTCAAAAGATAGACTGGCCCATCCCAACGGCCATGATGGCCACGCCGGGCTTCAGCGGCTTCGCCACGGCCATGATGAAGAAGCTGTTCAAGGACAAAGGCGTTGCTTCCGTCCCGGAAATGCGGGCCATGTGCGTTGAGGCCGGAGTTAATATGATCGCTTGTCAGATGACGATGACCGTCTTTGGCTTTGAGAAAGAGGACTTTATCCCGGAATGCACAGTGGGCGGAGCCGGGATGTTCCTGGATTACGCTGCCGACGCCGACGTGCAACTCTTTGTCTAAACTTCACGCGAAGCGTCCAAAACTCAAACTTCAAAAAGCACGCTTTGAAGTTTGGAGTTTGAAATTTGAAGTTGGGAGTTATTCACGTGGACGACGACACCAAAAAGATTCTCTACGTTCAAACACACGGGGTTGACATGCCCGAACGCTCGGCCACGCCGTTTTACTTGGCGGCGGCCGGGGCGGCCATGGACGCCGAAGTAGGCATCTATTTCACCATGAACGGCCCGACGTTATTGCAAAAAGGTGTCCCCGAAAAACTGATCGTCCCCAAGAAGGGCGGCGGCGGGCGGGAGCTGGCTTACTTCATCAAACAGGCCGTCGATATTGGGGTGAAGCTCTACGTCTGCCAGCCGTCGCTCGACCTGCACGCGCTGAAGATGGACGACCTGATTGACGGGGTGGAGATGATTGGCGGCGCGGCCTTCAACGACATGGCCCTGAATGCGGATGCGGTCATCGCATTCTAAACTTCAAACTCCAAAACCCAAACTTCAAAAGATTGGCGTCATTTGGGGTTTGGAGTTTGAGATTTGGGATTTTTTCTATGGGACTTTTTGCAGACAAATACCCCGACGTTCCCTACGCCGAAAAAGAACGCTTGTGGGAGGCGGTGAAGGCTGACTCGCGCTTCCCTTCTTATTTGTATGGCTGTTATGAGTGCGGTATTTGCGTGGCGGCCTGCCCCTCGGCCCGTTTCTACGACTTCTCACCGCGCAAAATCGCCCAAGCGGCGGCGCGCGAGGATGTCGAACTGATCTATGAGCAGATGAACGATGATGTGTGGAACTGCTCGCAGTGCTTCTCATGCAACCGT
>CAYSIV010000386.1:0-5146 GCA_964431175.1 uncultured Anaerolineales bacterium
CTTCTGAAAGTTTCAAGGCTTCGCCGCGCTTATTGGCTTCGCGCATCTCTTTGGCGAGTTCGATTAACTCGGCGATGACTTCGGCAACTTCGATGGCCCGGTTTTGATAGGAGCGAATGGTTCGTTCCAGCATTTCGGCAAACGAGCGCGACTGAACAACGTTCTTGCGCGAGCGCAATTTGATTTCGTCATTGAGTAGTTTTCGCAACAGCTCAAGGGCCACATTGCGTTGCGGCATGTTTTTCATGTCAGCCAGAAATTCGTCGGAGAGGATAGATATATCCGGTTTCTTTAGACCTGCCGCTTTGAAGATGTCGATGACCTCATCCGAAGCGACGGCGCGCGAGATGATCTGACGGATGGCCTGCTCAACATCTTCCGCTTGAAGTTCGTGTTCGGGCGATGACTTAATGATCCGGGCCCGCACGGCTTGGAAGAAGCCAACATCATCGCGGATGGCCAAGACTCTTTCGTTTGGCACAGCCAGGGCAAAAGCTTGCGAAAGCCGGGTGACGGTTTGGGTGTAGCGTTGTTTGCCGTTTTCCAGGCCAAGAATATGATCTTGGGCCCAGTTCATTAAACTGAGTTGCTCATCGCCCCGGCCATTTTTCCACTTGGAATAATCGAATCCATGAAATAAATCTTTGCAGACTTCGTACTCGCGCAAGGTGACGGCCACCGCTTCTTCCTGATTAATGGCGGTGTGACCTTGGCCGCCGCTTTCGGTGTAGACGGCTAACGCCTGTTGCAAGTGAAAAGCCAGCCCCAGATAATCCACGATCAAGCCGCCGGGTTTATCGCCATACACCCGGTTGACGCGGGCAATGGCTTGCATGAGTCCATGTCCTTTCATAGGCTTGTCAATGTACATTGTATGAAGCGATGGGACATCAAAGCCGGTGAGCCACATATCGCGGACGATGGCAACCTTGAACGGGTCCTTCGAGTCTTTGAAGCGGTTGGCAAGTTTTTCGCGGCGGTCTTTGGTGCGGATGTGATTTTGCCATTCAGTATCGGCGGCACTGCCGGTCATCACAACTTTAATGACACCGTTAGAATCTTCGTTGGAATGCCATTCAGGGCGGAGTTTGATAAGGGTGTTGTATAAGTCGACGCAGATGCGGCGCGACATACAGACGATCATTGCCTTGCCATCCATCACATCTAAACGCAAGTCAAAATGCTTCAACAGATCACGCGCGATCAAGTCAACGCGTTCGTCGGCGCCAACAATGGATTCGAGGGCGGCCCACTTGGTCTTGAGCTTCTCTTTTTCTTCGACTTCTTCGCCTTCGGTGACTTCTTCAAACTCAGGATCGATTTTTGGTTTCTCTGATTCTTTCAATTCCAGTTTGGCCAGACGACCTTCATAATAGATCGGCACCGTCGAGCCATCAATCACGGCTTGCTGGATGTCGTAAATGCTCAAGTAGTCGCCAAAGACAGCGCGGGTGTTGGCGTCTTTGAGTTCAATGGGCGTGCCGGTAAAACCGATGAAAGACGCATTCGGCAACGTCTGGTGCATGGCGCTGGCGTAGCCATCTATAAAATCGTATTGACTGCGATGGGCTTCATCGGCGATGACAATGATATTGCGCCGTTCGGATAACCACTCAACTTTGGCGCGGGTCTTGCGGCCATCTTTCTTTAGAATAGGCGGAATAAATTTCTGCACCGTTGTGAAAATCACGCCGCCCGAAGCCGAAGTGCGAAGCAGATTTGTTAAGTGTTCGTGACTTTCGGCTTGAATAGGCGACTGGCGCAGTAGCTCTTTGCAGCGTGAGAACGTGCCAAAGAGTTGATCATCCAGATCGTTGCGGTCGGTGATGACGACGAGGGTTGGATTATTCATTTCGGGATGCAAGACAATGCGCCCCGCGTAAAACGCCATCGTCAGGCTTTTGCCGGAACCCTGCGTATGCCAGACAACGCCGATGCGACGATCACCGGGTTTGGCGTTACGCGGTTGATGCGTGAAATAGTGTCCGCGACTCTCGGCGACCCCCTTTCCCTTTTCCATCGAAGCGCGGAGGGTTTGCTCAATCGCCATGTTGACGGCGTGGAACTGGTGATAGCCGGCCATCTTCTTGATGGGCTGACCGTGGCCGCCTGCGCCGCCGCTCGTTGCGGTGTCATCTTCAAAGACAATGAAGTAGCGCACGAGATCGAGGAAGCGGCGCTTATCGAAGACGCCGCGCAATAACACTTCCAACTCAATGGCGTGACCCTCGGCCAGGGTATCGCCGGCGATGGTCTTCCACGGCATGAAGCGTTCTTTATCGGCGGTCAGCGAGCCGAGGCGGGCATGGGTGCCGTCGGAAATGATCAGGCTCTCGTTGTAGACAAACAGAGAGGTGATTTCGTTTTTGTAGGTTTGGAGTTGGTTGAACGCCGACCAGATCGTGGCTTTGGCATCGGCGGCGTTCTTGAGTTCGATGACGGCCAGCGGCAGGCCGTTGACGAAGATGACCACATCGGGGCGGCGGTTGATATGGTTTTCCACCACCGTAAATTGGTTGACCGCCAGCCAATCGTTATTATCGAGATTTTCAAAATCAATCAGCCGGGCTTTATCGCCCTTGATGCGGCCTTCGGCGCGATACTCGACTTCGATGCCATCGGCCAGCATTTTATGAAAGGAACGGTTGTTGCCAACAAGCGAAGGCGAGCTGGGGCGCGTGACTTTGCGATAAGCATCTTCCAATGCTTCGGCGGGAACACTGGGATTAATTCGTTTGAGCGCATCTTTCAATCGCCTGGCTAGAATCACCTCTTCGTAATTCTCGCGCTCGGCGGCGGGTCGCCCAGCGTCAGGCGCGATATCGCCACCAAAGACGATGGTATAACCCAGGTCTTTGAGCCAATCAAGCGCTGCTTGTTCGATGATGGATTCGGTGAAAGTCATTTCTTATTAGCAATAATTGTTAGACCTAGCGAGCGCTTTGGTGTTATCGATACGATTAGCTTTAGTGTCTCTTGCCGCATACGCTTCTTCGATTATATTAGCTAAGTCTAATGCACTTGTTGGGTATTTATACCATTTAGCATATCCGCTACCATCTGATTTCCAATTGTCTTTAAACCGAGGCGGAACAGTTGCGGGTTTATCGTCCATGTACGGCAAATTAATTGCCACCAGTCCACTTCTTTTATTGTTGGGATCGTTTCGTAGCGTAGAGGCAATTTCCCAATCCACATATCGGCGTGCCCATGTACATTTTCCAATCAATACTATTGTTACAGTTGAGTCGGTTAGATATTTCTCTCTAATGCGACGCATAATATAGTCGGTATCCGTGCTGTCGATGATATTTTGATCCATTACGCCAAGCGCGCGGACAATGAGGACACCTTTTTTCTCATCAAAGGTCTTTACGAATTCGTCAACATATTTCTGATCATCATGGTGGTATGAAACAAAACATTTGCGAGTTATGCTGCTTGCCATAGTTGGCCTCCTTATCCGTGAGCAATTTTTCTTAAGGCTTCCGCGAAGCCAATTAATTCACTGTTAACCAGTTTCAAGTCATCAACAAGATCGTTGTAATTTGGAAATAGGCGTTGAATCTCTTGTGGAGATAATTCTGGGTGCTTTGAGCTTTCATCGTTATACCAGCGGCGATACTTGGCCTGCCATTTCGTCAAGTGAGGTCTTAAACCTTTATTCAGCGCATCTACCAGCAGTTCAACCAGTTTTTGTGCGTCTATATTATTTCGCACCTCCTCTGCAGGAATTGATTTTGTGAGTTCTCTAAACTCTGTAAATAACTCACGCCAAGAGTCGTAAATCTCAACAATAACGTCATTATCGCTATCGAATGGTTGCGCCGCTTTGCGGGTTATGAGTTCTGCCCATGCAAAATGCGCTGTCCTGATAATTTCATTATCGGGCACAAGTTTGATTGAACCAAGATTTGCAATTGACGCTTCAACTTCAACGGGTTTCCATTTTGGGCCTTTCTTTGATCGAATTTGTAGCATTCGAACAGCTAATATGAGTAGCGTCAACAAGAGCAGAATAAGCAACACAGGTCCTATAGTTATGATCAATGAACCGTTTTCGATTTTTAATTCAAGCAATATTGACCAGTTCATGTTATGCCCTTTGAGAAAACCACATCTTTCACCCTCACTTCTCCCCTCATCAACTTAGCAGCCCATCCCACAGACTCGCCAGAGTGCGGGATCGAACGATGTCCATGTTGTTGACAGAATGTCAACTCGATATATAATCATGGTATACCCCCCTGGAGATAGCATCTCTAGGCCGACGCCCGCCCGAAAGGGCGGGCTGTCCTTTAATAGCAGGGAGCTTACAGTGGATCGAGTCGTCGCATACATTGATGGCTACAACCTATACTATGGTCTGCGGGATAACGGCTGGAAAAGATTCTACTGGCTTAATCTCCAACGATTGGCAGAGCAATTTCTGGATTCCAACGAGACGCTGCTCGAGACGAAGTATTTCACTACCATCGTCAAATACCCTGACGATAAACGCCGTCGCCAACAGATATTTTTAGAAGCCTTGCAAACCGTCCCGAATTTGTCCCTGTTCTACGGCCACTTTCTCTCCGATACCATTACTTGCCGCCAGTGTGGGCACACCTACAAAACGCATCATGAGAAAATGACTGACGTCAATATTTCGGTTGAACTGATGAAGGATGCCTTTCAGGATCGCTTTGACGTTGCCTTTCTTATTTCAGCCGATAGCGACTTGGTCAGCCCAATTCGCTCGATTCAACAGTTATTTCCCAACAAAAAAGTGACTTCGATCTTTCCTCCCGGGCGGTTTTCGTCGGCGCTCAAGAGCATTTCTGCAAGAACCTTGCGGATGGGACATCTTGAGCTTGCCAAGAGTCTGTTGCCCGATCAGGTCAACAAACATGGCATCGTCTTAAACCGCCCAGCTTCATGGCGTTAATCTCGCCAAGATTTTCATCCTTCATCCTTCCGCCTTCATCCTTTTCATTTCACCCTCACTTCCCCCCTCATCAACTTCGGCAACAACCCATCCCGCAGACTCGCCAGCGTGCGGGATTCTTTTTCGTTGTTCTCTATCATTTGATCTATTGGGTAACAGATTTTTTCAAATTTCTCTACAATTGCCGAAGGTGGAATAACAACCTTGAGGTTTTGAAAA
>CAYSIV010000387.1:0-3104 GCA_964431175.1 uncultured Anaerolineales bacterium
AAATTTGTAAAGGTATTTTCGGCCCCTTGACTGCGCTTTGTGAACCGTGCCCAAATTCTACTTTCGTTTACGGCCTGCTCCCGCTGGATTGTCAAATCCAGCGGCGGATTTGACAATCCGCCGCGAGCAAAAATACGTAAACCGACTCGGAAACTGCTCTAGGGTCTTGAAGACCCTAAAGGTCTGGGGCGGCAGTTCGCGAAGCGTGCCGCCCCAACCAGCCACATTAACTCGCCCGGCCGGCCCCGGCCATCATCAGCCCTAACTCTTCCGTCGTCGCCGTTCGCCCGTCCACCACGCCCATGATCTGCCCCTCGTAAATGACGGCAATACGATCCGACAGCGCCCGAATCTCGTCCAGGTCTTCAGAGATCAACAGGATAGCCGTGCCAGCCGCCCTCTGCTCCAGCAGTCGCTGGTGGATGTATTCGCTGGCGCCGATGTCCACGCCACGCGTGGGTTGGGCCGCAATCAGGATGGAAGGGCGGCGGGACAACTCCCGAGCCAGAATCAATTTTTGAATGTTGCCGCCGGAGAGATTCTTGATCGGCGTCTCCAGCGTCGGCGTCTTCACTCGGAAGTCTTCTACCAGTTGCGCCGAATGGGAGTCGATCACTTTGAAATCCAAAAATGAGCCATGGGAAAAGGGAGCGTGACCGTGATCGCGCAAAATCAGGTTTTCGGCCACCGAGAAATCCTTGATCACACCCTCGCGCATCCGCTCTTCGGGGATCGAGGCCTGCCCGGCGGCGATCCGCTCGGCAGGCGAGCCGTTCGTCACCTGGCGCCCATTCAACAGCACCCGCCCTTTTCGGGCCGGGCGCACGCCGGTGAGGACTTCGGCTAACTCGCGTTGGCCGTTGCCCGACACGCCGGCTAATCCTACAATTTCGCCCGCATGGACGGTGAGCGAGACGCCCTGCAAAGCTTCGGCGCCCCGATCGTTTTTGACCCACAAGTCTTCAACTTGTAAACGCGCTTCGCCAGGTCGGGCAGGGGGGCGGTCGTATTGCAGGATCACTTCCCGGCCCACCATCAACTGCGCCAACCCGGCCTTGGTCATTTTAGCCGTCTCACTGGCGCCGACGACCCGGCCATCGCGTAATACCGTCACCCGCTGGCTGATAGCCAGCACCTCGTGCAGTTTGTGCGAAATGAAAATCAGAGCGTGGCCGTCCTTCGTCATCTGGCGCAGAGTGATAAATAAATCATCCACCTCTTGTGGAGTCAGAACCGCCGTTGGCTCGTCCAACACCAGCAGGGCCGCGCCCCGGTACAAGGCTTTGACGATCTCGACTCGTTGTTGTTCGCCCACGGCCAACTGCCAGACGTAAGCGCGCGGATCAACCTTGAGGCCGTAGCGCGCCGCCAATTCTTCGATGCGGGCCGTCACTTTGTCCAAATCAAGTTGCGGCTCGCGCGACGACTTCAGCCCCAGGGCCACATTCTCGGCCACCGTCAGTGTTGGCACGAGCATGAAGTGCTGGTGGATCATGCCAATGCCGGCCTGGATGGCGTCTGCCGGAGAACGAAATTGCTGGAGCTGGCCGTTGAGTCGAATCTCGCCCTCGTCCGGTTGATACAGGCCATACAACTGGCGCATCAGAGTGCTCTTGCCGGCGCCGTTTTCGCCCAGCAGAGCGTGAATCTCGCCCGCCTTCACGTCAAAGTTAACGCCGTCATTCGCCAGCACGCCCGGAAAGCGTTTAACAATGCCGATCATTTGCAGTTCTTCGATGTGGACCTGGCCTGAGGGCAATGGTGTCGTCATCGGCGGAGACCGACGCGGTCCGCTTGCGCGAGACCGCGTCGGTCTGAAGCCTGGAAAAGTATTACGGCTTGATCGAGCCGTCTTCAATTCCGGCGATGGCCGCCTCGGCGGCGGCTTTCGCATCGGCGGGAACGGCGATCTTGTCGTTGTAGACGATCTTCAACCCGGCGTTCTTGAAGGTGAGCGTGTACGACTTGCCGCCCAAGACACCGGCCTGGTGGCTGGCGATCATGTCTTTGATGATGCCCGTCCAGTCGTAGACCTGGCTGGCGACGACGGTTTCCGGCGCCAGAGCAGTTTGATCCCACTGCGTGCCGAACCAGAACGCACTCTTGTCCTTGGCCACCCCGATCGCGCCTACCACCGATTGCGACGAGCCGGTGAGCATATCAGCCCCGGCGGCGATGTGGGTCTCGGCGGCGGCGGCCATGAGAGAGACATCCGAGAACGAGCCAGTGTACGAGACGTTCACCGTAACCTCCGGCTTGGTAGCCAAGGCCCCGGCCTTGAAGCCGTCCACATACAACTTGGCGTCACCCGCTTCCACCGGGCCGCTGATGCCGATCACGCCCGACTTGGACATGAGCGCGGCCACTGCGCCCAGAACGTAACCGCCCTGTTGAGCCTCGGCTTGATAGGCAAAGACATTGCTAACGCCATCGGCCTGGAAGGTATTGAGCGACGTGCCCCAGGCGAAGCTGGTCTCCGGGAACTCCGGCGCAATTTCTTTCAGCGAGGTGCCGTACTGCGATCCGTGGGCGATCACCAGGTTATAACCCTGGCTGGCGTAGTCGCGCAGCGCCGCGGCGGCATCCGGCACTTTGAACATGCTTTCCGAGTAGGCAATTTCCATCTTGCCTTCGCCGCCCATTTCCTTTTGCACGGTCAGCAAGCCTTCGTACATGGACTGGCTAAAGGCCGCATCGGCGATTGAACTGGGCATGACGATGGCGACCCGGAACGCCTTCTCCGGTTCAGCCGGCTCGGGCGTGGCTGTCACCACTACTCTTTCTACCACTGGCGTGCCGGCCACCACCCGAGTCACTTCCACAACTTGTGGCTCCTGGGTGGGGGCGGGCGTCGCGGCGCCGCCGCAAGCGGCGATCAACATGGCGATGGCCACGGCCACTAAACTTAAGCGAAACAGCATTTTTTTCATTTCTTCAGCCTCCTATGACTGATGATGAGTGGGGTAATATTTTGAATGGGTAGGGCACGTTTAGATGAAGTTTGATCTCATTACCTCCTGTTAGTTTTCGCCGCGCTCAAACGGCTTGGCCAGCGCCGCGGGTTGTTGAGAGCGCCGCCCCAGGGCCAGCGCCGCAATGGTCAA
>CAYSIV010000387.1:3114-5118 GCA_964431175.1 uncultured Anaerolineales bacterium
CCGGCAGACTCAACGACGCCGTGAAGGCCGGCTCAGGGCAGGTTGAGGCCCTTGACCTGAATCCACAACTGCAAAGCATTGACGAAGCTGAACAACAAGGCGCCGCCCATGACGCCAAGCGGCGTCCAGCCGCCAAAGTACACCAGGGCCACAGCAATGAAGCCCTGGCCGTTCGTCATGTTCTCTTGAAACAAGTTGATGAGGGCTATCGAGAGTGAGGCCCCGGCGATCCCGGCCAGCACCCCGCCCAAGCCAACGGTGAAGTAACGGATACGAGTCACACTCACGCCCAGCGAGTCGGCGGCTTCAGGTTTCACGCCCACGGCCCGAATCTTCAACCCGAGCGTGGTGCGACTCAACACCCACCAGGCCACCGGCACCAGCAGAAATGCGCCATAGACCAGCAGGTTGTGATTGAAGAACACGTCGCCGATCACGGGCAGATCGCCCAGGAATGGAATTTTGATAGGCTGAAAGCCGGAGATCGACGCCACGCTTCCCAGCGTTTTCTTGAAGAGCAAGCTGGACAGGCCCAGGCCAAACAGGTGCAGGCCAATACCGCTGATGCCTTGCTCGGCTTGCAGGGTCACGCTCACAAAGGCCATGAGCAGGCCCATCAGCAAGCCAACCACAGCGGCGGCCAACAGGCCCAGCCATAAGTTGTGAGTATTCATCGCCACAAAGAAGGCGGTGTAAGCGCCCATCAACATGATGCCTTCCACACCTAAATTGAGCACGCCTGACCGTTGGGCAAACATTTCGCCGATGGCGGCGTAGAGATACGGCGTAGCCAGCCGCACTCCTGAATACAAGATGCCCAGCAGAACCGGCAGGGTGAACAGTTCACTCATGAGTCTGCCTTCGCCGCGCCCGGTATCTCACCCAAATATCACTGCTGACCACGAACAACACCACCAGGCCGAGCAGGGTGTCAATGAGCGCCGATGGCACCTGCACGGCGCGCTGCATCTTATCGGCCCCCACCAGCAAACCGCCAAACAAGATTGAGGATGGGATCATGCCCAGCGGATGCAACTTGCCGAAGAGCGCGGCGACGATCCCCGAAAAGCCGTAGCCGCCAGACAATCCTTCCAACATGCGGTGCTGGACTCCCATCACCTCAACCGCCCCGGCCAGGCCGGCGAAGGCGCCGCCGAGGATCAGCGACAATGCCTGATACAGCGGCACTCGAATGCCCGCATATCGCGCCGCGTCCGGGTTCAGGCCAACAGCCCGGATGCGATAGCCGATAGTCGTGCGCCACAAGAAGATGTAAACCAGCACCGCCGCGACCACGGCAATGATGGCCCCGGCATTCAACAAAGTGCGCGGCACCAAGCGGACGAGCCAGACTTGTTCCGGCAACTGCGCCGATTGAGCGATCTGCGTGCCCGCCGCAAGCTCGGCAGGATCGATCATCGGCCCGCGCAACAGATAGTTGGCCAGCTGAACGGCAATCTGATTCATCATGATCGTGCTGAGGATTTCGTTCACCCCAAGCCGCGCTTTGAGCGCGCCCGGCACGCCGCCCCAGACCGCGCCGCCTAAGATGCCGCCGGCCAGTGTCATGGGAAGCAGGACCACGCCCGGCCACTCTGGCAGGGCCAGGGCCACTGCCGTGGCCGCCAGCGCGCCGACAATCAACTGCCCTTCGCCGCCAATGTTGATGACGCCGCCGCGAAAGGCAATGGTGACACCCAGGCCGACCAATAAAAGTGGCGTGGCTTTCACTAACGCCTGGGTGAAGCCAGAGACACTGCCCACCACACCGTTCAACATGGCGCCATAAGCCTCAAACGGGTTCACTTTTAGGGCCAACAACATCACCGCGCCGACGACGAGAGCCGCCGCCACCGCCGCCACCGGCAGAAATGCCTCGCCCCATCTATCCAATAATTTTCTTGCCTGGGACATAGTCCCTTTGTAATTTATCCAAGTCTATCTTGTAAGGTGTAAACATCACCTACTTGCCTGACAAATGACACATCTTCCAGACTTCCGAAG
>CAYSIV010000388.1:0-5110 GCA_964431175.1 uncultured Anaerolineales bacterium
AGCCAGCGGCCTGCCCACCGAAATGCTGACCGACGTTTCGGCGGGGTTGGATACGCTCCTAAATGAGGCGCGTATTGAAGCGGCCTTTGGCTGTGGCCTGCCTTACGTGTGGAAGGCAAGGGAGGACGCGTCCCCGGTGCGGCTGATGGTTGCGCCCGTTCTGCCTGCCGCCCGCTACGCCGACCAGCCCGTTTACTTTTCGGATGTTATCGTCCGAAGCGACTCGCCTTACCAATCCTTTGAAGACCTGCGCGGCGCGATGTTTGCTTTCAATCAGGCCATCTCTTTCTCCGGCTACGTCTTGCCGCTCTATCATTTATTGCAGACAGGCCGCGCGGGCGGCTTCTTTGGCCAAACCCTGGAGACCGGCTCACATGCCGCCTCGATGGAGTGGGTCGAGAACGGGCGAGCTGAAGCGGCGGCCATTGACAGTGTGGTGCTGGAGATGGAGTTGAAGCAACGCCCTGACCGGGCCGGCGCCTTCCGCGTCATTGAGAGTCTTGGGCCGGCCGGGATGCCGCCCGTGATGAGCGCCACCCGTCTGGCAGAGGATCAGCATTACCAACTTCAACACGCGCTCATCACCATGCACACCCGGCCGCGCGGACAAGCCATTTTGGAGCAGAGTGGAGTGCGGCGTTTCGCCCCTGTGACCGACCGCAACTACGATGACATCCGCCGGATGCTGTTGGCCTTGCACGAAGCCAACCTGACTCACCTGGGTTGATGGACTGAAAGGAGGTCTTGCCAATTCCTGCTTAAACCTTTGCTGATTGAGCGTTACCCAATGCCCCTATAATTTTCTTTTGGAGGAGATAACAAAAAAATGTCCAACCGCAAAGAACGTTTCCATCCGGGCGTCGATCAGGCGCAAAGCCAACTCAGGCAAGGCCGTATGAGCCGCCGTGAATTTCTGCGGCTGGCGACTCTGCTGGGCGTCAGCCTGCCGGCCGCCCAAATGCTTGCCGCTTGCGGCACCCCCGCGACCGCAACATCCGTCCCGCCCACCTCTGTCCCGGCGACCGCCGTCTCCGCCGTCAAGCGCGGCGGCACTATCCGCGTCGGCATGCAAATCAAGGCCATTGACCACCCGGCCCGGTATGAGTGGATCGGACAAGACTCGAACATCACCCGGCTCATCAACGAGTACCTGACCGAGACGGACGGCCAGAATGTCACCCATCCCTATCTGCTCGAAAAATGGGAGGCCAGCGACGATCTGAAGACGTGGACGCTCCACCTGCGCCAGGGCATCCAATGGTACAAGGACGGTGCCAACATCGAAGAGCTTGTCGCCGATCATGTGAAGTGGAACTTCCAGCAATGGCTCGACCCGGTCACTAAGTCGTCCATCCTCGGTCTGTGGACGGGCTTTCTGACGATCGCCAACGTCGAAGTGAAAGACAAGTACACCGTCGTGCTTCATCTCGACAATCCGAAGCTGGACGTGCCCGAGAGCCTGTTCCATTACCCGGCGCAAATCCTGCATCCCACGTTCGACGGCGACATCACTACCGGCAAGAACGCCGGCACCGGCCCGCATGTCCTCGCCGAATACAAAGTGGGCGAGCGCGCCAAGACCCAGCGGCGCGAGGGCTACTGGCAAAACGGCGTGGACGGCAAGCCGCTCACTTACTTTGACGCCATCGAGTACATTGACCTGGGCGACAACCAGACCGCGGCCCTGGCCGCCCTGCAAGCCGGACAGGTTGACAACATCTACGATCCCACCGTCGAAACGTTCCTGGCTTTGCGCAACGACGCCAAAATCAAGGTGTACTCGATCAACACCTCGGATGTGCGCGTCTTGCGCTTCCGCACCAACCTCGAACCGTGGAACAACAACGATGTCCGCCTGGCCGTAAAGAAGTGCCAGAACCGCCAGAAGATCCTCGACCAGGCCTGGTTTGGCGAAGGATTGGTGGGCCACGACACTCACGTCTCCCCGGTTCACCCCGAGTGGGCGCCGATTGACGCGCCCAAGTACGACCCGGAAGGTGCGAAGGAACTGCTCAAGAAAGCGGGTAAGGAAGGCCTGACCTTCAAGCTTGCGGCCGGCACCGGCTGGACGGACGTGGTGGCCTACGCCGAGAACCTGAAGGAAGACGCCAAGGCCGCCGGCATCACCGTCGAAATTGACGCGATGCCGAACGCCGACTACTGGAACGTCTGGAACGACGACAAGGCTCCGGCGGGCATTACGCCGTGGGCGCACCGCCCGCTGGCCGTGATGGTTCTCCCACTGGCCTACATCGCCGACACGGAAGGCAAGCCGGTAGCCTGGAACGAGTCGCAATGGGTAGATCAGGAATTCAGCGACATCCTGCTCACAGCCCAGGGTACCCTGGACATCGAAGCCCGCCGCGCCCTCACCAAGCAACTCGAAGAAATCCAGCGCGACCGGGGCGGCATTGCCATCGCGTGGTGGCGGAACCTGTGGGAAGTCTGGAGTCCGGCCTTCCAGGAAGTCACACCGCATCCCAGCCTCTACAACTTGTGGCGCGAGGTCTGGTACGATCCCGACAAAGCCTAAGCAATTCGTACGTTCGACCTGTCAGGCCGTATCGGCCTGACAGGTCTTTCTTTCGCATGAAGGAGATGGAGGACGAGCGCCATGCTTAAGTTCCTGATCCGCCGCATTGTGCTGATGCTGTTGACGATGCTCATCGTCTCTGTGGTCGTGTTCGCGCTCACCGAGATCGCGCCCGGCAACATCGCTATCAACACCCTCGGCAACCTCATCACGCCGGAACAAGAGGCCTCCTTCAACGCGCAAAACGGTTTGGATCACCCCGCCTGGGTACGCTATCTCCGCTGGATGCTCGGCAGTGACTGGCAAGCCTCACAATCAATTAGCCGACCTCTGACTCGCATCTTCGATCAAACCAACGATCGGTACAGTTGGTGGATCGTGGATGCCGACGGCACGCTCTACCAAAACTACACAGTCGACAGCGAGACCATCATCAAGGTCATCCGCCAACCGGACGGCTCCACCACAGAGACGCCACTTGGCCCGGAAGTCTGGACAGCCGCACCCGACGGCACCCAGATTTATTGGGGCCTCGACCGGGAAGCGCACGCCGCGTTGTGGGTGCGCGGCAAGGTCATCACTGCATGGACGCTCCGCGCCGCCTCCGGCAACTGGAACACCTCGCCCGGCGCGCCAGCCCAGTACATCCCACTGCAAAAGGGCCTGTTGCGCGGCGACCCCGGTGTGTCGTTCTTCACCCGCCGCCCCGTGGCCGAGACCCTCCTGCGCCGATTGCGCAACACAGCCATCCTGGCCGGGTTGGCGTTTGCGTTCATCATGCCGTTAGCGCTGGTACTGGGGCTGATCGCCGGTTTGAACGAGGGCAAGTGGGTTGACCGCCTATTGTCTATCGGCGGGCTGATCACAACAGCCACGCCCGAATTTGTGAGTGGAGTCTTTCTGATTCTGATCTTTTCGACGTGGCTTCATCTCCTGCCCGGTGCGGTGGTGTTGCGAAGTGACACCGCGCTCTTCGAGAACCCAGAAATGCTGGTGTTGCCGGTGTTGACCCTCACCCTCGTCGAACTGGGCTACGTCCTGCGGATCACGCGTGCCAGCATGGTGGAGGTGATGCGCACCAACTATATCCGCACGGCGGTGCTCAAGGGCCTGCCGCGTTTCCGCATCGTGTTCAAGCATGCCATCCGCAACGCCCTCATGGCCCCCATCACCGTCATCATGTTGCACGTCAACTGGCTCATCGGCGGCATCGTGATCGTCGAATCCATCTTCGGTTATCCAGGCTTGGGCAAATACATCCTGGATACCGCGTTGTTCAAGGACGTGTTTGGCATCGAGGCCGCCACAATGGTGCTGATCCTGATTGCCGTCAGCACTCAATTGGTGGCCGACTTCATCTATACCTTCTTGAATCCGCGCATCCGCTATGCTTGATGTTTTGTTTTTATCGCTGGCGGGTTGTCAGATCGGCAGGCCGGTCAAATCGATCCGAGCCGTGTTTAAAGCCTATCCTAATAACGTTCAAACCTGTGAGGTCTTGAAGACCTCACAGGTTTCTAGGATAGGCACTTAACGAAGCGAAGGTGTTCTATGGCTGTTGTGAATAGACCATTGGGAATGGCGGCGCCGGCGATAGCTGTTCGCTCCTCACGCTGGGCCAGGGCCAGGGCCGCGCTGGAAATGCTCACCCGCTCCAAAACGGCGCTGGTGGGTTTTGGCCTCGTGGCCTTCTGGGTCGTGGTTGCCCTCTTCGCCGACGACTGCCTCATCCAACCCGCCTGTTGGATACAATCCAAAGACTACAAGCCGAGGCCCTGGTTGGCCGTCTATTCTCCGGATCAGTCCACCGGCAAGGGCCTGAGCGCGCCGGGCCCGGATCATTGGTTTGGCACGGATCGCAATGGCCGTGACCTGTGGGCGCGGTTGGCCTACGGCTCGCGTATTATCTTGACGCTGGCCCCGTTGGGGGTGGGTGCGGCCTTGCTGGTTGGCGGCTGCCTCGGATTGATAGCCGGTTACTTCGGCGGCTGGATAGATGAACTCGTGATGCGCCTCCTGGATGCCGCGATTGCCTTCCCGCAGATCATCCTTTATATGGTCATCATCGCCGCGCTGGGGCCATCGGCTACTAACGTGGTCCTGGCGATCACCATTGCCGGCGCGCCAGGCATCGCCCGCCTGGTGCGCAGTCTCGCCCTGGACATCAAGACGCGCGATTACGTGGCCGCCGCTCAGACGCGCGGCGAGAGCGCCTGGTACATCATGTTCGTGGAAATACTGCCCAACGCCGCCGGGCCAATTACCATTGATGCCATGCTCCGCGTCGGGTACGCGGTGTTTGCCATTGGCACGTTGGGCTTTCTGGGCCTGGGTCTGCCCCCGCCCTCGCCCGACTGGGGAAGTATCGTCAGCGCCGGACGCCAGTTCATCCAGGCCGGCCACCCGTGGGATGCGCTGTGGGCGTCCGCGGCCACGGCCATGCTGGTCGTCGGCCTCAATCTGATGGCCGACGGCTTCAACGAAGAGATGCAACGTTATCGCTAGTAGTCGGCCAATGCTATATTGATGGGTGTCTGATCCGCCGCAGTTGTACTGCGGCGCGGGCGGCAGTGCAAC
>CAYSIV010000389.1:0-5095 GCA_964431175.1 uncultured Anaerolineales bacterium
CCCGGGACGGACGGCTGCAGCGCCTTCAACCGTATCTCCGGCTAGAGAGCTCCTCTCGTGCTCTCTCTTGGCAGCGCGTATCCGGCCTAGAGGCTCTTGCGCCGCGTCCGGGTGACTATCCAGATGCCACCACCCACTACCACCACGCCCAGCCCAGCCAGCAGCCAGGGGACGATGCTGAACCCGCCGGACGAATCGCCATCCGGCACGGACGCGGCGCCTGCGGTCCCGGTCGCCGCGGCACCAGGCGGCCTTCCGGACGCGCCGGGGCTTCTACCATCGCCATCCGGCGATCCAGAGGCGCCTGATGGCGTTTTGCCTGCGCCACCCGTCTCTCCAGCAGACTGTCCGCCGGTTTCATCTGTGCCGCCGGCCGCCTCGGCGGTCGGCGTCGGCATGGCGGTGAGGACCGGTGGCGTCCGCCCTGACGCCTCGCCCTCGATGCAGACCTCCCCGTTGCCGACGGACGGGTTCGTCTCCTTACCACCTGGACCAGTGAACGCCACCACGTTCAGGTTCAGCGCGCTGCACGCCCCGGGGGCGCCCACGGCGTCGAAAGTGATATTCGCCACGGATACCTTCCCCGTCAAGCCGGCGCCTGAGCCCGAAAAGATGACGGCGCCAAAGGCCTTCACGACGTCCACGGACCCATCACCATCGCTGTCAGCCGCCTCGCAGCCGATCGCGCCAGTCGCTCCGGCAGGTGTATCAAGCGGATCACACTTGCGGCTCGCGGTGCTGACCACGTGCGGGTCGAAACGCACCTCGATCACCCATGCGGCCAAACCCTGAGACGGCGGCTCCGCCACTAAATCAACTCTCACCACCCCACCTGCGGCCACGGTTGAATCGGCGGGCTCAACGCCGACGCTGTTTGGCGCGGCCTCCGCAACGAAGACACCGCTGGCCAGTAGCAGAAACAAAGCGGCCCCGGCTGCGGTTGCCAGCCAGAGCCACACAGTCATGCGCAAGTTTGTTCTCACCAACCCCAATCCGACCACCCGTAAGTCGGGCCGTGCTGCCGGGCGCGCAAGGTCTGGTGTCTACTGAACGGTCACGGTATCGCCAAGGTTCGGACAGTCGGGCGGCGGAGTCAGCGTCAGGCCGCCGTCCTTCTGGAATACCCTCATGGCGTCTGCGGGCTTCACTAGATTGTTGCAGTCGACGTCGCCCCAGATCCGCTGTAGGCCACCCACGGACACCGGGTCGCCCAGGTTCGGGCAGTTAGGCGGCGCGGTCAGCGCTAAGCCGCCGTCCTTCTGGAATATCCTCATGGCATCTGCAGGTTTCACTAGGTTGTTACAGTCCACGTCGCCCCAAGTTCGCTGCACGCCGCTCTGGACACAGATCTGCCCGCTGGTTACGGTCGGATTCGTAGCCAGCCCAGCCGGGTCAATGAATGACCCAACCTCTATAGTGAGTGGACTGCACTGCCCGATAGAGCCCTCACCGTGGAAGGTGATAGCAGCCAGGACAGCCTTGCTCTCGAGGCCCCTCTGGCTATCGTGAAAGACAACGGCTCCCAGCGCGACAACAGTGTCTTCCTTACCATCGGCGTTGGTGTCGGTCGCCTCGCATGCTGAGGCGGATGCGGAACCCGCCGGACTGGCGAGGGGAGTGCAGAGGTCGTTACCCTGGCCGTCCTTCGGCACAGACACTATCGCTGGATCAAACTGCACTCTGATCAGCCAGACCGCCAGGCTTGCCGCAGAAGGCTCCGCCGACAGATTCACCGTCGCGTTCCCTCCAGGCACAACCGCCCCATTGCTGGGCTCTATCGAGACACTATTCGCGGCGGCATAACTGGAGGAGGCAGCCAACCACAAAGCGGTGGCCGCAATCAGAAAGCCGGCCGCCAGAATAGCCATCCGCGGTCGCCTTGGGGTGCTGCTCATAACGCTTCTCCTCGGGCGGGCTCTCGCATCAGTGCATTGGGTCCGCTACCTGGACAGATGAACCCCTCGAGGGATACGACGCCCAACCCATCCACTCCCATGTCCGCGCTGGAGACCGGAAGCAGGAAGGGCTTCCCGATAAGCACCGGAAAGCCCTTCCCACTGCGTCTAAAGACAAGACTTTGAGCTACGGGCTCTCGCGCCGCACCCGTGAAACGACCCACATCCCAGCACCAACCACCGACAATCCCAGCGCCGCCAGAAGCCAGGGACTCACGCTGGAGCCGTCCGACGCGGGGTCGCCACCAGTCTTGGGCAGAGCGCTCGGGCTAGGCGCCGGAGACGCCGATGGCGAAGGCGAAGGCGAAGGCGAAGGCGTCGCCGTCTGGATCGTGATGGCCCCGTCCGTGGGGACGACGCCGGTGATCTCGACGGCGCTCGGATCGGTCAAGTCACCCGCACCTACCTGAACGTCCAGGTTGGCGGTACCACTGGCACTGGCGCCTACCGTGAAAGTGATACTGCCCAGCGTTACCGCGCCAGTGAAACCGGTGGCTGTAGCAGTCGATCCGCTGATGTGTACCGTGTTCTGGCCCACCAGGTTGACGGTGCACACGCCGCCGTGGCTCGACGAGCAACTGGCGTCGTTCGTGGTCAACTTGGTCCCGTCGTACACCACGTTCACGCCGTAGCTGCCGATACCCGGGGCCGTGGCCTGCGCGGTCAGGGCCACTGTTACTTGCGCCCCAGGCGCTGCGGTCTTCGACTCGATGCCTAGGCTAGTCACCCCGGCCTGGGCCTGGCTGGCGATCGCCAGCCAGGCCATAGCGGCCACGAGAAGAGCGCACATCGAGGCAACAGCCACCCAGGATAGCCCATTTACCTTTCTCGTCACGTCTTGCCTCCTTCGCATCTTGGTGCCGTCTTGATTTCCCTTTGTTGTCATGGACCTATATCTGCAACTGCACGGTGGCGCCAACGGCAGGGCAGTTGGCAGGCGGCGTCGGGCTCAGTCCACCGTCCTTCTGCAGGATCAGCATGGCGTCGGCTGGCTTTACCAAGCCGTTGCAGTCCACATCACCCCACATCCTGGACACGCCGTTGATGACGACGGCGGTCCCGATGCCCGGGCAACCCTGCGTTACGCCCGCCCTGATGCCACCATCGTACTGGAGAACCTGCATGGCGTCAGCTGGCTTCAACAGACCGCTGCAGTCGACGTCGCCCCACACAACATCCTTCGTCGGTATTGGTGTCGGCGAAGGCGTCGCGGACGGCGTCGGCACCGGCGGCGGGTTGATGATGAGGTCGAAGGTTACCGTGCCCTCGGGGTCGTGAGCAGTGACCAGGACGTTCACCTCAGCCAGCAGGCTGCTGCTGATGTGGATCCAGGCCTGGCACTCGCCGCTGAGCTGCACCGGCAGTACGGTGATGCCGCCGTCGGCGATGGAGTTGTTGGAGTCGCTGTCGAAGGTGTGAGTCGTGGCTGTCGTAGCGCTGAGGTTGCTGACGGCTGGGCCGGCGGCCGGGTTGCCGTTCACGTCCGGAACGATGACGCCGTCCGGGGAGTCGATCAGGAAGTCGACATGCTCATCGAGGACCGGGTGCAGGCTGGGGTTGTCGAAACCGCTACAGAAGCCGTCGCGGTCGGTGAGGTGCAGCACGACGTAGTTGAACTGAGGACCGGCACCATCTTCGACGGTGACGTCCTTGATGCCGTCCCACAGCCAGTTGATGGTGACGTCGTTGCTGTCCAGCGGCTCGTGCTTGCGCTTGTCGGGGTAGTCGGCGGCGGCGGTCAGCGTGCTGATGCCCACCAGATCGTCCTGCGCGCAGTAGTGGCCGTTGAGGAGGACGATCTTGGGGTTCTTCGCCTGGGCGCCGGCTAGAGTGCTGGCGCAGTCGTTGAAGGTCAGGTTGGCATCGCCGTTGACGAAGGCCATCGCCTCGCCGTGGTTGTCCGTGTATATCTTGATGTTCTTGTAGCCGCCTGTCGGCACGTCGCCGGGCTGCGAGAGGACCTCTGCGCCGTGATCGGCCAGGTCGGTCCAGAAGTCGTACAGGCCGCTCTTGCTGCCCACGCCCCAGCTGTTCCACTGGTAGCCGGTGAGGTCCTCGTTGAACACGCTTATCCAGGGCTCAGGCGGGATGTGGGTCACGTAGTACTGGTTGGCGTTACCGCTGTAGTAGATGTCGCTCTTGTCCGCCGGGCGGATGAACCCGGCGCCGGTGAGGAGAAGCCTGACCAGTGCCGACGGCATGGGAGCATCCAGGGAATTGATTACGTCGTCGGGGAAGTTCGTCTCGCGGAAGCCGCCGTCCACGTGCGGGGCCAGGCTGTCGCCTCCGCAGCCCACGTCGTCAAGGAGGCTGAAGGGGCCGGCGTTGTTGCTGCTGCAGGCGCCGCCGCCCCAGATGTCGTAGTTCTCGCGGAACTCCATGGCCAGGGCGCCGCCCGCCAGGAACAGCCAGTCATCCGGGAAGATACAGCGGTTGGCCGGCAGGAAGCCGCCGTTGCTGTCCACGCCGGATTCGCGCGCCGGGCAGTCGCTGCGGGTCAGCCAGCCGCGAACGCGCACGCGGGCCAGGACGTCCGCGGAGACGTTGGCGGTTATGGCGCCGTCCGGGTCGTCGTCAGCGAGGTCGAAGATGGAATTACCGCCGCCCTCGTGGGTGAAGTTGCCGCTGTTGTGGCCGGAGCGGCTACCGGGGACCAGGCTCAGTTTCACGTCTTCCAGCTTCATGTAGTAGACCACGAAGGCTACCTGCTCGCTGATGACGGCTCCGTCGGAATCCACGACGTGGGCGACGATGTCGTTCTCGCCCTGGTCCTGGTCCTCGTATATCACGCGGCTGATGCAGTCGACGCTGGCTTCGTCTTCGATGTCGGCGTCTACCTCAACGATCATGAAGTCAGGGCCGAAGGCGAACCCCTCGCCCAGGTCGCTGACCAGGGCGCCGCCGCCCTTCTGCTTGGCGTAGCGAACGAAGAACTCGTCGTCGCTGTTGGCCCATGGGCAGCTGCGGGTGCCGTCGCTGTCCGTGAAGCTCCAGTCGTGCTCCAGCACCACGCGCTGTCCGGCCCAGGCCAGTTGGGGCTGCTTGTTGCCGGGAGGAGCAGTGGTCCAGTGGATGGTGATGTCTTCGCACGGCGCGTCGTCCAGCGGGGTGCTGCCGAAGTCGAATTGCTCCTCGGTGCA
>CAYSIV010000390.1:0-5089 GCA_964431175.1 uncultured Anaerolineales bacterium
GGAAGATAGTACAAACAGCAATCGACTCAGGTTGTGGGAGCGAGGTGACTTCAAGCCGCTCCCTGATGACATCTTCCAAGAACGACTCTACGCCGTTCAATGGATGCGTCCTAAACAGACTGGCAATGGCTATGAGTACGAATTCCGCTCGGTCACCGAGACCGACTTGGAGCGCGAGGGTGTTGTTGAAAAGTATGTGGCTGTCAATTTGGCCGAGTGGCAGGCGCAGGGCTGGCTACCTGATATGCGCATTGAGCTGGGCGATGAAACTGAGCGCCTAAATCGCGAGCGTGGGTGGACTCACTGGCATCATTTGTTCAATCCGCGCCAGCTATTGGTGGCAGGGTTAATCAACCGTTACGCGACATCTGCTGCTCTCAAGCTCTGTGTGAATCAAGTAACGAATTGGAGCTCCAAGCTCAGCCCGTGGAATCCGACACCAGGGGGCGATTCGGTTAACAACACATTCTATAATCAAGCATTGAATACTCTTCTGACCTGGGGCACACGCTCTAGCTATTATGTCGAAAATCAGATTGCTCCTGACTACAAGAGCTTCCCTTTTCCCAATGTAACTGCAACCGTTGCCTGTATTCCTGCAACCTCGTTGACTATTGAGAGTGACATCTTCATCACCGATCCACCCTATGGCGACGCAGTGAGGTATGAAGAGATACTAGAGTTCTTCATCGCGTGGTTACGCAAGAACCCGCCACCCGAATTTGCGGATTGGGTGTGGGATAGCCGCCGGGCGCTGGCTATCAAGGGCGAAGATGATGAATTTCGCCAGAACATGGTGGCCGCCTATCACAACATGGCCGAGCATATGCCCGATAATGGTTTGCAGGTCATCATGTTCACCCATCAATCCGGCTCCATCTGGGGCGATATGGCTAATATTGTGTGGGCGGCCGGCTTGCAAGTGACGGCGGCCTGGTATGTCGTTACCGAAACCGAGAGCGCTCTGCGTCAGGGCAATAACGTTAAAGGCACGGTGCTGTTGGTCTTACGCAAACGGAGCGGGGTGCTCAAAGCCACCCGCGACGACCTGGCCTGGGAGATTCAAGAAGAGGTCGAGGAGCAGGTGCGAACGCTCACCGGCCTCAGCCAAAAAGCCAAAGGCTGGTATCGCGACGACAACCTGTTTGAAGACGCCGACCTGCAAATGGCCGGTTACGCCGCCGCCCTGCGGGTGCTTACCAAGTATGCCATTATTAACGGCAAAGATATGGCAAGCGAAGCCGTCCGCCCCCGTGTCAAAGGCCAAACGACGCTGGTGGACGAACTGATCGAGTTCGCCGTGGGCGTGGCCAACCAGAGTCTCGTGCCATTGGGAATTGAGAAGGCAAACTGGGATCGGCTGACCCCGGCCGAGCGCTTCTATCTCAAACTGATCGAACTCGAAGCGCGCGGCCAGAAGACGCTTGACAACTATCAGAACTTCGCCAAAGCCTTCAAGGTCGAAAACTTCAAGCCGCTCATGGCCAGCGAAAGAGCCAACGCCGCCCGGCTCAAGAGCGCCGTCGAACTGGGCCGGACGGAGATGAACGAAAGTTCAGAGCTTTACGCCACCGTTTTGCGCGGCGTGCTGTATGCTCTGATGGAGTTGGTCAAAAACAAAGAGGGCGACGAAGTGCTGGCCCATCTGGCCTTGAACATCCCCACTTATTACGATCAAACCCAGCGCGACGTGATCGTTGAACTCTCAACCTATCTGGCCGGGAAGCTGGCGACACTGCGGCCCGACGAGGCCAGCGCGGCGCGGGTGCTGGCCGAATTGGTGCGGAATCAGAGGCTGTAAAGCGAGACCTCACACAGACCTGTCAGGTCTCAGCAGGAACCTTTGAAAGCAGAGTTCTTACAGGAGACCTGACAGGTCTTTCGTAACCATGTCCTCAATCAATCGTTTCTCCTCCCGCCGTCAGCGGCTCGACCAGGCCTTCCTCAAGGAAAAGCTGAGCCACGCCATTTCGTATAAGCGCATCGCCGGTTACTTCCGCAGTTCCATCTTTGAACTGGTCGGCGAGGAAATCGCCAATATCCCCGATGTCCGTATCCTGTGCAACAGCGAACTGGACGCCGCCGATATTGCCGTCTCCAAAGCCGCCCGCGAGAGCGCCCTCAAAGAACGCTGGAATGATACGCCAGTGGAGATTGAAGCCCTGCTCCAACGCGACCGTTACCGGCGACTCTATGATCTGTTAGCGCGCGGCACGGTGCAAGTGAAGGTGGTGCCCAAAGACAAAGTCTTCATCCACGGCAAGGCAGGCGTCATCGAAACCCCTGAAGGCAAAACTTGCTTCCTCGGCTCCATCAACGAAACCCGCAGTGCCTTCGCCGCCAACTACGAAATTTTGTGGGAAGACACCTCGCTCGAAGGCGTGGCCTGGGTCGAAGAAGAATTCGAGGCCTTGTGGAAAGAGGCCTACCCGTTGCCCGATGCCATCGTCGAGGAAGTCAAACGCGTGGCCGAGCGCATCGAAGTGCGCTTTGCCGACGTGCCGCCAAATGATTTACCGGCCGCCGCCCTGGCTGAAGCGCCCATCTATCGCGGCGGCGAACAACTGCAACCCTGGCAGCGCTCTTTTGTGACTCTCTTCCTCGAACATCGCGAGCTCTACGGGCAGGCGCGCTTACTGCTAGCCGATGAGGTCGGGCTGGGCAAGACGCTCTCGCTAGGGGCCAGCGCCATGGTGTCGGTCCTGCTCGGCGACGGCCCAGTCTTGATCCTGTGTCCATCCACCTTGACTCTGCAATGGCAGGTCGAGTTGAAAGATCGGCTGGGCATCCCCAGTGCCGTCTGGCATTCAGCCCACAAAGAGTGGATCGATCCCAACGGGCACGTCATCAAAACCCGCGGCGCCGAAGACATCGTCCGCTGTCCGTTTCAGATTGCCATCGTCTCCACCGGCCTGCTGGTTCAGCACTCAGAGGAACGTAAGGCCCTCCTGGGCTGTAAGTTCGGCACGGTGGTGTTGGATGAGGCCCACAAGGCCCGGCAGAAAGGGGTGCTGGGTGAAAAGCAGGACGAACCGAACAACCTGCTGGACTTCATGTTCAAGATCGGCTCGCGGGCGAAGAACGTCCTCCTGGGAACCGCCACGCCCATCCAGACCGAGGTCTATGAACTGTGGGACTTGCTGAAAGTCTTGAACGGGAACGTGGAGTTTGTCCTGGGCCGCGAGACCGTGAGTTATTGGGCCAACTGGGAACGGGCTTTGCCGTTTGTGAAGGGTGAGCTTCACCCAGCCGACGAGCGCGAAGCCTGGGAGCTGCTACGCAATCCACTGCCGCCCGCCCGCGAAGACTCGGTCTTCCTGGCCCTGCGTCAGCAAGTGGATATGGATGACAAACGATTCTTTTGCGACCAGGGCCTTTCCGCTTTAGGATTCTTTGGGCAAGAGGCGATACGCCAGACGCTTGACACCGATTTCTACAACCGGCACAACCCGATTCTCAGGCACACGGTCTTACGCCGCCGGGAAACGTTGGAGCAACAGGGGCTTTTGGATCGCCTGGGTGTCGCCATTCATCCCGACCCCAACGCCGGAGCGTCGGCCTACCCCGGCCAGAATTTTGTCGGCCAAGGTCTGCTGACCAACCACCCGTTCAATGTGGCCTATGAGGCCGCCGAAGAGTTCACGACCGCCCTGAGGCAACGCACCCGGGCGGCCGGCTTCATGAAGTCAATGCTATTACAGCGCATCTGCTCGAGTTTCGCTTCGGGCCGGGCCACCGCTGCCAGGATGTTGCGGCGCGATGTTCTGGATGACGAAGAAGATGCCCAGCGCCTGCACAATGCTCTGGAGGGCCTGACCTCGACCGAAGCCAGCCACTTGGGAACCATCGTCGCCGAACTGTCGCGGCCCGAAGCGCGCGATCCTAAACTGGCGGCGGTGAAATACTTCCTGACCGATCATCGCGTCGAGGGCAAGACCTGGTTGGAACACGGTTGTATCGTCTTCAGCCAATACTATGACACCGCCTTTTGGGTGGCTTCCGAACTGGCCAAGATTCTCCCGGCAGAAGGCGTGGCCGTCTATGCCGGGCTGGGCAAGAGTGGGTTGTTTCGCGACGGCGAGTTTGCGTCGGTAGATCGCGAAGAAATCAAAGCCGCCGTCAAAAAGCGCGAGATCCGTTTGGTAGTCGCCACCGATGCCGCCTGTGAGGGTCTGAACCTGCAAACCCTGGGCGCTCTGATTAACATTGACCTGCCCTGGAACCCCTCGCGTCTCGAACAACGCCTGGGCCGCATCAAACGCATTGGCCAGACTCGTAAGACGGTTGATATGCTCAATCTGGTCTATCACGACACCCGCGATGAGCAGGTCTATGCCACCTTGTCGCGCCGCCTGAAAGACAAGTTCGACATATTTGGCGGCTTGCCTGATACGATTGAAGATGACTGGATTGAGACTCAGGAAGAACTGGAAGAGAAGATGGATCGGTACATTCACCTGCGGAAGCAGGCGAAAGATGTCTTTGAACTGCGCTACCAAGCCACCATTCAGCCTGAAGCTAACCGCTGGGAATTGTGCTCACGCGTGTTGGCGCGCAAAGACATTGTGGAGAAGCTGTCGGCGCCGTGGTGAGCAATAGACTTCCGAAGTCTCGCCGGTGTTTGGCGCTTCGGAAGTCTGAGGAGACAGAATGCCCCGCCGAACCACCCCCTTTTTGCCCGACCACTACTATCATCTCTACAATCGCGGCAATAACCGGGAGGCGGTTTTCCTGGAGCCTGAAAACTACCTGTATTTCCTGCGCGGTGCAAAAAAATATCTGTGCGAGACGATGGACATCCTGGCATATTGTCTGATGCCCACGCATTATCATATCCTGGCCAGGGTGAAGCAGACGCCGCAGACTTCCGAAGTCTTTAAGACTTCGGAAGTCTCGGTCTTCGGGCGGGATGTCTCCCACGCCATGCAAAAATTCCTGATCTCGTACACCAAAGCCATCAATAAACGCTTGGGGCGCGTGGGCGCCCTGTTTCAAGGGCAATTCCAGGCGAAGCCCATCCAGAATTACGAACACTTGCTCAACCTGTGCGTCTACATCCATGCCAACCCGGTCAAAGATGGCTTGGTTG
>CAYSIV010000391.1:0-5075 GCA_964431175.1 uncultured Anaerolineales bacterium
CCACCAATTGTGCCAGTTTCATGAGCATTTCGCAAAGTGTTAGCTACTCAGCCAATAGCACCCAGTTCCGTCATATCGCTATAGCCTTCAAAATCCCCCGCAAAATAGGCTGTGTTTGGGATATTTTATGACTACAGCCGCTTTGCCATTAGATGAAGCGGTGAAGTATAATTAAGGCAACTTTCGAGGAAAACGACGACAGGCTGAGGCGGTCACCCCTAAGATCCGCTACTTCGTCTGTCGTCGGTCGCTTTATTTAACCTATGGATATTGGCAACGTACAAACTATTGATATTGAACAGCAAATGCGGAGCGCGTATCTCGATTACGCCATGAGCGTGATCGTGGCCCGCGCCCTGCCCGACGCCCGCGACGGCCTCAAGCCCGTCCAGCGCCGCATTCTCTACGCCATGCACGACATGGGCATGCGCTCCAACACCGCCTACAAAAAATCGGCCCGCATCGTCGGCGAAGTGCTGGGCAAGTATCACCCGCACGGCGACACCGCCGTCTACGACGCGATGGCCCGCATGGCGCAAAATTTTTCGGTGCGCTACATCCTGGTGGACGGCCAGGGCAACCTTGGCTCGATTGACGGCGACGCCCCGGCGGCCATGCGTTACACCGAAGCCCGCCTGGCCAAGATCGCCGAAGAACTGCTGGCCGACATTGACAAAGAAACCGTCAACTACGTGGACAACTTCGACGGCACCCTGCAAGAGCCGGAAGTTCTGCCGGCCACTGTCCCCAACCTTCTGCTCAACGGCGCGTCCGGCATCGCCGTCGGCATGGCCACCAATATCCCGCCCCATAACCTCAACGAACTCGCTTCGGCCATCGCTTATCTCATTGACCGCGATGATATGGTTGCCGTCGTCAAACACGACGCGAACGCAAAGGCGGCTCTGGTCAAGCAATTTGGGCTGACCGATGAGCAAGCGAGCGAGATCACGAAATTACTTCGCGAGCAGGAAACGGGCGGCAACGGTATCAAGGTTGAGCCGCCAGCGGCAGTGGAACCGGAGTCGAGTCTCGAAACAGGAGCTGTCAGAGAAATTGAGACGGAAGCCGAGACCGAAGCCGAGCCGGAAGGTGAAGCCTCGGTCGAAGAGTTGATGGTCTTCGTCAAAGGCCCGGACTTCCCCACCGGCGGTGTCATCGTGGGCCGCGAAGGCATCATCTCGGCCTACGGCACCGGCAAAGGCCGCATCGTCGTGCGCGGCTTCGCCCAAATCGAAGAGATGGGCGGCGGGCGCTCACGCATCAACATCACCGAGATTCCGTATCAGATCAATAAGACGTCGCTCATCGAGCGCATCGCCGAACTGGTGCGCGAAGACAAGCTGGACATGATCTCCGACCTGCGCGACGAGTCCGATCAGCGCGGCATGAGCATTATCATCGAACTCAAGCGCGGGGCCCAACCCAAGAAGGTGCTCAACCAGCTCTACAAGTACACCGCCCTGCAAAGCACCTTCGGCGCGCAAATGCTGGCCCTGGCCCCCAACGACGCCGGGCGGCTGGAGCCGCGCCTGTTCTCTCTGCGCCGCGCCCTGCAAATTTACATTGAGCACCGGCGCGTCGTCATCGTCCGCCGCTCCGAATACGAACTGGCCAAAGCGGAAGCCCGGGCCCACATTTTGGAAGGCTTGCTCATCGCCGTCGCCAATATTGATGCGGTGATCAAACTGATCCGCGAGGCCAAAGACGCCGAGGCGGCCAAGACCGGGCTGATGGAAAAATTCAGCCTTTCCGAACTTCAAGCCGTTGCCATCCTCGACCTGCAACTGCGCCGCCTGGCCGCCCTCGAACGATTAAAAATCGAAGAAGAACATAAACAGATTCAAGAACAGATCGCCGATCTCGAAGACCTGCTGGCCCATCCCAAGAAAATCTTCAAGCTCATCAAAGAAGACGTGCTGGGCCTGGCCGGGACTTACGGCGACAACCGCCGCACCCGGATTGCCATTGACGCCAAAGAAGAATTGCGCGTCGAAGACATGGTGGCCGATGAAGCCGTGTTGATCTCGATCACCGCCAGAGGCTACATCAAGCGCGTCCCGGCCAAGGCCTACCGGGCCCAGGGGCGCGGCGGCAAGGGAGTCATCGGGCAGGACTTGAAAGAGGAAGATGTCGTCGAGTTTCTCTTCCCGGCTCGCACCCTCGATACCATCCTGTTCTTCTCGGATAAAGGCAAAGTGTATTCCGAGAAAACGTATCAAATCCCCGAAGGTGACCGCACCAGCCGGGGCACGTCGCTGGCCAACGTGCTGGCCCTGGAGGCGGGCGAGAAAGTCACCGCCGCCGTGCCGGTTCACGATTTTGGCGCGGCGGATTATTGCACGATGGTGACGCGCAACGGCAAAATCAAGCGCATCATTCTCAACGAGTTCGCCGCCGTGCGCCCCAGCGGCCTCATCGCCATCAACCTCGAAGACGGCGACCAACTGGGCTGGGCGCGGTTGACGCTCGACAAACAGGACATCATCATCATCACCGAAATGGGGCAAGCCCTGCGCTTCAAGTCGGACTCGGTGCGACCGATGGGCCGCAACGCGACTGGCGTGAATGCGATGCGTCTCGATGAGGGCGACTTTATCACTTCGATGGAAGTGGTGGACGACGATGCCGACTTGCTCGTGGTCACCGCCAACGGTTATGGGAAGCGCACCTCGCTCACCGAGTATTCGGCCAAAGGCCGGGCTACCGGCGGGATGATGACGATTGCCCAGAAGAGTCTCGACACCATTGGCCGCATCGTCAGCGCCCGCGCCGTGCGGCCCGAAGACGAGTTGACCATCATCAGCACCGCCGGGCAGGCTCTGCGCCTGCGCGTCTCCGATGTGCGCCAGGCTGGCCGGGCCACGATGGGCACCCGGCTGATCAACCTGAACGAGGGCGACACCGTCGCCTCCGTCGCCCGCCTGGCCGCCGCCGATCTCAAGCTCTCGATGCCTGAAGCGGATGAGAAGGCGAACGGGAAAGAGGTGGAGGGGGAGCAGGTGGTGGAGGAAGTAAATTCGCCAGGCGAGGCGGCGGAAGCAGTGGAAATCGAATGACGCAAGTGGGTTTGAGCAGGTGACATAATGAAAATCCAACGTCTATTTCTCCGAAACGTTCGTAACATCAAGGAACTTGATCTCGACTTCCGTGATCCCGTCACAGGCAAGCCAATGTCGCGCATTGTGCTGGCCGGAGCGAATGGGAGTGGAAAGACGACGATATTGGAATGCATTTTTGGGTTAGTTCGCTCTCTGGAGTTATCCGAGCACCAAATCCCATATCTGGAACAGGGGAATGGTAGCGCTCGTCTGGTCCTTCTACCTTCAGAAAAATCAAAAGACCCATGGACTATACTTTTCAACATGACCTTAACCTCTGAGGAGTACGACAAAGGGTATGGTTCGTACCTTGCATGGGAGTATCATGGAGACAATTATGGGTTCGTGAGAAACGATGGCGGTAGTATTAATGATTTGCAGTTAGGCGACCTAAGCCCTTCAGGACATACTCTTCAGGAATTGTCTTTGCTATATTTGACAGATGACCGTCGACTCTTGCCTGCAACAAGTGGGCCAATCGCACCTGAAGAAGAAAATCCGTGGGTCTACCGTTACGGACCTTCAGACCAGTGGAAAGGATCGGTTGAAAGCTACCTAGTATGGCAAAACTATCTTGATCTAGAGGACAGAGACAAAGGACTGAAAGCAGATCGTTTTCGGCATGTCACAGAGGTGGTTAATCATATTCTGGAACAGAAGCGCATATTGGGCGTCGAGCGTGGCCGAGTTGTCGTAGAAGTTAACGGCAAACAAAGGCATGGTCTTGACGACCTAAGCTCGGGTGAGCGCCAGCTTCTACTGTTGCTAGTGGAGATTAGCCGACGTATCAAGCCAGGTGGTATTGTTATGATTGACGAGCCAGAAATCAGCCTGCACCCTGCGTGGCAACGCGGACTGATGGCGGCGCTCGACAAAATCATCGAGCAGTACAATGCGCAAGTAATATTGGCAACGCATTCACTTGAAATTGCCACATCGGTAATGCCCCACGAAGTGATTAGCTTGAACGATTTGGGTTTACCTTTGGGCAAGTGGGAGCCAGAAAAGGAAGCCCTTGCATGACGAGACCGACGCGATTCACTTCAGCGTTGGAAGTTGTGCAGACCATCCGCAATGGTGCGGCATGCGCCGTTCTTGTTGAAGGTGAAGAGCAGGGCAGTGACGCCTGGATACTGCGATACATTTTGAAGGAGGTCATCAGTCAGGAAATCACATTTCATGGGCGCGATGGCCGGGCCAATTTGCTGGCCGAACTTCCCGAATTTGCGAGTCGGCTTCCGAATGGAAAAGTCGCCGCTGTGCTTGACCGTGATTTCACGGATGAAGAAACTGTTGAACTTACGTATGCGCCCGATTACTCAGGTCATATCTTTTACTGGCGGCGATACTGTATCGAAAACTATTTGCTTGAGCCAGCGTGGATTGCCGAGGTCGTTGAAACGTTTTACATGCACCAGTCAGATAAAGTTCCTGAGACTTTAAGAAGCGTTGAGACAATCGAGAAATTCCTCCTCGACTGGTCTCAGCGGTTGGCCCCGCAGGTGGCTGGCAACTGGACTATTTGGGTTTTGAACTCCGAAGTCAGGCGACACAATCTTCCGGTGAAAGTTGAACCGTTTGACGATCTGTTTGAGCGCAACCCTGATTGGGTATTGGAGAAATTGGTTCAGTTTTATGGCGGGTGGGGCGGCGCACTGCCGGAGCTTTTCAGCCCTGAGGCGATTCAGTCTCGGTTCAATGACACGCTAAACATTGTGTCCGCTAAGATTCAAGCACTGACTAGTTTGCAACAAGTTGTATCCGGCAAAATACTGGTAAATGCTGTCCACAAAGAGTTGCCTGCTCCCAAACCGACGAAAGATCAGATTCGCAACCGGTTGATGCAAAACGCTTCGAAGCAAGCTCCAGAAGACATTCGAACATTAATCATTGATCGTATCCTCCCCCGTTGGCGGCAAGCACGAAGTCTAGCCCAGTCATGACCCTCACCACCCTCCGCCCCGCAGGCCAGAT
>CAYSIV010000392.1:0-5058 GCA_964431175.1 uncultured Anaerolineales bacterium
CTCCCACCTGCAACTCACTCCCACCTGCAACTCACTCCCACCTGCAACTCACTCCCACCTGCAACTCACTCCCACTATCCCTTGACAATGTCACGTATCCAAGCAGTACAAATGCCTATGACACGGCGCAGTGTGTCTATTTACTTTAGCGCTTTGAGTTTAGTTTAGGATAAAGGAGTTCGCTTCTGGTAAGCCGCCGTTACTTTATGAGAACTGTAAAAATATTTACTATATCCTGACGAATTTGTGTCATAGATAGATGCAATAGGACAAAGATGGCACTTGTGGTAAACCACCTTGAATAAAAAAACGTATCAAGTGATAGACAAAAGAGCATTGCTATCTCAACCACTACATACGGCAGATTGCTTGGGCCAACTCAAAAGAGTTGGCCCTTTCTTTTTGGGCAAGGCTGGCCTGCTTTATCGGGTTTCGAGACTTGGGTTAGATCAGAGGAGGGATGCAACTATCGAACCATTCACAACCTAAACCACCACAGAACCGTTCACAACAAAATAGCAGTTTCCCAATTTGAGGAAGGAATAAAAAATGAAAAAACAAAAATTGCTAACTCTCATCGTCATCGCCAGCCTGGTGCTCTCCTTTACCGGGCCGGGGAAAGCCTATGCGGGCGACCCGCCGAAACAACCGACGTTCGCCGAATCACATCCCTACACTCCCGGCGAACTCGTGGTCGGCTTCAAGGCGGCCAGTTCGGGCGGGGTGATGAGCGCCCAGGCCACCATGAACATGGCCGCCGATGTCGCCAGCGCGATGGGCGCAACCGTCGCCAAGACAGGCGACGGCGTGGCTCTGCTCAAGTTTGACCCAAAAATGGACGCGCAGAGCATGATGAACAGCACGCTCGCTCAACAGGGCGTGGCCTATGCCGAACCCAACTACATCTACTCCATCCCGGAGATAGACAATGTGATGGTGGACACACCAGCGGCTGACCCGACGAGTGTCCTTGAGAAGATGCCTGATGGCTCACTAAAAGAATTCACCGCCGAGCAGTTGAACGCCCAGCGCACCCGTGAAAACGGCAACTTGATCCAGACCTACCCGAACGATAATCGGCTTTGGTGGAACTGGGGTTGGAGTTGGATCAGGACAGATTTGGTGTGGAATAACGTCGCCCTCAGTCCAACAGTTTGTGTGCTGGACACCGGCGTGGACGCCACTCACCCGGATTTGAGCGGCAAGGTGATTTACGGCACTGACTTCATCAACGAAGACGCAATTTCCAATGATGACAACGGGCATGGCACGCACGTCGCCGGGGTCATCGCCGCCAAGACAAACAACATTGAGGGCCTCGCCGGAATTTCCAACGGCGCTGTTCTGGCGGTGAAGGTACTCAACGCTCAGGGTTGGGGCGAAAACTTTGACATTTCTCAAGGCATCCGCTACTGCGCCAACAACGCCACAGTTAAAGTGTTGAACCTGAGTCTCGGTGGGTCTATGCCCTCCACCACGATGTACAATGCCATCAACTATGCGGTGAATACCAAAGGCAAGCTGATGGTGGCCGCCGCTGGAAACTCCGGGTGGACCACTCCGCTATACCCGGCAGGCTACTCAGACCCCGACCTTTACCCAGAGTTCGACGGGAAGATACTATCTGTCGCCTCTGTAGACTCAAGCTACTACGTTGACACCGATAGCGATGGTTGGGGCGATACATGGAGGTATGGTTGCCGGTCCTGGTTCTCGAACTACAATGACAGTGCCGGGGAAAACAGCAACTGGGTAGACATTGCTGCCCCTGGTGCGAGCATCTACTCCACCACACCGTATTCCACGCCGTTCCACCTGAACTACTACAGCGGGGTGCCGTCTCAATATGCTTATATGAGCGGCACTTCGATGGCCACGCCTCACGTAGCAGGCGCCGCGGCCCGGCTGTGGTCGCTCTACCCCAGCGCTATTGTCAGCAATCCCCTGTACAGGAGCAATGCAGGTATCAGCAGTATGCTAGTCTCTAGCGGACAGTGGCTGAACCAGACAATCCCATCTCAAGGCGTCGGTGGCACTGACATCACCTGTTGGGAAAATGCAAATAAGCCAAACGGCTTGTGGCTGGCCTCGGCGATGAACCGGCTAGGGCTTGTGGAATGGGCATATGATTCTCACACTGGTCTGCCCATCCAATCAGCCATTGTCAGCTTCTACCAAGGTGCAATCCCGAAGGCTACGGTTGTGACTGACAAGTGGGGTTATGCCCGGGCCATCAACCTGGCTCCCGGAACGTACACCACCAAAGTCTTCAGGGCCGGCTACACGGCCGCCTGGCAGACTCTTGAAACTTGGACACCGTCTTATCCGGGTTATACTTGGTATTCAGGCGTAGATGCCGCCTTGCCGCCAATCTCAAGCCACTTTGACGCTGTGGCAAACTGGGGATACAGCGATCTGGATATGTACACATTCACACCGATTGGAGCCGGAGTGACAAATCCAGTTCTCAGTTCTGGGAATCTAGGCACTTTCTTCTCGATGGCTGTAGATGGGAAGATATCTCCTTACGCTCGATACATGCGTGATGGGGGCGCCGGCGATTGGAATCCTATAGAAGACACACGGATCAAATATCGCCCGGCGAATCCCGCCTTTGCCTACTATCTCGGCGACTACTATATAGCCATGAACGACTACGGGACCCCGCGGTTGGGGGACGATGGCTACATCAGCGGCACGTTAGTCCTCCGCATCTGGAAAGGTGGTCTGATCAGGGCGGTCATACCGTTCTCTGCCTCTGCCTGTGGCCCGGGCACCGACTGGTGGATCGCGGCCAAGATCAACAATGGCACGATCACTCCGCTCACTTCGTTGAACTACGACCCGGACGGCGATGGGTTCACAGACAGCAACTGCGGGCCTGTATTGCCTCCCTATTAGGTTCGCTTCGAGTTCAGGCCGGACGGCGATGGGTTCACAGACAGCAACTGTGGCGTCGGCGATGAAACTTCGCCCACTTTGCCGTATACTATCCCATATGATGTCCCGCCCTTTGGGCCATAGATGGATAGCTCACTAAAAGCCTTTTGCTAGTCACAATGGAGGGGCGGGCAATGCCCGCCCCTCCAAAGTATTCTTCTGGTTATGCTACCGCAATGACTATCAAGCAGTTACATTACCTGTTCCTCGCCGGGCTGTTGTTGACAGCCTGTCAAACACAAAGCAACACACCCACGGCAACGGAAACCGCTACTGCCACCCAACCAGTGGTGGCTTCCCCGGTCAACCCAACGCTAACAGAAACGGCCACACTGCCCCCGTCAGAAACTTCCACTACAGAGCCAACCGTGTCGCCATCTCTTTTGCCGACGATCTTTTTGCAAGGCTCGCCCGTGCCTCTGACCACCGACCTGCCAGTGATCATCTCCACTGCTAACCCGCCGCCCACCGGCCTGCCAGGCCCCGGCCCGTCAAGCCAAGCCTTTGTCTCGCTGGCTATAAAAGAACTGGCCGCCCGGCTGGGTGCGACTGAAAAGGATATTAAAATCGTCCGCGTAGAAGACGTGGACTGGCCCGACCCCAGCCTGGGCCTGCCCGAACCGGGCAGGTTCTACGCCCAGGTCATCACCCCCGGCCAGCGCATCCTGCTCTCGTATGCTGGAAAAACTTACGAATACCGGTCCGGGAGCGGCTTGCTCAAATACGCCGGAGAAATTCAGCCCTAATGGAACGCCGCCCCCCAAAAGACCTGAAGAGCTGGGCGTATGAAAAACAAGGCGATAGCTCCCGCCCGTGGAAAATTGCCACGTTGATCTTGGGCTTCGTCGTCGTCGCCATTCTGTCCGTCCTCGGCACGCTATGGATGACAAACCGGGATCAGCCCACGCCGGTGGTCATCATCGTGGCGAACGGGACGCCCGTAGCTATGCCGGTATCCCAGTTGACTCCAACGGCCTCTGCCTCCCCAGGTGTCACTGCCACTGTTCCTATACCCGTCACGTCCCTGGTCGCTTCCACCACCTTGCCGTCTTCCATCCCTTCATCTCAGAACTCGACGGGCGACGTCACCGGCACGCCCTCCGGCGCAGTGAGCGCAACGGCCTCTCTGCCCTTGCCAACGCTCGCGCCCGGCTCTCCAACCGGCACAGCCGGGGGCCAGACGGCCACATTGGCTACGGGGACGGCGACGCCGTTGAAAACGCTCACGCCCGCTCCAACTCGCACCCCCAGCCTCACCCCAACGCCGCGCGCGCCCACCAACACTTACACGCCTATCACCCCAAGCGACACGCCGACGATCACCCTGACACCAAGCCAGACGTTTACACCCTCCCAAACGCTCACCCCGTCACAAACATTCACCCCGTCGTTGACGTTTACCCCGTCTAACACTTTCACTCCGTCGAACACCTTTACACCGTCACCGACGCGCACGCCCACCAACACCTCAACACCGTCGAACACGCCTACAGCTACTAATACTCCTACGGCTACTCTCACCCCAACCCTGCCGCCCCCGCCCGTCATTGTCTATTCTGCCGACACTGACTTCGACGGGCGCTTCGAAATGTACTCCGTCCAGGTGGACGGCTCGGCCCTGACCCAAATAACCGGCAACACCGCTAACGCCGCCATTAACGGCTGGTCGCCCGACGGCCAACGCCTGCTCTTCAGCGCCCTGCGCGAAATTGACCCCGACGCGCCCACCTCCACACCCACCCCCGCCGGTTCCGAAGAGTTGTACATTGTCAACGCCGACGGAACCAACGAACGCCGCCTCACCAATTTGCCCACCGAAAACAACCAGGCCGACTGGTCGCCCGACAACGCCAAGATTGCTTTTGTGAGCAACCAGAACGGCAACAGCGATATCTTTGTTATCAATGCCGACGGCACAGGGCTGGCCCAATTGACGGCCAGCCTGACTGACGACTTCAGCCCCGACTGGTCGCCGGACGGAACAAAGCTGCTGTTTGTCTCCATGCGCAGTGGCAAAGCCGAACTGCATGTGATGAACGCCGACGGCGCCGGCGCGCTCCGGCTGACGAACAACACCTTCGAAGAATTCAATCCTCGTTGGTCGCCTGACGGCGCAAA
>CAYSIV010000393.1:0-5021 GCA_964431175.1 uncultured Anaerolineales bacterium
CGCTCGATTCCAACCTGCTAGTGTTGTTAGCCAACCAAAACTTTGACGGGCACTCGTGTTGCGGGTGCAGGACGGTTGCAAAGTCAAGCTAGGCGAGAAATCAGCGCCTTAGCGCTTGGTCAGGATGGGCGTCGAAATGACGGCGGGCTTGGGCGAGATTCGTCCAACCCAAGCGGCAGGCTAAACCGATGACCAAGTTATTGAAACCGGCGATGGCCTGGCCGAAGGTCGCCGATTTGGTGCGGGTCTGGTCTTCAGGCAGAATGACATCGCGCCGCCAATGCAATTTGTTCTCAATGCCCCAGTTTGAACGTCGCTGAAGTCGTCACCTTCGGATTGGGAGTTTCATTCTTGCTCTTCGGATTTCCTATCGTGCGCGCCATCTCGCCCGCCTCAGGGCTGCTGACCCACGCTGCCCATGTCTCCGTCGCCTGGCTGCTGTTCAACTGGTGGCCGCACGACAGCCTGCATATTGCCAACGGAATGAACCTGGGCGGCCTGCTGGTGATTGAGTACGTCTTCCACATTTCGCTCATGATCGGCGGCGCCATACTGGCCTACTTCTTTTTGACTCTCCTGCGGCAGCGTGCGTGACTGCCGCCTTAACTGCCTCTATGGATGAAGTGATTCATCTCCAGGGCCGATATGGCAGGAGCTAGCTATGAATCAAAAAGGCGGCTCGCTCATATTTTGAGCGAGCCGCCGTGCAATTATAGTGAGGAATGCGGGTGTCAACTAACCCGAGATCGGAATTCTGAATTTATAACCATACACCAGCATCCCCCGCTCGCCGTCTTCCTTCAGTTTGCGAGTGACCATTTCGACTTTCTGGCCGATGCTCACTTTGCCGTTATCCACGTCGGTGAGCTGGGCGGTGACGAGCGGCCCTTCTTCCAGTTTGACGAGGGCAACGGTGTAAGGTGCTTGCTCTTCGTAGCCTTGTGGCGCGTCATAAACGGTAGTGTAGGAGTAGATTTCGCCCTTGCCGGAAAACTGATAGAGGGTTCTGGCTTCTTCGGCACAATGCGGGCAAACGTCGCGGGGTGGGAAGATTTTACTACCGCAGTGGTCGCACACTTCGCCCACCAGCCCATATCTTTGTTTTTGTAATCGCCAATTGCGTGAGATTTCCATAAAATTTGTCTCCTGAGTTTACTGCTGTAAAAATACACCTTTGAGGCTGTCAGGAGCTATCAGGATAGTGTCAAAAACTTCACTGTCCTGCCTTTCCCAGCTTTTCAGCCAGCGCAACCGCCAATTGTTGAGCAAGCTGTTTGTTGATTTCTTGCGCGTCTTTGATTTGCGTCGCCAGAAGCGGCAGGCTTTGTAAGCGTATCGAGCCGATGTACGTTCCCGCCCGGAAGTCAATTTCGGTGACGGCGACAATCTGAGACTTGTCTCCTTCAGACTTGAACACGTCCGACCAGCCGCGCGCCGAGTCGCCTATTTGGGGCTGAGTTTCCCAGGGGCCGCTTTCCAATCCTGCCATGTGTTCCAAAATCTGTTGAGCTTTGCCGGCCTCTTCGTAAGCCGTCACTTGTTGGAAAAGCCCGGCAGACAAATCTGGCTTCACTTCTTCCGGGTTGAGCAATTTAATCATGAAGGACTCGTAGCCCATGATCCGGCCAAACCGGGTCACGCCGTCCGGGTCAGATAGAGTCGAGTTGGGCGTCCAGGTCGGCGGCTCGCGGTCGTCAAATACCCAGCGCTCACCCAGCTTTGTGTCGAGTCCTGAGAGTTCGGTCTGGGTGAGTAGCAGGGGTCGCAGGTCGGGGCGCGAGGCGTCGCTTAACGTCTTCAGGGCTTCGGGGCGGGCCGTCTTCTGCATCTTGTCAAAAACTTTGACGGCATACTTTAATGCTGTGGTGTGATCTTTCACCGAGTCGATTTGACCCGTCAACCCGATTGAGCCAACCCTGTTGAGGCAGCGAAAGTCGATTCGATAGCTGGCCTGGTCAGGCGTATCGGCAACCGCCTTAAGATGCCAGACATTTGTTTCCTCGCCGATGATTTGGCTCGACGTTAGTTGCTCCCACTCTTCCCCCGGCGCTTCAGCGATGAGCGCGGCGTGGGCAGTTTGCGGCGAGTCGTAGAGGAGGATTTGCGATGAGATGTAAAACACATCGTTCGCCAGCGGCGCTTCGAAATCGGTGTAAGTCGTGCTTTGCAAGCCGGTCTTGGACGGAACGGTGACATTATCCTGCGAGGCTGGGTTCAGGAGGTCGAGTTCAAACGCGGTCTGAATGCGCGAACTTTTTAGAGTCCAACCCTCCGGCATATCTTTGAGGGTCAAGTTGTAATCCCACGGGTCACCCGTCAACGCGGTGGGGCGCGGTTGCGCCAAAAACAGGGCGGCGACGACGGCCCCTACGATGCCCAGGGCGACGATGATGATCCAAACGATGGGACGCTTCAGCATGATGCGGCACGCTCCACCTGTTGCAGGATGTGGGTGACCGCGGTTGCCCCGGCACTGCCGAGGCATTGGGCTAATCCCCATTTGGCATTTGCAATTTGATTGGCGTCCGCCTGGCCTCGCAGTTGCAGAGCAACTTCCACAATTTGATAGAGGCCGGTTGCGCCGCCGGGGTTGCCGCGCGCCTTCAACCCGCCGAAAGTGGAAATGGGGGCGCGGCCATTGAGAGAGATGCCGCCGTCGGCGGCCAGCTTCCAGCCCAACCCGCGTTGAGCCATCCCCAATGCTTCAAGTGAAAGCGCAGTGAAGACGGTGAACGCATCGTGCAATTCAAACACGTTCACATCATCTATGTTGATCCCGGCCTGGGCTAAGGCCTTGCCTGCCGAAAGAGTCGCGGCGCGGAAGGATAACGGGTCGGAACGGTCGTGAATGGCCAGAGCATCGGTGGCGACAGCTGAACCGGCGATGCGCACCAGAGGTTGTAGAGACGTACGATTGTACGCCCCTACAGCATCGGCAGAGGCCAACAAAACTGCGGCGGCTCCGTCGGCATCAGGCGCGGTGTCGAACATGTTCACCGGGTCGGCCACCATCGGCGCTTTGGCAAATGCTTCGGCGGTGAGGGTGTTGTGATACATGGCGTAAGGATTCGATTTGGCGTTGGCGTGGGCGTTGATCGAGAACCCGGCGAAGTGCGGCACGGTGACGTTGTGCTCATGCAGGTAACGGCGCATGAGCAGGGCGGCGGAGGCGGTGGGCGTGAGGCCTTGCGCCGCTTCCCAATCGCCGTCTGCCGCCGAGGCCGCGGCAGCGTTGACGCCACTGCCAACCTTGTCGGTGATCTTTTCGACGCCAACGGCCAGGGCGGTGTCCATCAACCCGCTGGCGACGGCGAGATATGCCTGACGAAAGGCCACGCCGCCACTCGCACCGGCGGCCTCCACGGTGGCGGCTTCGATGCCGCGCAGTCCGCAAAAGTCGGCAATCAACGCGCCGAGGTGTTCTTGGGCCGATAGTTGACCGGCGAGCATGTTGCCGACGAACAGGGCCTCCGGCAGGGGCACATCAGGCCAAAGGCCCCCATACGGGTGATGTGCCCCTACACCGCCATCTTTCAAGGCGGCGTCTATTGCGACCAGCGCCAGATGCCGCAGTGAGGTTTCCCAGTGCTCGCCGACCTCGGTTTGGCCGAGGCCGATAATGTAAACGTCTCTCATGTATTTGAGGTTGGAAGCTGGAAGTTGGAGTCCGCCTCCAACCTCTAACTTCCAACGTCCAACTTCTATTTCATTGTCAACTTTCCGCGATAGCGCGCATAGGTTGCGTAATCGATTTGCGCGCGGCGGGCGATGTATTGTTGGGTGGTGGGGGCCAGGGCGGCTTTGCCGACGATGCGGTCGGTGACGCGGATGTGAAAAGCGTCGGAGCCGGCGCCGGAGCCGAACGAGACGACGAGGATGTTGTCGCCCGGCTGGGCTTCGTCCAGCACGGCGGTGAGGCCGATCATGGCCGCACCGGCGTAGGTGTTGCCGATCACGCCCACCAGCAAGCCAGTCTTCACCTGTTCGTCGTTGAAGCCCATCATCTTGGCCGCGCGTTGCGGGAACTTGACGTTGGGTTGGTGCGGCACGACATACTTGTAATCCTTTGGTGTGGTGCCCATCATTTCCATTAGCGTTTCGCCAGCCGTGGTGACGTGCTTAAAGTAGGCCGGCTCGCCGGTGAAGCGTTGGCCGTGTTCGGGGTACTTCTCGTATTGCCGCCGCCAGAAGTCGGGCGTGTCGGTGACGAAGGAGTATGAGCCTTCGATGACGGCCAGGGACTCATCAGCAGAACCGATAAGATAGGCCGCGCCGCCCGCGCCCGCCGTATATTCGAGGGCGTCGCCGGGGCGGCCCTGCGCGGTGTCCATGCCAATCGAGAGCGCATACTTGGCCATGCCTGATCCGACAAAGCCCATTGCGGCTTGCATGGCTTCGGTTCCGGCTTTGCAGGCAAACTGCCAGTCGGCGGCCTGGGTGTGGGGCACAGCGCCGATGGCTTCGGCGACGATGGTCGAGGTTGGCTTGACGGCGTACGGGTGCGACTCCGAGCCGACCCAGACGGCGCGAATGTCTTGCGGATCAATGCCGGCGCGAGCCAGGGCGTTGCGGGCGGCTTCGATGCTCATCGTCACCACGTCCTCGTCGAGGCCAGGGACGGCTTTCTCTTTGATGGGCAGGCCGCTCGTGCCTTCCGTCCACACCCGCGAAACTTCGCTGGCAGGCAGGCGGTAGCGCGGCACGTAAGCGCCGTAGCCGACGATGCCGACGGGGCGGTCGGGGCGGAGGGGTTGGTGGTTGTGGTGATGTTCGCTCGGTTGAGTCATAAGTTACGACAAAACGCCTTTTCTTCTTTGAAATTCCATGCTGATAAAAATGACTACCGGGACAGCCGGGATGGCAAGCAGGAAGAATCCTCCGAAGACATTGGCGCGCCCGGAAGACAGATACGATAGGAAAAACGAAGCGTGGTTCAGAATTTGCGTGATCATGGCGATGGCGTAGATCTCAATAGTCACGACATCGTGCGCGGTTCATCCATAATTCTTCCTTCTAGGAGG
>CAYSIV010000394.1:0-5004 GCA_964431175.1 uncultured Anaerolineales bacterium
AATTCCATGCCGCAAGTTTACCATCTCATAGCACACAGATTACACATGAGCCAAGTTTTCTATCGAGTCGCATGATTGAGGAATACAAGACCACCAGGTGTTCGCTTTGCAAAACACTTGGTGTCTTGCATTACACTGTCAACGCGGCAATAAACGTATCAATCGCCGTTGTGTCTTCGGCTCCGCCAGACTTGAGAGTGAGGTCGAGTTCGAGCAGATGGCGGTAAATCGTTTCCAGTTGGGCAATTGAGAAGTTGCGGGCCTGTTTGACGAGCTTCTCAGCCGGATACGGTTTCTGGTTGAGCGTTTGCATCACCAGCGTGGTGTTGCCGCCATTGTCTAAAACCTCCCGCACCAGCAACAGCAACCGAAACTGCCGGACGATCATGCCAAAAATGGCAAACTGATCCTGGCTGGGCATGTTCAACAAGGTGTGAAATTTGTTAATCGCCAACTGAGCGTTGCGCACCCCCAGCGCATCTACTAAATCCCAAATCTCCGCTTCGCCCGCCGCCGGGGTCAGTTGCTCCACGTCGGCTCCTTCAACCGGGCGCGCCCAATTCACGTAAGCCAACAGCTTTTCGATTTCGTTGGCCAGCATTCGCGGCTCGTCGCCTACCGCCGTTGCCAGCGCCTCGGCTCCGGCGGGCGCAAACTCGCCGCCGCTTGCCTTAGCCCGGCGCATGATCCATCGCGCCATCTCCGGCCCCTGCGGCACGTCGAACTTTTTGATCTCCCCGCCCGCCACTTTCTCCGCCGCTTTGAGGGCGCGGCTTCGCTCGTTGACGGCTTTGGGTTCAACCAGCACCAGCGAGGTGGACGGCATGAGTTCGGGGAAATAGGCGATCAGGCCGTCAATAAAATTTTGAGAAGACGTGGCCGCCGCCTCTTCACCCTCGTCCGTCGTCTTGCCCATCAGCCGTGTCAGCAGGCCGCGAACGAGGATCAATCGTTGAGCGGTGAGAAACGGCATCGTGTCGCACGCGCCGCGCAGTTCGGCCAGAGTGACTGTTTTGCCGTCAAGCTCGGTAATATTGAGCGAGGCCAGTGACGGGTCACCCATCTCGGCCTTGAGTTCGGCGGCGCGCCCGGCAATGGCAAAATCGTCGTCGCCGTGAAGGATGGCTAGTTGCGGGAGAGACATTCATTTCTCGCCGCAAAGACGCGAAGAACGCGAAGAATAAATAAAAAACTTTGCGCGCTTTGCGCCTTCGCGGTGAATTAGCCTCGCGTTTCGATGCGGTGCATGACGGCGGGCGCGACGCTGACTTTCTTCACCGAGACGATCTCCAGCTCGCCCACCACACCGTTCGTCGTAATTTCGGCTTGCAAGCGCAGGCCAACGGGTTGGGCGAAGACAATGGCGGCGGTGGCAAAAGCCAGGGTGAGCGGCAGGCGCTCCAGCTTGTCGCGCCAGGTGCGCGCCCCGATCAACGACACAAAGGCGGCCAACCCGGCGAAGGTTCCGGCGGTGACAAAGTTGGTGCCGCAGTTGGGGTGAATGGCCAGATCATGCTCCCCGCCTTTCATCCGGCGCAGGGCTTCGCTGGCGGCGGCTTCCACTTCGTCGGTGGGCAGGTCGCCCATTAGCCAGAAGCCGTTGACGTCCGAGTAACCGGCCATGCTCCGGCGCTTGTGGGCACTGAGGACGTGAATGGTGGCGTGCTCCAGGCCGTGGTTGCGGCGGATGCGGTTGATGGGTTGGAGGGCGAGGAGGGAGTTCATAGGGATTATTGGAGAATTGAGAATTGAGAATTAGAGAATTAGAGAATTGGAGTTGGACGCTGGCGTGGAGAATTGGCGATAGTATACAACGGCTCAGGGTTGCCACTGAGGCGAGAAGTTATTGCCGGTGTCGGTCAATCGGATGGGGTTGGAACTGTCATATATGTTGACGACAAAAATGTCAGCCCGATCATAGGAACGAGCCTGCTCGGCCGGAGAACTGTGGTAGGTGAGCCATTGCTCATCAGGCGACCAACTGATTGGACTGTCGTAGTTGACGACGACCTTTTTATCCAGATCCATGCGAGCAGTTTCATCCAGCCAGAGCACATGAACGAATAGACCATTGTTGGCGGAGGGGTCGGCTAAAGCGAGCAGTTGACCATGAGGCGATAAATAGAGCGAGCCAGTATTGTAGTAGAGAGTGTATTCTCCCAAACGTTGCATGTCGGAGCCATTAGGCTTGAGGGTGTAGATAACGGCCCCACTCTGGATGAGCAACCGGCTCGGGGGTCGGCTAGCCAAGCGACGAAAGCGCAAGACTCGTTCGTAGGTTGGAGGTCGAGGCGCTGGTTGACGAATTGGCCGACGTAAATCAAACAACCCCGCTCATCTGACACGTTGAGGGCTATGTATTTCCCATCGGGAGACCAGCTGGGCATCCAAAAGGAGTATTGAGCCTGTTGTTCATAGATGGTGACCATTTCTGCTCCCCTGCTCTCCAGCAGATCGAGCACCGCGAAACTTTGGCCGTGACTGCCAGACCACACCCGATAGCCTGCCGCCAATATCCAATTGCCGTCCGATGACCAGGTAAAAGGCGGTTGATAGGCGATGTTGCGACCAAAGGTGTGCGAGACTTGCGTGACTCTCGTTCCATCAACGTTCATCGCGTACAGTTCCAGCCAGCCGCTTCGGGTGGATAAGAATGCAATTCGTTCGCCATCGGGCGACCAGGCCGGCGCATAATCTTCGCCGGAGTTTTGGGTCAGGTTGGTTTGATCACTGCCGTCAGGCTTCATCACATAAATCTCTGAATTGCCATCGCGCCTCGTTTCAAAGACGATCAGGCCGGTGGGCGTGGTGAGCGGCGGAGCGGCGGGAGTCGGGGTTCGGGTTGGACGTTGAGTGCTAACGAGCGTTGGGCCTGGCGGGGTGTTGGTAGCCGTCGGCGGCGGGGGAAAGGTTGGCGCTGGGTCTGGCTCTTTGAACGCTCCGCCAATGAGCATGACGAAGACGACCAGCCCGCCGAGAATAAGGACTTCGATGAAGGTGAAGAGCTTTTGATTCATGACTGTGGGGCAAGTTCCAAAAAGGGCCTGCCCCACAGGATTATACTGCAACCGAAACCGGCATTGGCCAAACTTTCGACCAGTGGGCGCAACACCGGACGCTTCGCGTGAGCGGAGCACCGGGCAAAGGCGCTCCGCTCACTCTAGGCGCACTACAAAGGTTAGGAGAGTCAGGCCGTAACAGCCTGGGAATTAGTAACGGGCTGGGGGTTGGTGGCGACGATGAACCCGGCGAACATGATCGCCGCGCCGAATAGTTCGCTCACGTAAAGCCAGTCGCCCAGTCCAAGTTTGATGAACGTCCCGGCCATGGCCGGCATCAGCGCTCCGGCGGCGATCAGCACGTTGCCGGTGACGCGATGAAACAGGACGCGCTTGCGGGCGAAGAGATAGGCCGACCAGGCGGCGCCGCCGATGAGGCCGATGGAGCCGTAGATGTTTAAGAGGACAGTGAGTAACACGGTCAGGCCATCTCTGGTCATCAGGCCTTTGTACTGCGCCGACACTGGCACGTGCTGGTTGAAAGCTGTGCCGTCCACGCGCGCGCCGAAGACGCTGATGAGGGCGAAGACGGAGACGACCGTGAGGACGGCGGTGAGAATGTTGGCCAGGCCGCGCCTGCGCACGAGCAAGTGAACCGTGCCCTGACCGAGCCAGGCCGCCGTCAACATCGCCCCGCTGAGATACCAGACGCGCAGAGCCGTCTCGCTCCAGCCCAGCGCCAGATACGACTCGGTGAACGTGCCCACCACATACAGAGTTAGCCCGATGCCCCACAATAGCAAGTGGATGCCGCGCCGTTGGGCGTAGCGCTGAAGCACAGCGGCGGTGAACAAGAGCGTGACCAGGGTTGAGAAGAAGGGGAGGTATTTGAGGAGAGTCATGTTCAACTCTTTGGCGTCAAACGTCAAACGTAATGCGTAAAACAGGTTTACGCCTCACGTCTTACGTTCCGCTTCATGGGCCTCGATGAGGGCCACCAGAATTTCGTTGGTGAAGTGGGCGGTGAGCTGGTGAAGCTCGGCCAGCGATTGCGGCGGATGATTGCCGGCGGCTTCGACCATTTGCAGAACGCTTTCAGTAAGGAAGTCGCGAAAGTATAAAAAGGCGCGCACACTTTCAGTAAGTGAGAGCTTGCTGGTTTTGCCCAGGCGGTAATAATCGGCGCCCATGTGCCGGGCTTCAATTAGAAGCGACTCGCGTTCGTCGTTTTTGGCGCTGGTCAGATACCGTCCCAGAAGGTCAAGCAGTTTGTGGCTGGCTTCTCGATGCGCCGTCCGCGCCGCCTCAGATAGTTTGGCATACCAGGGCAGTTGGCCTAAGTGTCCGTCGCTCATCTCCATCCGCGCCCGGCCCATGGCCGATTGGATGACCAGTGACGCGCCGGGCGGCGGCCCCTTGCGCTGGTGAGCCGCCCACTGCTCCAGATCAACCCGCCGAAAACGACGATGCCCCCCGCTCGTCCTCTGCGACAGCAGTTCGCCCTTGTCGGCCCAGTTGCGCACACTGGACGGGTGAACGCCCAGCAGGTGCGCCGCCTCGGATAGATTCAACCATTCTCGGTCAGGAATATCAGCCATAAAGTTGGGTGAATCTTACCGCGCTGTGAGATTTTGTCAATTTACAAATGTCATATAAGCTGAAGTATACTCGTCAGGGGCTTTACGACAGTCAATTGTTCAGGTAAACCGATGGCAATCATTTCCAGAATAGGAGTTTTACGTATGGCAGTGACAATTGAGCAAATCGCTCAAGCGGCGCTTGATAGCGAGAGCCTTCTCCTCAGAAGTTTGACTCAAGATTTTCTCCAACAGAAACTCCGCCTGAGCGAATACCGGTTGCCTAAAACTGAAGACCGGCTCTTGCTAGCGGCGGCAGCGGCGCTCATCGAATTGTTTGCCATGCGCTTGCAACAGAATCCGCCCGATTGGACTAGTAGGCCACCAAACCTGTTTTGATGGGCGGCAGTTGCACTGCCGCCCGCGCC
>CAYSIV010000395.1:0-4948 GCA_964431175.1 uncultured Anaerolineales bacterium
GCATCCGGGGATGCCTTGCTCCTCATGAATTCGCCAACAGTATCAACCTTTGCGTGCACACGACGTTTGTTGCTCATCTGCATTGTAACCCAAGAGTGGTAGAATCCCGGCTCTCCAGATTATGAACTACCAACAAACACTTGATTACATCTATAGCTTTGTGGACTACGGCCTTAAGTCGCGCTACAAGTATTCGCCGGAGACGTTTGACCTGACGCGGATGCGCACGGTTCTGGCCCGGCTGGGCGACCCGCAACGTAGACTATCGTCGGTGCACGTGGCGGGCACAAAAGGCAAAGGCTCGGTGTCGGCGATGACGGCCTCGGTTCTACGGGTGGCGGGTTACCGAGTCGGCTTGTATACCTCGCCGCATCTGCACGATTTCTGCGAACGCATTCAAGTCGATGGTCAACCGATTCCGCTGGAAGGGCTGGCGGCGCTCACCACTGAACTGCGGCCCCTCTTCGACTCGACGCCGGGCATCACGACCTTCGAGATCACCACCACCCTGGCCCACGAGTGGTTCGCCCGCCAGCGGGCAGACTTCGCCGTGCTGGAGGTCGGCCTGGGCGGGCGGCTGGATGCGACCAATGTGTTATATCCAAATGTGTGCGCCGTCACCTCCATTAGCTACGACCATACCCAACAACTTGGAATAACCCTGCGTGAGATTGCCGAAGAGAAGGCCGGCATCATCAAGCCCGGCGCGCCGGTGGTGTCGGCTCCTCAGCCGGAAGAGGCGGCGGAAAGGATCGTAGCGATTGCCCGCGAACGCGGAGCGAGTTTGCGTCTCCTGGGTCGCGACTGGTTTGTCGAGCGCGGCAGTTTCTCCCTGGCCAGCCAACGATTTGAGGTCTGGTTTGACGGCCAGCCGCGCCGCCAGTTTGAGATTCCCCTGCTTGGCGCGCATCAGGTGGACAATGCGGCCGTGGTGGTGGCGTTGATCGAAGAACTGCGCCGGCAGGGCTTCGCCGTCTCAGAAGAGGCAATTTGCGAAGGGTTAGCCACTGTTCACTGGCCGGGCCGCTTTGAAATCTTCCGGCTTGGCGAAAAAACGGTCGTGCTTGATTGCGCCCATAACCGCGACTCGGCGGCCAAGCTTGCCGCAACCTTGAAAGAAAACTTCCCCGGCGCGCGCCCGGTGTTGATCTTCGGGGCATCGAATGATAAAGATATAAACGGGATGCTGGCCGAGCTGTTGCCGATGGCGGATCGGGTGATTGTGGCTCACGCCGATCATCCACGCGCCAGCGACGCGGCGCAATTGGCCGAAGCCATTCAGTCAACCGGAGTTGCGCTTTTGGTCAATATCGCCCATACTGTGTCACAAGCATTGGCCGAGGCCCGGAGCAGTCCCGAGCCGTTGATTCTGGTCACAGGCAGTATCTTTTTGGTGGCCGAAGTGCGAGCCGAACTCAACTCGATTGCCGATTGTTGATTGCCGATTGCTGATTGAACCGCAGAGCGAAATCAGAAATCAAAAATCATCAATCAAAAATTCAATGAGAGATCAGACCTCAGATTTTGATGACTTCGAAGATGATATGCCCGACTGGCTCTTGCACGCCGAGTTTGCCGAGTCGATGCGCAACCGCGCCGAGGAGCTGGGCGATTTGCCCGAAGCGGTGATTGACGACGACGGGTTGATCGAATGCCCGGCCTTGCCTTTGCGCGACATGGTGCTGTTCCCGCGCATGATCACCCCGTTGTTGGTGGGCCGTGAGAAGTCGCTGGCCGCCGTGGCCGCCGCTCACAATAATCGCGAAACCGTCATTGCCCTCACCCAGCTTGACCCTGAAGTCATCGATCCCGAAGCGGACGATCTTTACACCATTGGCTCCGAGGTGGCGGTGGGCCGCACGTTGAGAATGCCGGACGGCACGACCTCGGTGCTGGCCCAGGGGCGGCGGCGGGTGGAAGTGGTCGAATTTACCCAAACCGAGCCGTACTATCGAGTCAAGGCCCGGGTGATTTTTGAGTCGGCTGAAAAGTCCCGCGAGACCGAGGCCCTGATGCGGGCTGTGCTGGAGCTGTTCAAGAAGGTTGTCAGTCTCAACCGCAGTATCCCCGAAGAAGCCTACGTCTATGCCATGAATGTGGACGAGCCAGGCTGGCTGGCTGACCTGATTACTTATACCGTCAACATCAGCGTGGCCGAGAGCCAGACGATTCTCGAAATTGCCGATCCGCTGGCCCGCTTGCAACGGGTGAGTGTTTTGCTGGGCAAGGAACTCGACGTGCTGGAACTTGAGGATCAGATTACGTCGCAAGTGCAGTCAGAGGTGGACAAGTCTCAACGCGAGTATTATTTGCGCGAGAAGATCAAGGCCATTCAGACCGAACTGGGCGAGGGCGATCTGTGGGCGCAGGAACTCAACGAGCTGAAGGAGAAGGTTGTAACAGCGGCCCTGCCCGAAGAAGCGAACAAGGTGGCGCTGAAGGAAGTGGACCGCCTTCAGCAAATGCAACCCATGTCGCCCGAGACGGGCATGATTCGCGCCTACCTCGATTGGCTGATCGAATTGCCGTGGTGGAAGAAGACCGACGATAATCTTAATCTCACTCATGCCAAAAAGATTCTGGACAACCAGCACTTTGGTTTGCCCAAAGCCAAGGACCGGATTCTGGAATACATGGCCGTGCGTTCGCTGGCCAAAGACCGGGTGCGCTCGCCCATTCTTTGTTTCGTCGGGCCGCCCGGCACCGGTAAAACCTCTTTAGGCAAATCCATCGCCGAAGCGTTGGGGCGCAAGTTCGCGCGGGTGTCGCTGGGTGGCGTGCGCGATGAAGCGGAAATTCGCGGCCATCGCCGCACTTACATCGGCGCTCTGCCGGGCCGCATTATTCAAACCATGCGCCGGGCCGGGATGGCCAATCCGCTGTTCATGCTCGACGAGATTGACAAGATGAGTCAGGACTTCCGGGGCGACCCGGCCTCGGCTCTGCTGGAAGTGCTCGACCCGGAGCAGAACAACGGCTTTTTGGATCACTATCTCGACGTGCCTTTTGATCTCTCAAAGGTCATGTTCATCACCACGGCCAATTATCTGGGGACGCTTCCCCCGGCGTTGCAGGATCGGTTGGAAGTGATCGAGTTCACCGGTTACGTCGAAGAAGAAAAACTGGAGATCGCCCGCCGCTTCATCATCCCCCGCCAACTTGAAGAGAACGGCTTGACCGATACGGGTTTTGAGTTTAACGATGGGGTGTTGAAAGCCATGATGCGCGAATATACCTACGAAGCCGGGGTGCGCAACCTGGAGCGTGAAATTGCCAACCTGTGCCGTAAGATGGCGCGACGCATGGCCGAAGGCAAGTCATTGCCCAAACGCGTGACGTCTACCAGCTTGCACAAGTATCTTGGCCCGCCGCAATACACGCCGCCCGAGTCCGACCGCGCCGACGAAGTGGGCGTTGCCACCGGCATGGCCTGGACGGAAGCCGGCGGCGATACGATGCCGGTTGAAGTTACGCTGATGAAGGGCAAAGGCAACATGCAGATCACCGGCCAGATTGGCGAAGTGATGCAAGAGTCGGCCCAGGCGGCGCTCTCGTATTTGCGGTCGCAGGCCAAGGCCCTCGACATTGAAGAAAGCCGCTTCGAGAAAAGCGATGTTCACATCCACGTCCCCGAAGGCGCGATTCCAAAAGATGGCCCCTCGGCCGGCATCACCTTAGCCGCCGCCCTGATCTCGGCCTTCACCGGGCGCAAGGTGCGGCGCGATGTGGCCATGACGGGCGAGATTACGTTGCGCGGGCGCGTTCTGCCGGTGGGCGGGGTCAAAGAAAAAGTTCTGGCCGCGCACCGGGCCGGGTTCAAAACAGTGATCCTGCCCAAGAAGAACGACAAGGATTTGATTGACGTGCCGAAGAACGTGCGGCGCGATCTAAAGATTGTGCCTGCCGAGCGAATGGAGGAGGTGTTGGCCGCCGCCTTGTTTCCACCTCTGGTTCGTCGAGGCCGCGCCGACAAGCGCTCCCTCAAGCACAAACCCCGCCCCGCGGCGCGAGCCGTGGTGAACTGAGTAAAGGAAGCAGGATGTTTACAGTTTCGGGGCTGAGGGCGGTTCTGTAAAACATCCCTCAAGGCAGGGACAAGAAGCGGAAATCCTTTTCCGTATCCGCAGGACGCCTCAGGGCGAAAGACGCTGGTGAAGAGTGTTATACGGAAAGTTTCCGTTTTGGACACCCCGATAGACGATTATACGGAAGCGGATTTCTGCATAACAGGTTTCATGTTATCGGGAATTTTTCCGCTCACTTAATGTTAGCCGCTCGTAGCAGTCACAGGTTCAACAAGTTCGCAGTCACATTGTCAAAGGCCAGAGTTCTGTCAATTCTAATAAGCGGCAAGTCGAGACAGATTACTGCTCACTGCTTTCGACGCGCCTTAGCGCAACGAAATAGGCGGTCATATGCAAGTTGTCTCTCTAAAGTATGTTGACCACCACAAAGACATTCAAGACTCGCTTGATACTTTCAATCGTGATTTTCGACAAAATCTTGATTTGGCGCGCGATTTGCTCCGCAAGACAACGTATTGGGTCTATGACCCCTCTGCAAAGACCTTCGGCCCATCAAAATTCGTCGGCTTCCAGAACATGAACCTTAGCGACTACGCTGCCGCAAGAAAGAGACAATGGAACGGAAACAACTTTGATGGGTATGGGACGCGAAAAGCCATTGAGAAGATTCTTGGGGCTTACACGAAGAAACCGCAGTTGTCACTCGAACTCATACGTTGGGGACAATCGCTACTTGGGGCTGACGTCTTTGATGGCATAGACAAATCAAAGTGGAAGTTCGTCTCTCTGTAAGTAAAAGAAGGCCGTGTAAGGCCAGCGTGGGGTTTTGCAATCCATCAGCGCGGCTAACACCGGCATGCAGGCGACAGGGCTACGCCCTGCTAATTCGGGCGAGTCGGAATGACCCGCCCCGCGCCTGATGC
>CAYSIV010000396.1:0-4945 GCA_964431175.1 uncultured Anaerolineales bacterium
GCGCCTCAGCCCATTCCGACTCGCCCCAGCTTGGCGCAAGTGTTAGCTGCTCAGAGGTATACATCTAAAACACGCAGGCCACTACTTCCGTCAGCAACAAAGACATTGTTTCCCTCCCTCACAACACTATTGGCATTGCCTGGTGTGTCATAGAAACTGACTTGTACTGGGTGAGTTCGATTTGAAACGTTAATGATACGCAGACCACCCCCTATTGCGCTGCTAGGCGAATCTGCAACGTAGGCATAATCCCCAATTAAATCTACCCCAAGGGCAAAGCCCGGTGTGTCATAGAAACCAACTTCAATTGGAGCATTCGGATTCGCAACATTAATGACACGCAGGCCTCTATGAAAATCGGCAATGAATGCAGTGGATCCTGTTAAGACAAGATCGTACGCCCATCCTGGTGTGTCATAGAAACCGATCTCGTTTGGAACCTTAGGGTTCGAAACATTGATAATGCGTAAACCCTTGTCAACAGCGGCAACAGAGGCATATTGGTAAGAATAAGCCCCTGTACCCGCAAATGCCACACCTGTTACGACCCCAGCCAAGACGCTAGTTCGTCCAACAAAAATTGGATGCTGTGGCGAGGAGATATCAATAATATATAGGCGCGGTCCAATGCCTACATAGGCATAGTCGCCCTTCACCGCTATAGCGCAAGCACAGCCGCCCAATTGGCTGACGAGTTTCACGTTTTGCGCCAGGGCCTCAACCGCGAGTTGTTCTGAGGAATCGCTCTGCACTCCTTCAGAATCTACTACTTCATCAAATGGAGTAGCTGTTGGCTCAATATATGTCGCGACCGTCGAATTGGCGAACGACAATGGTGTGAGAGAAAAGAACAGGATGACGATGGGCAAAAGGCTGAAAGCACGCACGAGAGAAGTGTTTTTCATGGCCTAAACTCCTGTTGACAGGGTAAGACGTGAGCGGTTAATACTGCTATTTGCGCCAGTGTACCCCTCTTCTGCATAGCAGGTAAATAGGCAGCACAAGGCTTTCATAGACATTTGTACTGAGTGGCGGCAGTACACCCTGGCACTGATTTACAGAATATACGGATCACCATCCGCCCGTTCCGCCAATCCATGCTCTTCTTCATCCGTTCAATTCGACAAATCCGTTGTTCTATTTCTTACGGCGTCTTGAAACTCCTCACCACCGACCACTGGCTGAACTGGCCTTGCTCGTTCACGGCCCGCGCACGCCAGAAGAAGGTTGTGTTGGAGGTTAGGGGGACTTCCGGCGTGTACTGCGAAATGGCAGTTCGCCCGCCCTGGCCCCGGCCCAGAACGGTGCCAGGCACAAAGTTCTGGTCTGTGGAAATCTGGATTTCATAATAACCTAGCGTCGGAGCAGTGTCGCTCCAGTCCAGTGTTGGTTTAGTGCTATTTACCTTTTCACCATTGGCTGGTGAGATCAGCACTGGTGCGCCAGGAGGGTTGGGGCTATAAAAGTGGCGCACCCGCGACCATGGTCCTGGGCACTTAACACTTGGATTATTGTCACAGGGACCATTTGCTCGCACTCTCCAGTATAGCAAAGTGTTAGGCGGCAAATTAGCTGTATACGCCGAGGGCGTAACACCCATGTCTGTATCCGTATTTAATACTAATGGTGGAGTGAAGTTCTTATCCTTAGCAATCTGGATTCTGTAAGAGGTTGCATCAACCACATTGGCCCAATCAAACAACTGGCGCAGGCTAGGTGGCACATAACCACCAACTGGTGAAATCAGATTTGGAGTAGGGGAGCAGGTTGTTCCTGAATCTCCGCTTGATTTCAACGACCGCGCAGGCACATCTAGAGTAGCGCCATCAGAGAATGTTACAACAAGATCAAGACCAGGATTGTAAGCCACATAGGTTTTCGTACCGTTTTTGTTGAAAACTGCATAGGTCGGGGTATTTGTTGCCCAGACTGTTGTATCAAGTTGCCCCATCGCGTCGAGGTTGTAAATCCAATGATAGGTGTGTGCTTTCGATTCTCCAAACTCAGGTGTGTAGTTGTCATTGAATTTACCAACAGCTATTGGCGCATCACTCAAAGCCTGAAATTCCCAAATGATGTCTCGCCACTCTTTTTCTAGCCCGCCATTTTCAGCGACCATCTCGTTATAGTTAAGGTCAATATATCCAGGATTGCGGCCCAAATAGAGCGAACCTCCAGTGATAGGCAGAAAATTGATGCCGTGGATTTCCTCAGGATTCATCGTCCACCAAACTCCATGCGCTCCGCCGTCACCCCACAAAATACCCAGAACCTTCTGCTCATACTCCGTAGGAAAAACATTGTCGTTTATATCAAACCAGTATTGCTCAATGGCCGCCACTTCATTGACATACATGAATATCCCTAAATCGCGAGTTGTATTGTCGCCGGTTGCCGCACCCCACAAGATGAGAGCGGCTGAGAAATTGATTGACTCAGATGAGGATTCCTGGTTGTTCCCCGTGTTCTTGCCAAAATTATCTTGGTAGCTATCGCTAGTGAAGTTTGCGTGCCCAGAGGCCCAACTATGACCAGCGTAGGGATCAAAGTGGCGCAGGAAAGGAAACAAGTTGTCATTCCGTTCCCAACTATTGGCATCCCTGATCAAGAGCTTAACCATGCCGCCCCAGCTTTCATCTCTGGCCCAGAGAGGGTCGTATTGAGCAACAGTAGCGGCGGCCATGATGAAGTAGCCATAGTGAAAGTGATGGTCATTCAGTTCAGTGTCAGATCCATGGCTGGAAGGGAAGCCAATCAATGTATCCCAGGTGTCGTCATAATAAAACATCTTGTATCCATCACCATCAGGTGCTTGAAACCATTTTTGAAGTTCATCTTTGATAGCTTTGAGTAATATTTCGCGGTCATTACCCATCTTTGCTCGCTGGTCAAACGTCAAACTGCAATCCAGACTCAGTTGATCAGCGATACGCACAACCTGGGCCAGCCGACCTAAATTCTTCCCTGTCCAATATGTGCTGTAGGGCCACTGTGGTTCAAGCCCAGGCGGGAATAAATTCGATGTCGCGACGCCATGAACGTAGTTAACGAGCGTTGCCTCGTCGTAGGTCTCATTGTTTGGCAAAGCTGGCAAGACACCATTGAACTTCATAGTCGTACCAAAGGACGAGCCTTCGCGGATCCTCATTTTGCCCCGAGGCGATTCGTAAAAGTAAGTTGCGGGATCAAGCACAACATCAACTGTGTTGCTCCATTGATGCGGATAGAGCGCCATCAACGTGCCAGTTTGGGAACCTTCCTTAGGGTTGGTAGTGATGGTATAAGTTGTGTTGAGTTCAGCAACGGAAGAATCGTAACTCCAATTCACCTGTGTGTCAGTAACGAATGAATATGCATAAGTTTTGAATTTGTTGAGGACGGCAATATTGTTAGTAGGGAGGACGGCAACTGAGAAGTATTCTCTGCCATTGAGATTGGACCGTAGCTGATTGTTATCATTGTTGACAGTCCATATCGCACCTGTAGGAGCAAATACACCATAATAATGGCCGTTGACAGCGATCCCTAGCGCATTGGTTCCCGTTCCAGCCCAGGTCGTGAAGGTATGAGAGGTAGTTATCAAAGCATCCCCGCCCGTTTTGATAGCATAGACGAAAGGCAGGCCATGACCAAAAGTTGCCTTTAAAGTGTCATTGCTGTCTTTGTCTGGCCAAAAGGCAGTAACAGTCCAATCCGAAAAATCATCCACTTTTGTATCTGTAGAACTAAGCCCTTCCACTCCAATTGTCAGATCCTCCGAATATTTGTAGTGGTATGCCACATCGTAGCGTGGATTTGGTGTTGGAACAGGCAACTTGAGATTAGTGGTATTGGTAATGACAGTTGTAACGTAGCCTACACCGAGCCCATTGGGTTTGGCTTGCAATGACAAAGGGTGAGGATACATATTCTCGGAGTAAGCATTGTTAGGGTAACTAGTAAGTCTCTTAGGAAAGCGTTTCCAAATGAGCGACGACCACCAGTCATTGGTAGGAACGTGAACACCAAGTGTAATATTGCTAGTTATTGTAGGAGTAACAATCTTGCCATCCTTGTCAGAGGGCACTTTGCCGCCTGCAGGCAACTTGGCATTGTAGCTACCCAACCCAACTTTAACCTCTGTCGTCAGAGCCGCCTGAGCGGGAACTCCTTGAAAGACAGTATCCTGACCAAAAACGACGCTCAGAATTATGGCCAGGCTGCCAAACCTTCTGAGCCAGAGAGGGAAATGAGTAGATAAGAGTCGCATAGTGGCCTCCTTATGCAGATTTATACACCTCTTTTCCATGTTGAGTAAATAGACGCAACCCAATCCGCCCATTCTGAGAATCCGTGCTCTTCTTCATCCGTTCCATTCGTTCAATCCGTTGTCTCCCTCCAGGTGCGTAAAACCTCACTCTATACTACAATACTCGCCCAATGATGACCGAAGACAAAGAACAGGCGCTGGAACTGCTCATCCGGGCCAAATATCCAATCATTTACATCGTCTCCGCCGAAGAACGGCGGGTGGAGGAGCTACTGCGGGGCGTGGCCGCCCGGCGGCACAAACAGTTGTTCGGCTGGACGCTCACCGAGGGTGTGGCCGACATCTCTACCCTCAAGCCCATCGTCGTGGACGGCGGCGCGCGTGAGCCTCTACAGGTCTTGGACGTGATCGCCAATTCGCGCGAGTCGGCCATCTTCGTCCTCAAGGACTTTCACCCCTTCCTCGACAACACCCGCCTGCCTCTCGAAAACGCCATCGTCGTCCGCAAACTGCGCGACCTGGTCAACCAACTCAAAGAGAGTCCCAAAACCCTCGTCCTGCTCTCGCCGGTGCTGGCCTACCCGCCTGAACTGGAGAAGGACATCACCGTGCTCGACTACTCTCTGCCCACTGCCGACGAACTGGCCGGCGCGCTGGATCGCGTCTTGCGCTCGGCGCGATTCCTGGGCGAGCAGG
>CAYSIV010000397.1:0-4945 GCA_964431175.1 uncultured Anaerolineales bacterium
ACACCCCTACTCGCACACCGTCATTCACGCCCACCCCGACCGCTACGCGTACACCTACGTTCACGCCCACACCGCCCGGCTTCACTGTGAACAGCACCCGCGACGAACCGGACTCCAAACCGGGTGACAACCTGTGCATTAGCACACCGTCGGGCGTCTGCACGTTGCGCGCCGCCATCATGGAAGCCAACGCCGACAGCAACGCCGACACGATCACCCTGCCGCCGGGCGAGTACGACCTGACCCTCGTCGGCTCGGACGAAGACGCCGCCTTCACTGGCGACCTGGACCTCACCAGCCCGATAAGCCTCGTCGGCAGTGACGCCGAGAAAACGGTCATCAACGCCATCGGCCTCGATGGGACAGATCGCGTCTTTCATATCCTCAACCAGGCAGTGGCCCTCATCTCCGGCGTCACCGTCCGAGGCGGCGACACCAACAACAGCGGCGGCGGCATTCTCAACCTGGACGGCGAGTTGACGGTCAGCGACAGCATCATCAGCAACAATGTGGCCCAAGGGTTGGGCGGCGGCATTGCCAGCGGCGGCACGCTGATCGTGATTCGAAGCACCATTACCGACAACGCGGCGATTAGCCCGGTGAGTGCGAGTGAGTCAAGGGTGGTTCTGGTTGCGAACACCACGGCCCAGACGTTTGCCCAGGGCGGCGGCATTTACAACGCGGGCAAACTGACGCTGACCGAGAGCATTTTGTATCTCAATTCGTCGTTCAACGGCGGCGGCCTCTCGAACGACAGAGGCGCGGCAGAGTTGACCAACGTGACCATCACCAGCAACACGGCGGACAACGTGGGCGGCGGCATTTACGACAGCGGCATCGCCAAACTGATCAACGTCACTATTCACGGCAACTTTGCCGGTGAAGCCGGCGGCGGCATTTTTGTCCTCTTCTCGGCCAGGCTCGGTTTGAACGTGTCCAACACCCTCATCAGCAACAACAAGATTGACGACTGCGGCGGCTCAATCACCTCTAGCGGATTCAACCTCGACAGCGACGGCACCTGCAACCTCGACGCCAAAGGCGACCAATCCAACACCGATCCGCGCTTAGGCTCGTTGACCGACAACGGCGGCCCCACCCAAACCTATGCCCTGCTTCAAGACAGCCCGGCTCTCAACGCCGGGGACGCCGCCACCTGCCCTGAAACCGATCAGCGCGGCCAGAAGCGCAGTGATGGCAAGTGCGACATTGGGGCGTATGAATTTCCGTGAACCTTTTCCACGAAGGGCACGAAGTTCACTAAGGTTTTTTCGTGTTCTTCGTGGATCATGTTGGATCAATAGTAGTGGCCCTGTGCTAGAATAGCGCCACTATGGCCAAATCATCCTTCCTCTTCGGCACTGTCGGCGCGCCCACCTCCACCCCTAAAAAGCCGGGCGGCTCGGTCGGCGCGATTCAACAGTCGGCCTCAATGGAACTCTACGCGCTCGAACTTGGCTGGGTGCGGAGTATCAACGTCTCCGAAGCCACTTGCGCCGCCATCCAAGCCGCCGCCGTCGAGTCCAACGTGGCTGTGAGCGTTCACGCCACCTACTTCTTCAACCTCAACGCCACCGCCGACGAATGGCCCAAGAGCCGCAAGCGTTTGATGGACGCTTGCTACTTCGGCCACCTGGCCGGGGCCACCGACATTATTTTTCACCCCGGTTCTTATTTCAAAGCCCCGCCCGCCGAAGTGCTCAAGACCGCCATCCCGCGCTTGCGCGACTTCGTGAAGGAATTGCGCGACAACGACAACCCGGTGACGCTCCGCCCGGAAACGATGGGCAAGATCGCCATGCTCGGCTCGTTCGAGGACACGCTCGAAATGTCCGCCGAGATTGAAGGCGTGCAACCGTGTATTGATTTCGCCCACCTCCACGCCCGCCCCGGCGACGGCTCGGTCAACTCTTACGCCGAATGGGATACCCTGCTCAAGAAGCTAAAGAAAAAACTTGGCGCAGTGGCGCTCAAGACTATGCACATTCACCTGTCCGGCATCGAATACGGCCCGAAAGGCGAAAAGAAACACCTGCCCTTCGCCGACGCCGACCTGAAATACAAAGACCTGTTCAAGGCCCTGGCCGACCACAAATGTTCAGGCCGCATCCTCTGCGAAAGCCCGAAGATGGAAGACGATGCGATGCTGTTGATGAAGGCCTGGAACAGAAACATCAAATCCCAGGCACAGCCCGCAAAAAGCGCGCGATAACCAAAATCCCAACTTCCAAGTTTCAATGCCGCCCACGCTTTGGGATTTGGAGTTTGGGATTTTGGGATTTCAACATGCCCTTCTCCACCGCCTCCCGCGTCTCCACCTTTGGCGCCACCATCTTCGCCGAGATGACGGCGCTGGCGATCCAGCACAACGCCATCAACCTCTCGCAGGGCTTCCCCGACTTTGACGGGCCGGACGAAGTCAAGGCCGCCGCCATCGCCGCCATTCAGGCCGGAAAGAATCAGTACGCCATCACCACCGGCCAGCCCGACCTGCGCCAAGCCATCGCCGACCACGCCCGCCGCTTTTACCACCAGACGGTCAACCCGGAGACAGAAGTCACCGTTACCAGCGGCGCCACCGAGACCCTGTTCGCCGTTTGCATGGGCCTCCTCAACCCCGGCGACGAGGTTATCATCTTCGAGCCGTTTTACGACGTCTATGTGCCGGATGTGCTGATGGCTGGCGGTGGGCCGCGCTTCCTGCCGCTTCACCCTTCGACTGCGGGGCGCGCGCACGCTTCGCGTGAGCGGAGTGTTGGCGAAGTTACCGACACGAAGTCGAAGGACGCGCGCCCCTCCGCTCAGGGTGCTATAACTTGGCAATTCGACCCCGACGAACTGGCCTCTCTCTTCAACAACCGCACCCGGGCCATCATCATCAACACACCCCACAACCCCACCGGCAAAGTCTTCACCCGGGCCGAACTCGAATTCGTTGCGGCGCTATGCCAGAAGTGGAATGTCATTGCCATTACCGACGAAGTGTACGAGCATCTTGTCTTCGACGACGCGGGACACGTCCGGCTGGCAACTCTGCCGGGCATGGCCGAACGCACGGTGACAATCAGCAGTCAGGGCAAAACGTTCAGCTTCACCGGTTGGAAGGTCGGCTGGGCCATCGCCCCGCCCGACCTCACCCTCGGCATCCGCCGCGCCCACCAGTTCATCACCTTCGCCACCGCCACGCCCTTCCAGCACGCCGCCGCATCGGCCCTTGCTCTGGACGACGAATACTTCACCGCGCTCGCCGCCGGCTATCAGCGCAAGCGCGACTTTCTGGCAAACGTTTTGCGTGAAGCTGGACTGGAAGTATCAATTCCTGCTGGAACATATTTCATCATGGCCGGAATCAGATCGTTGGGCTTTGACGACGATGTGACCTTTTGCCGCTATCTCACGACCGAGGTCGGGGTGGCCGTCATTCCGCCCTCAGTCTTTTACTCCGACGGCCACAAGTCGCTGGGCAAAGGGTATGCGCGGTTTGCGTTTTGCAAGACGATGGAGACGCTGGCGCGGGCGGCGGAGAGGCTGACCGAACTGAAGAGAATTTAACCGCCAAGGCGCGAAGGACGCGAAGGAACTCGATGTATATGTCTAAAATGCCACTAGTTGAGCAGAGCACTATCGAAAAAGCATCTCTGAATTTAGATCGAACGACCGTATTTGCAATTGGGGTATCAAGCTACGCACAGTTAAGTCCGCTACCCGGTGTGTCAAAAGATATGAAGCTCATCAAAAGGCTGTTCTTAGACAAAAAAACTGGCGTTTACAAACCCTCACAATTCTTTGAATTCGTAAATCCAACAGTTGAAGCGGTGAGATCGGCAATTTTAAAATACTGCTATGGCCGATCGGCGCGTGGGGACATACTTATATTCTATTTCTCAGGTCATGGGTGTGTTATTGGAGCAGGCAATTTCGGATTCTGCATGACAGATACAAAGATGGGCTTCGAGCAAGAAGGAATACTACCCCTCAGTGTTTTAGGCTTCCGCGAAGTTATACAAACCCTCGCCGCTGTAGATGTCCATCCCGTCTTCATAATAGATGCTTGTTTCAGTGGGGCAACAGCACATACACTCTCTCGGATTCATGAAGCAATGGAGGATGATTTGCATCGTCATGCTGCAGGGTCATATGGCTTCTTATGCTCCAGTCATTCAGACACAGCATCTATTGACACCAACGAAGGGGGCGCGTTCACAAAGTCATTTTGCGCCATTGTTACCGCGGGGCTGGATGACAATTATCAAAGGCATTGGCCGATTCTAACGATAAAAAGCATTGGCCTGCCTCTACGAGAACGCTTAGAACGCGAGGGATATCCATTGCCAAGATGCTATACAGGCCCACAGTTGCCAGAGATTCCATTAGCAAAAAACATTCGATTTCGACCTCAATCGGAGTATTTCGCGCCATATATGAAGAGAATCATTGAGCATATGTGGAACAAGGGTCAGCCGCGTGAAGTTACAGTTACCGAGATCAGAAATGAATTGGGGACTGGCGCTTACGCCAATCATTCTAAGCTTGAACTGCTTCCGTGGAGTTTGGTTGAAAAGGATAGGAGTACAAGCAGCCGCCGCTTGACAAAGAAAGGAAAACGCTTTGCCCAAGACAAAGAACGTATTCCAGACAGGATAATTAAGGAACCGGTTTCGTGGAAATGGATTGCCGCTCCCGACGCTGGCCTTATTCGCATTTCGGATGTCCGTCGGAGAACAAAAGGAAAATAGCGTGCCTGCAAAATCAAAGAAACGCGTAGCCAAGAAAAAGCCGCAACAACCTAATATCGTTTATTTTGGAGACAATCTCCTCAAACTACGCTCTTTACCTAACGAGTCGGTCGCTTTGATCTATATCGATCCTCCATTCAACACGGGCAGATCACAATCGCGCACGCAAATCAAAGTTGTGCGCGATGCTAATGGTGATCGAAACGGCT
>CAYSIV010000398.1:0-4892 GCA_964431175.1 uncultured Anaerolineales bacterium
GCCCACGTGCAAACCTTCGGCGGCGGCTGCGCCTCAAGCTCGGCATCTGGGGATGCCGGACTCCTCAAAGTGTTGGAGGAGTTTGCACGCCCACGTGCAAACCTTCGGCGGCGGCTGCGCCTCAAGCTCGGCATCTGGGGATGCCGGACTCCTCAAAGTGTTGGAGGAGTTTGCACGCCCACGTGCAAACCTTCGGCGGCGGCTGCGCCTCAAGCTCGGCATCTGGGGATGCCGGACTCCTCAAAGTGTTGGAGGAGTTTGCACGCCCACGTGCAAACTCACAGCCAATCTCGATCAATTTCAATTAGCCATTCTTGGCTCAAAACGTAATTACGATAACTGGAGTATGGATAATCTTCCGGTTTGTCCGTCAAGCCTACTCTCAACGGGTTGCGATGAATATAATTCAGCTTCTGCCGCAGAAAGTTTTCCGTGTAAATATTCTTGTCCCAGTAACTATCTTGCCACACCTTGTTTGTGCTTCGACCGGTTTCGCTTCCAGCTTGGCGAAATGCTTTGATCCAATCATCGTTGTGTTCAACCTCTGCCTGTCGAACAATGCGCTTTGACGTGAACTCCTTGTAATCACGCATGATATCCGAGACGGCTGTTTTCCCGAACGGCCAGATAATGAGATGAACGTGGTCTGGCATTATCACATAGCCCAATAGCTTGAATTCTTGTTTGTAGCGATAAAAGTTGAGGCTGTCGAGCAAAGGCACGACGAAGGTGGGCCGAGTGAAGATAGGCAGGCGGTTGTAAATCACTGTTGTGATGTAATAAATTTGACCCGCAATTTGGAATCTCGGCAAGCCCATAGTTCTTCTGCTGGTGATTGTAGCCTGTGATGATTATTTGTCAAAGAGCGCCGAAAATCCTAAGCATGCCTGAGTCGCCTCTCTTGGGATCATAGCTTTTGACACAGGTAGGGGAAAGTCATTATGATCGCTGTGACATTTGCCACTGTGAAAGGCTCGACTGAGCGAGTAAGATTTTGGGGTGATTCTTCAAGGCGCTTCATTCACCGACTCTTACACCCTCAGCCTGAGAGACAATGCGCTCACCGTCAGCGTCAATGGGCGGGAAGTGATCGCCTGCGATCATGCCGGGCGGCTCTACAGCGTTTACAAAGATGGCTGTACTTACCGTCGCGGGCTGAATGGCCATATTCTGCAAAAGTGGCGGAGCGATGACGGCAGTCGTCTGCGCCGCTGGCTGGATGAAGCTGAAGCCGGGGCGCTGGTGGACGCCGCCTCGGCCACCCAAGGCCGACTGCTCAACGCCATCCACAGCCCGGAATGGAAATGGTCTCAATTACCCGACCCGGCCGCGTCCGCCGACCTGTTGAAGACTCTCGAACGGGGCGTGCAGTTCGACGGCGAAACGGCGCGCCGCGATGCCGCCCGGTTCAATCGCATCTATCGCCCCATCGGAATCCTGCCGCCCGACCAGTATCTGGCGTTGGTTCTACAAGCGACCGAAGGCTGTTCGTTCAGCACCTGCACCTTCTGCGATCTCTACCCTCAAGACTTTCGGGTGAAATCTGTCTCTGAGTTTCGCCAGCACCTCGCCGACGTGCGCGACTATATGGGCGACTCGTTGAGCTTGCGCGGGGAGTCGATCTTTTTGGGCGCGGCCAACGCGTTGGCTGTTCCCATGTCGCGCCTGCTTCCCCTGTTCGAAGCGATGGTTCACGCCTTCGAGTCGCCGCATTACGGGGTGTATGCTTTTGTAGATGGCTTTACCGGCAAGCGCAAAACGGCTGACGACTACCGGGCGCTGGCCGCGTTGGGATTGCGTCGTGTTTACATCGGGCTGGAATCCGGCCATGACCCCTTGCTCGACTTCGTCCGCAAGCCGGGCCGGAGCGCCGATGCCGTCGAAACCGTGCGCGAGATTAAGGCGGCCGGGGTGAATGTTGGGGTGATTGTGATGATCGGGCTGGGCGGAGACAAGTTTGCCGAAGGCCACGTGGCCGACACCGTTGCGGCGCTCAACGCCATGCAACTCGGTCCGGGCGATTTGCTCTACTTCAGCGATCTGGTGGAAGAGCCGGGCACGCTCTACCCGGTGTTGGCCGCCTCTCAGGCGATTCGCCTGGCGAGCGAACTGCCCAACTCCAGGCCATTCGTAAGCAACTCGTCTTTGCCAATGTCTCGCCCAAAGTCTCAAACTACAACATCCGCGAGTTTGTGTATTGATGTCCTTCGACTTCACTCCGCTATGCTCCATTCCGCTCAGGACGCTCTTGTTCTGAACGGTAATAGAGATAGAGCAGTCCTGCCGTCGCCGCCATTAAGGTGTGCCACACAGCGTGCCAGGTGAGGGGAGCGTTGGGTGAGCACGGCAGGAGACCGCCGTCGAAAATCCAAATGAAGGCTCCGACGGCGAAACAGGCCAGCCCGCCGATCAAGAATCTGAACTGAACATAGGGCCGCCGTCGAAACTGGACCAGCACTTCAAACGCCAACGCGCCTGCCGCCAAAATGCCGAACACGATCTGTTGCAGTTCGCGGGCGACGATCATTTGCACGCCGAGCGCCGAGTTGAGAGCAATGTAAGAAATTGCGAAGGTCAGGCCGCCGAGCGGGCGCAGGCGGGCCAGGTTGTAGAGCATGATGAAGCTGATGAAGAGATACGTGCCCATCAGATCGGACCACTCGCCGGCCCGGGTGAGCGAGGCGTGGTAGAAGAACGACCCGGCGCCGATGAAGAGGGCGGCAAAGCCGAAGACTTTGGCTTGCGGGCTATGGCTAAAGCCGTTACTACGAACCCGTGATTGGCCAAGAATGAGAAGCCCAACCAGCAGGAAGCTCAAGTTTGAATAAGTAGTGATGGGTTGAAGCACAAGGCTGTCGCGGAGCGGCTCACAATAGCAGTTGAGGCTTCGACAGCCATCTGGTGACCAACTTTCCCACGAATACTTCACAAGACTCAACGAGATGGCAGCTAGCGCCGTCAGCGTGAAGATGATAAGCGTCCGTTTCACACACCACCTGCTGTATCTGGTAATTGCGGCTTGCTTTCAACGGATTGTTCAAACGGAAAAACGGATAATCGTCGCGCCTCATCCGTTTGTCCGTTTCGCGAAGCGTCCGTTGAAAGTGAGCGGGCAATTTTTTGTTTCTCTATGAAATTCAAACTCGTTTGTCTTCTGAGCGATAGTACATGAAGAGCAGGCCCGCCGCGAGCGCGGTCAGGACGTGCCAGGCGGCGTGGCCTTGTAAGAGGCTGGCCGGGGCGCAGAGCGTGCCGTTCTCGTCCAGCGTCCAGATGAGGTAAGCAATAATGAAGGTGACAAGCGAGGCGATGAAGTAGCGCGTCTTAATTTGAGGCCGCCGGCTGAGCAGGATAATGACTTCGAGCGCCAGCCCGATCAGAATCAGGCCGCTGAAGAGTCGGATGCGAATGCTCGGGTTGAGGGCCAGGATGAGGCCCAGGAGGGTGTTGAGGACGACGTAAACGACGGCAAACACCGCGCCGCCGAGCGGGCGCAGGCGCGAGAGGTTGTAGAGCACGATGAAGGCGGCGAGCAGGTACATGCCCATCAAGTCGAACCACTGGCCGGTGAAGGTTAGCGAGGCATGGTAGAAGAACGATCCCGCCCCGATGGCGGTGACGGCCAAACCGTAGACAATCGAGTGGGCGCGAGGAGGACGACTCAAGTCGTCACTCCGAGCCTGTGAAAAGCCGAGTATCAACAACCCTACCAGCACAAAGCTCAGGTTGGAGTAGGTGTTGGCTGGCTGGCGGACAAGCGCGCCCTCGCGTGTCGCTTCGCAGAAGCAACTATTGGGCATGCAGGTGGCGGCCCGCCAACCGGCCCAGGTGGAGTTGACCCAATTGAGGGTTGCAGTTGCCAGGACGACGATGATGAAAATGAGGAGCGGGGCGAGCAGAAACGATCTTTGGCGTTGAGTGTTCATCGGGTTGTATTCTAGGCCAATTCGTATGATATAGTAAATTCTGAAAGGACTTCTGCCCATGTATCGTGTGGTTGACCTGATTACCAAAAAGCGCGATGGCGGCTCGCTGACCACTGACGAGATTAACTGGTTCGTCAAATCGTTCACCTCAGGCGACGTGCCCGATTATCAGACGGCGGCGCTGGCCATGGCGATTTATTTCCGGGGGATGTCGCCGCGTGAAACGTCCGACCTGACTCTGGCCATGGCCCATTCCGGCGAGGTGTTGGACCTCTCGGACGTGGCCCCGGTGGTGGTGGATAAACATTCGACCGGCGGGGTGGGGGACAAGACGACTCTGGTGGTGGAGCCGCTGGTGGCGTCTTGCGGCCTGCCGGTGGGCAAGATGTCGGGCCGGGGGCTGGGCTATTCGGGCGGAACATTGGATAAGATGGAGTCGTTCTCTGGCTGGCGCTTCAACCTGACGACGGAAGAATTCAAGGCGCAGTTAGCCAAGATTGGGCTGGTGCTGGCCGGGCAGTCGGCAGACCTGGCTCCGGCAGATGGCAAGCTTTACGCCTTGCGCGACGTGACCGGAACCGTGCCGAGCATTCCGCTCATTGCCAGTTCGGTGATGAGCAAGAAGATCGCCGCCGGAGCGCATGCGATTGTGCTGGACGTGAAAGTGGGCAGCGGCGCGTTTATGCCAACGGTAAAAGAGGCAACTGAGTTGGCTCGAACGATGACGAAGATTGGTAAGAACGTTGGCCGCAAGGTGGTGGCTTTGATCTCGGATATGAACCAACCCTTGGGCTTTGCGGTGGGCAATGCGCTTGAGGTGCGCGAGGCGCTTGATACGTTGCGCGGCGGCGGCCCGGCGGATTTTCGCGAGCATTGTTTGTACGTGGCCGCGCACTTGCTGGTGCTGGGCAGGCAGTTCAAATCGCAGGCGGCGGCGCGAGCGGTGTGCGAGGCGGCTCTGGCGGA
>CAYSIV010000399.1:0-4872 GCA_964431175.1 uncultured Anaerolineales bacterium
TTCGCTTCGCTCAGCATGACAAACCGGCGAGGGATTTCCGCCGGGGTGTACTAGGGCGACCAGGCTGGAGATGCAGACGGAACAATGCAAAGCTTTCCGATCAAGTTTCTTAGGTTTCTGAGCCGCGTCGGCGCAGACCCGGATGACGGCGACGACGTTCGTTTGCAAAAAGCCCTGCTCGTCGGCGGCTCGGTCATGTTCATCGCCGCCGGGGCGTTGTGGGGGCTGATGTACATCTTCTTCGGCGAGCCGCTCGCCGGTTCAATCCCGCTTGGCTACGCCGTCGTGTCCTTGTTGAGCCTGGTCACGTTTGGCCTGACGCGCCGTTATCGTTTTTTCCGTTTCAGCCAGCTTTTGCTAATCCTCCTGCTCCCGTTTTTGCTCATGGCAGCTTTGGGCGGATTTGTGAACTCCAGCGCCGTCATTTTGTGGTCGCTGATTTGTCCGTTTGGGGCGCTGATCTTCGATGAGTCAGGCCGCGCCCCGCGCTGGTTTCTAGCATATCTCGGCCTCGTCGTCCTGAGTGGGTTTCTTCAACCTTATGCACGCGTTGGCAACAACCTGCCGATGCTGTTGGGGCTGTTCTTGTTCGTGGCCAATATCGCCGTGGTCTCCACCGTGGCTTTCGTTTTGCTCTACTCGTTCGTCGGCCAAAAAAACACGGCGCTTGGCCTGTTGCGGATCGAGCAGGAGAAGTCGGAGAACCTGTTATTGAACATCCTGCCCAAAGAGATCGCCGCCATCCTCAAGAACGAAAATCGCACCATCGCCGACCACTATGACGGAGCCAGCATCCTCTTTGCCGACATGGTGAACTTCACGCCCATGTCAGCCGAGATGACTCCGGTGGAGATGGTGGAACTGCTCAACGAAATCTTCTCGCACTTCGATGGCCTCGTCGAGAAATACAATCTGGAGAAAATCAAGACCGTCGGCGATTGCTACATGGTGGCCGCCGGTGTGCCCCGCCCACGCCCGGATCATGCCCAGGCCCTGACTCACCTGGCCCTGGAGATGTGCGCCTTCCTCAAGAGTCGTACCTTCAAAGCCAGCCGCCCGGTGGACTTTCGAATCGGCATCAATAGCGGCTCAGTGTTGGCCGGAGTGATTGGCCGCAAGAAGTTCATTTATGACTTGTGGGGCGACGCTGTCAATACTGCCAGCCGGATGGAGTCGCACGGCTCCGGCGGCGCAATCCAGATTACTCGCGCCACCTACGATCTCATCAAAGACGACTTCGTCTGCGAGCCGCGCGGCACAGTGAATGTGAAGGGCAAGGGCGAGATGGACGTATGGTTCGTAACGGGAACAAAACAATAAACTTCAAACTCCAGGCACAGCCCGCGAACCCCTTCGGGGCGCGAATCTCAAAACCAAAGATGGGCGCTGTTTGGGATTTTGGATTTTGGAAGTTGGGAGTTGAATCATGTTTTTGGCGATTGACATCGGCAACACCAACATCACCCTCGGTTTATATGAGGGCGACACGCTCGGCCCCCGCTGGCGGCTCTCCACTGTTCACGAGCGCATGCCGGACGAGTACGGACTGCAACTTATCGGCCTGTTCAAGCATGCCGGAATCAAACCCGACGATGTGACCGCCATTGCGCTGGCCTCGGTTGTTCCGCCCCTTACCGGAACGTGGGTGGAGTTGTGCAAAACCTATCTCAACCGTGAGCCGCTGGTGGTGGATGCGAAAGTGAAAACCGGGGTGAAGATTTTGATTGACGAACCCAGCCAAGTGGGGGCCGACCGGATCGTGGATGTGGCCGCCGCCCACAAACTCTACGGCGGCCCGGCCTGCATCGTGGACTTTGGCACGGCCACCACCTTTGATGCCGTCTCAAGCGATGGCGACTACCTCGGCGGGGCAATAGCGCCCGGCATCGGCATCGCCGCTGACGCGCTCTTTCGCCGTGCCGCCAAACTGCCCCGCGTCGATCTGGTCCGCCCGCCTTCGGCCATTGGCAAGAACACGGTTCACGCTATGCAATCCGGCTTGCTCTTCGGCTACGTCGGGCTGGTGGAAGGCATGGTGGCCCGCTTCCGGGCCGAACTTGGCCCTACCATGAAAGTCATTGGCACCGGCGGTCTGGCCGAACTGCTCGCCAAAGAAACCGCGGTCATCCAAATCATCGCCCCCTGGCTGACATTAGATGGACTTAGAATGATCTACGAGATGAACAAGCGATGATAAAGCCTCGTCAACAACCTCTTTCTAAAAGTATTGTGCTATGACCAATCAATCCTTCGCCGATTACTTCGCTCAAGTTCAAGCAACTCCTGGCTGGGAAGCCATCATCCAGTCCTTTGCCCGTTTCATTGCCCTGCCACCCAACGCCCGCGTGCTCGATGTGGGGTGTGGGCCGGGGAGCCTCGCCCGCCATTTGGCCCGAGACGGCCACACCGTGATCGGCATTGACGCCGATCCCTTGATGATTGATCGCGCCCAATATCTGGCGACCGAAGTGAACGGCGTCACCTTCGAAATTGGCGACGTGCGCCATTTGCGCTTTGACGAGGGCGTTTTCGACGTTGCCCTGGCGACGAACGTCATCTTCCTCCTGGCCGATCCGCTGGCCGGCCTGCGGCAGATGGTTCGCGCCGTAAAACCGGGCGGCATCATTGCCATGCTCAACCCCTCGTCCAAAATGTCCGTCGCTGTCGCCGAAGCGCAAGCAGACGAGCACAAACTCGAAGGCATGGCCCGCGTCTCGCTCGTCAACTGGGCCCGCGCCGCCGAAGCCAATCGCCGCCTGAGCGTTGAAGAGGCAACGGCTCTTTTTACAGCAGTCGGCCTCACTCAACTTGAGTCGGCGGAGAAGGTCGGACCGGGACTGGCGTTGTTTGTCAAAGGGCGTAAAATCAAAACAGGAGACAATTTGAAATGAAAACACGCACTAAACGTAAGCGAAAAAACATAGAGCCGCGCTGGGTCATCTCTGAGGCAGGTGAAGCTGTGGCCGTCCTGTTGGACATTAATGAGTTTAGGGATATGCAGAAGAGACTCGGCGAGATTGCCACGCGCGAAGAAGAAAGCGCGCCTGATGCGCTGGCACTGCTGGAGAAGGGAGAAGCAGACATCAAGGCCGGGCGGTTAATCCGTCATGCCGATGTTGTCAAAGCAGTTCGCAAACGCCGCAATGGTTGAGATACTTTGGACCGATACGGCCAAACGCGCTTTACGAAAATTGCCTGAACGAGCTCAACAGGAAATTCTCAGGCGCGTAGGGCAATTGAGTCTCTTTCCCCATCTCGGCCCGCAAATGACTCGGCGTTGGGCGAAGTATCGTCAGTTGCTCGTCGGGGATTATCGGGTCATTTATCAAGTCTCGTTTGAAGGCGACACAGTGGTCATTGTCTATCTCAGGCATCAACGGCGTAGACTCTGATGACAGCGATTCCAATTTTCTACAAGAGAGGAATCATTCTCGGCGTCACCGGCAGTATCGCCGCTTACAAGTCTGCCGACCTGGCCAGTAAGCTTACTCAGGCCGGGGCCCAAGTGGACGTTATTCTTACGGAGGCGGCGGCTAAGTTCGTCACCCCGATCACGTTTCAATCCGTCACCGGGCGCAAAGCACACACTAACTTGTGGGGTGACGACGCTCACATCATTCACGTTGGCCTGGCCGAGTCGGCGGACTTGCTCGTCATCGCCCCGGCTACTGCCGACACAATTGCCAAGCTGGCCAACGGTTTGGCCGACAACCTGCTCACCGTTACCGCGCTTGCGGCCCGTTGTCCGATTCTCATCGCGCCGGCGATGGACGGCGGCATGTTTGAGCATCCGGCCACGCAGGCCAACTTGCGCGTGTTGGGCGCACGCGGCGCAATCATCGTCGGCCCGGCGGGTGGGCGAATGGCGAGCGGGCTGACGGGAAAAGGGCGGATGGTGGAGCCGGGAGACTTAATCGGACACATTCGCCTGGCTCTGGCACGCCAAGCGGGCGGCCCGCTCGCGGGACGACGGGTCATCGTCACTGCCGGGGGAACGCAGGAGGCCATTGACCCGGTGCGCTTCATCTCCAACCACTCGTCGGGCAAGCAAGGGTTTGCCATAGCCCAAGCCGCATTAGATCGCGGCGCGAGCGTGACTCTGATCACCGGCCCCAACACCTTGCCCACGCCCGCCGGAGCCGAGCGGATGGACGTGCGAAGCGCCGACGAAATGGCCGAGGCAGTGATGGCCGCTGTAGACGAGGCCGACGTACTCATCATGGCCGCCGCCGTCGCCGACTTTCGGCCCGAGACCGAAGCCGAACAAAAAATCAAGCGCGGCGGGCTGGACAACTACAGCCTGAAGCTGACCAAGACGATTGACATCCTGGTCGCCGTGGCCGAGCGCAAAGAGAAGACCGGCAAGCCGACGATCACCGTTGGCTTCGCCGCTGAGACTCAGAACCTAATTGAAAACGCGCGTGAGAAAGTGTTGAAGAAGAAGCTCTCACTCATCGTCGCCAACGACGTCACGGCCAAAGACTCCGGCTTCTTCGTAGACACGAACCGGGTGACGATCATTGACGCTGGCGGCGGGGCGCAAACCCTGCCGCTGATGAGCAAGGTTGAGGTGGCAGATGCCGTGTGCGAGAGGGTGGAGAGGTTGTTGAGGGGGTAACGGTACGCTTCACCCGCTCGGCGGTGAAGTAAAGACGCTTTCGCGGGGAAGACTCGTTGGCACTGTGCGAAACCCTGCGAGGGTGAGGCGTAGCCGAGTCGGGTGCAAGTAAGGGTTGGGCTGCCTTTGCCCACACGATTGCCAGTTGTTAGAATGTAATTCATCGGCGGATCACCCTTCAATAGATAAAATAAAACGGGGCTCATGTGTAATCTGTGTGCAAAGCCGCAAGAGCGGCAATGAACTCGGGCGAA
>CAYSIV010000400.1:0-4800 GCA_964431175.1 uncultured Anaerolineales bacterium
TTCGGCGAACTGCTCAAGCACCTGCGCCGCCGCGCGGGCCTCACCCAACGCGACCTGGCCCTGGCCGTCGGCTACAGCGAAGCGCATATCAACCGCCTCGAAAAGAACCATCGCCTGCCCGACCCATCCGTCATCGCCACCCACTTCGTCGCGGCCCTCCAACTGAAAAACGAACCTGAACTCGCCGCGCGCCTGCTCGAACTCGCCGCCGCCGCACACCAGCCCGCCGCGCGCCTCCACAACTTCGCCCCGCAACCCACGCCTTTCATTGGCCGGGAAACCGAACTGGTCGAGATCGCGCAACACCTGCGCGACCCGGATTGCCGATTGCTCACGCTCTTCGGGCCGCCCGGCATCGGCAAGACGCGCCTGGCTTTGCAAGCAGCGGCGCAGAGCGCAAAGCTCTTCGCGGACGGCGCGTGTTTGGTCTCGCTCGCCCCGGTGAATGCGGCGGAGTTCATGGTCTCGGCCATCGCCGAAGCATTGCGGATTCCCTTCTACGGCCCCATAGACCCCAAGGCGCAACTCCTCAACTATCTGCGTGAGAAGAACATGCTCCTGGTGCTGGACAATTTCGAGCACCTGCTCGTCGCCTCCCAAGATAGCCACGGGTCGGGGTTGCTCGTTGACCTCCTGACCGCCGCGCCGGGGGTGAAACTGCTGGTGACCTCGCGCGAGCGCCTGCGCCTGCAATGGGAGTGGGTGTTTGAAGTCGGCGGGTTGGCCGTGCCGGAGAGCGAGCAGGCCGAAGCCATTGACGGCTACAGCGCCGTGCAACTGTTTATCCAGAGCGCCCGCCGGGCGCAGTCACATTTCACGTTGATCGAGGCCGACCAGCCCTACGTGGCGCGTATCTGCCGCGTGTTGGAGGGGATGCCGCTCGGCATCGAGTTGGCCGCCTCGTGGACCTATGCCTATTCCTCCCGCCGGATTGCCAGCGAGATTGAGCACAACCTGGGCTTCCTCACCGCCGCCGTCCGCGACATGCCCGCGCGGCATCGCAGTTTGCGCGCGACGTTCGACCACTCGTGGGACCTGCTCACGGACGACGAGCGCGCGGCCTTCCGCAGGCTCTCGGTCTTTCGGGGCGGGTTTCGGCGCGAGGCCGCCGAAGTCGTGGCCGGGGCATCCCCCGAGGTGTTGGCGGCGCTGGTGGACAAAGCCCTGCTGCGCCGGAACCCGGCGGGGCGCTACGACCTGCACGAGCGGCTGAGGCAGTATGGCGAAGAGAAGCTCCGCGCAGCGCCCGACGAAGACGGGCAGACGCATGACCGGCACTGCGACTATTACACCGAGTTCGTCCAGCGCCACGAAAACGATTTCAAAGGGGGCAGGCAGAAGGAAGCCGTGGAAGAGGTCAGTGGAGAGATTGACAACGTGCGCGCGGGCTGGGAGTGGGCGACCTCGCACACCAGAATAGAAAACATCGGCAATTTCATAGAGGGCTTGTGGTTCTTCTACGTCTTGCATAGTTGGTTACAAGAAGGCGATGATGCGTTCGCGATGGCCGTAACCTGCCTGACCGCCGCGAACAGCATCGAGGCCGACCGCGACGTGCGTTCCGCTGTTTTGCTGGCCAACGCACTTCTATGGCAGGGTTTGTTACGCGCCTATCGTGGCCGCTATCCGGAAGCCAGACCGATGTTTTCGGAAAGCCTGGCCCGTCTGCACCGGCTTGGCGTCGGTCGCAGGATGACACTGCCATTACAGAATCTTAGCTACTACGAATATCAGGCTGGAGAATACGAGGCAGCCAGACAGCATGCCCAGGAAAGCGTCGAGCTAAGTCAGGTCTACAACGATCCAATGGCCCTCTCCAATGCCTCAGCCGTACTGGGCCTTATTTGCTACGTCCAAGGGAACTATGCTGACGCCAAACGGATGCTCTTAAACAGCCTATCCATTATCCGGCAAGTGGGCGACCAACGAGGGCTGGCTGCCCAACTGACATTTCTGGGCGATATCCTCTTGGCCTCAGAAGGCTACGAGGCCGCACAGCCGTTTTTCAGTGAAGGCCTGAGCGTAGGCAGGGCGGCGGGGGACAGGCTCATGGCGGCCTACTGTCTCGCGCATTGGGGCGCTGCCCTCTCCGAGTCTGGTGAATATCAGGAGGCGAAACATAAGCTCGAAGAGGGCCTGGCCATATATCGAGAGACCGGCGATGCCACCGGCATTGTGCGCGCCTACGACGGCCTAGGTCACGCAGCCTGGGGGATGGACGATAACGCTGAGGCCCGCCAACACTTCCTCAATGCGGTCAAAGTGGGCATGAGACTAGGCGCAGTGCCCGAGGTGCTGGCCGCTTTTCTGGGGTTTGCGGTGCTATTGAAGCAAGAAGACAAACATGCACAGGCTGCCGAGTTGTGCGTCCTCGCCCAGCAGCACTCAGCCAGCACCTGGCAGACCAAAGACCGCGCCGAACGCCTGTTGATGGAACTCAAAAAGGAACTCCCGGCTGAAGTGTGGGCGGCAGCGCAGGCCAGAAGCCGCACGAGGTCGCTGGAAGAGGTTGCGGCAGAAGTGCTGGCCTCATAGGCCAAGATCACCCCGTCGCACGGGTTTCGCCTAGCGCAAATTCGCTCATACCAGCTACGGCAGGCCTTGTAGCTGCGCCTGCAATCTATTAATCTCTCCGGGCAGATTCAGTTCGGCGTAAATTCGCAGCGCCGTCTCAAATGCGGATCGAGCCGCGTCCGGGGAGCCTTGCCGTAGGTGGGCAACCCCAAGGCACTCCCAGATGCTGGCTTCGGTATTCCGGTCTTCGATCTGTTGTGCGCTATCGCGGGCGGCCGTCAACAAACCAATGCATTCATCATATTTTTCCTGCCCAAGACGAATTCGGCCCAACACCAGAAGGGTGGGAGCGCGGAAGAATTCCTCTTCCTGGTTAAGGGCATAAGTGGCGTAACGTTCGGCCTCGTCCCAACGCTGAAGCCCGTGGCAGGCCTCGGCCACGCAGGCGGCCAGCCCGGCGATCAAGTAGGTGTTGCGCAGCTTTTCGGCGGCCTCCAGGCCTTTGCGAGAGTCGCGATATCCTTCATCATATCGGCCGGCAAGGGTAAGAGCCGTGGCCCGATTCATCAGATCGTAAAGAGGGCCAACTTCGTTGCCGCGTTTGCGGTCGCACTCGATCGCTTGATCAATGTAACCGATCGCCGTGTCGAATTCACTCAATTTGATGTAGACCACGCCCAGATAGGAGTAGACCCGCGACAGCGTGACCAAAGCGCTTCCATCGTCGAGCCTTTCAGCATTGGTCTTGGCCGATAGAAGATATTCGAGCGCCATAGCATACCGGCCGGCCATGGCCTCAAGGTCGCCCAGGAAAGCGTCGGCTTCGGCCCGGGCCAGGCGGCGGTGCCGGTAGGCTTTCCTCACCTGACCATAGAGCAGTTCCAACGCGACCTGCCACCGGGGTTTGCCAGACCGGGGGTCGGTGAGCCAGGTGCCAAAGTGAGCCGTCAACGCATATGAAGTAAAGGTTGAGCCCATCACTGGTGCAGACGGGCAGGCAGCCGGGAGCCAGAGCGGTAACGACCGTATGAATGAGCGCATAGGCCATATCCTGGGTACGCGGCCCAACACACAGCGCCGGGATCAGCTTCGACTTGGGATCAAGGGCCACCCAGATCCACACGTCTTGGGTCTTGTCGCGCAGTGTGGTGTAGAGTTCATCCAGTTGAAGATGACCGAGGGACAGGTTACGGAAGAAATGCTGGTGCACTTTCTCCCCGTGTATCCCAGCGCGGGTGAGCCAAGTGCGGAGCGTAACGTCCGAATGGCCGAATAGCAGTTGAACTTCCACGACAGATAACCCGAGATTGAAGGCCAGCAGGGCCTGGGCGACTTCAACCGTGGAAGTGTGCAACCGGTAGAGTGCCGTACCGAAGCGGCCGGAGAACTGCTTGCCACAGGCCTGGCACTTGAGCTGTTGCATCCCCTTCCGCACGCCAGCGCCCACCAGAGCATGGAAAGCGGGATTCGTGTTGCCGTAGTAGTCACACGCCGGGCGCGGACAAGCATGCCCAGCAGTGCAGATCGTCTTGGGTCGTCCGCGCGGACTTTTGCATTCTGACCAGGGCCTGACGCCGGGCTTACGGACGTCCCCCCACAGCGGGGCAGGGTGAGACCGTTGGCAGAGGGGGCAATCGTGCGGGGTGCGTGGCTTCAGATGGCGTGGAGCTTTGCGGGACGTGGGTGCCACAGCGGGGTCCGGCACCTCGCGTAACGACCAGATAATAAATGAAGAGGGTGATCAAACCCACCGCCCAGGCGAACAACTCGGCCCAATGCATGGTGAACCTCTCGTTGAAATCGGTCAGGAGGATACGCCGAGCTCGAAAAGTGGACTATCCATGGGAGGGGAATTATCATGCACAAACTGTGGGAGCACCCCGCAGCAGGGCGGCCTTGCGCTCGATGTGGGTGTGTTTCATGGGCAGCTCCAGGCGTGAAAGATGCTGCCAATTATCCCAGAACTCGCCCCCAGACTGACATACACCCTTTGCGTGCGCTAATGTTGACAAAGGTCATCCGAGGGATATAATTCATCCGGCTTGCGAAAGAAAGAACAAACATGCGCAAGCGAGGGCGCATTGGTAGCGTGAGTGAAGAGTTGTACTGGGATTCGCCTTTCGCCATCGCCCGCCGGCTCATCCCCGCCCATCCGGGCGTTGACCTGAGCGCCGTCACGCTGAACATGCTCTATAATTGGGTCATTGCCCTTCCGGATTTTGTGGACGACCCCCGGCTCGTCAACGACGAGTTATTGCAAGCCATCTGTCAAGAGTGGTACGAGGA
>CAYSIV010000401.1:0-4771 GCA_964431175.1 uncultured Anaerolineales bacterium
GGGGCGCGGTCGAGTGGCTGGCTGGCGCGGCCACGGGCGATGACTTCGACCGGTGGTACGCGACTACGCCCGGGCCGGGGTTCGTGTGCGGCGTGAACATGGGCCAGCCGTGCGCCTGGGGCGCGGTCAAATCACTGCGCGCCCTGGCTAACCTGCCGCCGGCGCTGCAAACGGCCAAAGCAAAGAAAGCCAAAGAGATGGCCGCAGAATTCTTTCTGAGCCGCGATCTGGCGAAGGCTGACTATCCATACACCAGGCGCGTCAGCGGCGAGTGGTTCAAGTTTGGATTTCCGCTCTCGTATACATCCGATGTGCTGGAAGCGAGCCTCGCGCTGTGCGAAGCAGGCTGCGGGCGCGACCCGCGCTTGACGAACGCGATTAGTTTGGTGATTTCAAAACGCGGCGCCGACGGGTGCTGGGCGATGAAGCACAGCCTCAATGGCAAGATGTGGGTTGACGTGGAAAAGAATGGCAAGCCGAGCAAATGGGTAACGTTGAGGGCGATGCGGGTGTTGAAGGCGGCCGGAGTCGGGTGAGGGGTAATTTGACTTCTCGGGCTCTTTCGAGATTAACGGGAAACTTCTCACCGCCAAGACGCGAAGAGCGCAAAGGAATTATCGAAACTTGGCGTCCTTTGCGCCTTCGCGGTTCAATTCCCGCCCAAGTCGGGAGAACCACTATTCGATGACGCGCATCATCACTTACTCGCTCCGCCTCGACGGGCGCGACTCCGGCGATTACTACCGGGCGATTGCGGCCTTTGCCGATGACTGGCTGGCGGACGTGTTGCGCGATGCCGACGTGATCCGCGCCCTCGCCGGGTTCCGCGATTTTCGGCGTGCGCGCGGCGAAGCAGATCGCTCCGATGCGGAATGTGCTCTTGAACTGCTCGCGCTCGGTGTGCTGTTGCACGAGCACGGCGGCGAAGCGGCGCGTTTGCCGCGCCGGTTGGCGAACTTGCTGCAATGGCTCGTGGCGGCGCAAGATCGTTGGCCGAAAGCGGAGAGCGCGATCAAGACCGCGCGCGGTTGGGTGAATTGGTTTGCGCGGCGCGACGGGGTGAGAACTACGAGACGCGGGGATATTGATCGCCTGCTGGCCTGGTTGCGGGCGAACGGCCAGAACTCGCGGGCAGATCGATTTGCCCAATGGCAAGATTATCTCGCCGTAGAGACACTTCGTGTCTGTTATGCATTGGCCGCCGACTTCGCGGCAGATAGTTTGTTCACGCTCGGCCAATACACCGCAGGCGTCGAGCATTTTCTCACCGACGAAGCCCCCCGATATCAACGACGGTATGACGCCGAATTCGTGTCGCGCTCGCGGTTGGAATATCACCTCGGCATGTTGGGTACCGAGATTCTCAGCCGGGCCTATCGTCAACGATTTCTGGCCGCCAAGCGCAAAATTGTCATCGTGCCGCCGTGCCTGCGCGCCCAACCGGAAGAAAAATGCAAGGCAATCCAAATGCCGTTCGGGGCGAAGTGCCAGGCCTGCACGCCGTCGTGTCGTGTGCATCAAATCACAAAGTTGGGCGAGAAGCGCGGTTTTGAGGTCTACATGATCCCCGACGAACTGCGCGTCTTTAGATCGGGCGCGGGAGATGGAAGTTTGGGGGTGGTAGGAGTGTCGTGTGCGCTCACAAATTGGACAGGCGGATGGGAAGCCAACGCCATGGACGTTCCGGCACAAGGCCTTCTGCTCGACCACGTCGGCTGTAAATATCACTGGGATGAAAAAGGAATTCCGACAGACACGAACTTAAGAAAACTGGAAGAAATAGTGACGGGGCGCTGATCGGGTTTGGCCGATTTCTGTAGGGCGAATTGTCAATTCGCCCTACAAATTCCGAATTTCAAGACAGGCTCTTAAGAGGAGGCAGGCGTCCCCGGATGCCGGGGTCAGCACGTGGGCGTGCTGACCCCTCGCGTTATCTGAAATGTACTGTGACATTTGTCTAGAGAATTTGGAGATGAAAAAGGGTTAGAATACAATGGCAATTGTTCGAAGGGCCACACCCGCTGTAAAGCCGCATGAATTAGCAATAGTGCGCCTGCTCCCCGGACGATTGCCTCGAACGTTGTGCATGAAGTCTGTTTGGAAAGTGAGCCATGAGTTTCATCCAACGCTTGAAACCGAGTCTTTTGACCAGGTTCTCGCTGATTACGTTTCTTATCACTGCGGCTATCGCCGTTGGCCTGGCCCTGGGCATCGAGCACCAATTGGAACAAAACGCGCTCCGACAAGCGGCCGAGAGTGCTGCCGACCAGGTTTCCACCATCCTGAACCCGAACCTCCAGCCGACTGACCTGGCCGGCCCCCTCGACCCAGTCAGGTATGCGCGGATAGATACACTAGTCCAGCAGAATATCCTCAGCAAGCACATTGTCCGCGTCAAAATTTGGAACCGCGATGGGCTGTTGCTCTATTCGGATGCGAAGGAGGTGGTCGGGCGCTATTTCCCAGTGTCTGACGAGCTCAAGGAGGCCCTGGCCGGCGAAATCGCGACGGAAGTCTCTGACCTAACGAAAGAGGAAAATGTGGCGGAGCAGGGACGTTACGACCGACTATTCGAAGTGTACATTCCTCTCCAGCCCTATGGTTCGACTCAGAGCGTGGGCGTATACGAAATCTACTACGCTTCGGACGTTCTGGAACCCAGCCTCGACGAAATGCGCCGCTTCGTGTGGGTCAGCGTTGGCTTCGGCTTCCTCATCCTCTACGTCTCGCTGTTCACGCTGGTGCGCAACGCCTCGCGTGAACTGATCCGCCGGAACGAGGAGAATCTGCGACTGTATGAAGAAGTGAAGCAACGGCTGGCCGAGGTCGAGCAGGCCGAGGCCGGGCGTCACCTCAGCGAGGCGCGCTTTGCGAGCGTTCTGGATATTGCCGCCGACGCCATCATCGCCGCGGACGAGGCCCAGTCCATCATCTTGTTCAACAAAGGCGCAGAGCAGATATTTGGTTATCAGGCCAGCGAGGTCCTAGGACAGCCGCTCGACCTGCTTTTGCCGCCACGTTTCGCCAACGTGCATCGTCAGCACATCCATGACTTTGCCGCTTCACCCGAAGCGGCCCAGCGAATGGGCGAGCAGTTGGAAGTCATTGGGCGGCGCAAAAATGGGAGCGAATTCTCTGCCGAGACCACCATCTCCAAGCTCACTCAACAGGGGCAGATCATTTTCACTGTCATTCTGCGCGACGTCACCGAGCGCAAGCGGGCGGAAGAGCATATTCGCCGCCAGGCCGCCCGGGCCGAAGCGCTGGCAGAAATTTCACAGACGTTCGCCAAAGCCAGCCTGGATTATGAGGCGGTGTTGAAAACCGTCGCCCGGCGAGTCGCCGAGATGATCGGTGACGCTTGTGTGGTCACCCTGCTGTCAGAGGATGGGCAGTGGCTCAATCCGGTAGCCTTCCACCATCCCAACCCGGAGGCAGAAAACTCTATGCGGGAACTGCTGGCTTCCAAGCCTTATCCGGTGAATAGCGGGATCGTTGGCCGGGTGGCGCAGACAGGACAACCGTTACTTGTCGCTGATATGCCACAGGAGCAAATCCGCCTCACTATCAGGCCAGAATACCAACCCTATCCGGATCGCTTCGGCATCCACAGCCTGCTGATTGTGCCTCTACGCGCACAAGGCAAAATCATTGGCACGCTGGGCCTATCGAAGGATCATCCCGGCCGCCCCTACACGGTCAACGACCAAGCCTTCTTGCAAGAGATAGCCGACCGGGCCGTGCAAGCCATCACCAACGCTCGCTTGTACGCCGATAACCTGCGACAGTTAGAAACCCTCTTCGCCCTTCAAGTCGGCGCCCGCAAACTTGCCGAGAGCCTCGATTCCCACCAGCTAGCCCAGGATGTCACCCGCGTCTGCGTGGAGGTATTCGAGGCGCGCCTGGCCTGGATAGGCCGTGCCGAACTCGATGGCCGGGTGAGCGTGCTGGCCCACTTTCCAGCCCGCCTCGAATACCCGCGTCAGATCACAGTCCGCTGGGACGAGTCCCCTCATGGTCAAGGCCCGGTTGGCCAAGCCATTCGCTCCCGGTTTCCGGTCGTCCTCGCCGATCTGAGCAGTGCCGCCGACTTCGGGCCATGGAAAACGGATGCTCTGACGTATGGTTTTCGTTGCGTTGCCGCCTTGCCGCTCATCAGTCACGACCAGCCTTTCGGCGGGTTGATGCTGTATAGCGACCAGCCAGGTTTCTTCACGCCGGAGCGCGTCGAGTTTTTCCAAGCCTACGCCCACCAGGCGGCGGCCGCGCTGGAAAACGCCCGGCTGTTTGAAGAGACGGAGCGACGCCTGAAGCACGTCCAGGCCTTGCATGACATCGATATGGTGATCTCGTCCAGCTTCGATCTAAGCATGACTCTCAATATCATCCTCGATCAGATCGCCAGCCAACTGAAGGTAGATGCCGCCGACGTGCTGTTGCTCAACCCGCGCTCGCAAATGCTGACGTACACCGCCGGGCGCGGCTTTCGGACCGCCGCTCTGCAACGCACCCACCTGCGATTGGGCGAGGGCAATGCCGGACGCGCCGCGCTGGCTCGCCACGCGATCTACATTGCTGATTTGCGTGAGAACGACGACTCGTTTTCACGCGCCCCGCTCCTGGGAAGCGAGGACTTCATCGCCTACTACGGCGTGCCGCTCATCGCCAAAGGACAGATCAAGGGCGTGTTGGAAATCTTCCACCGCGCCCCGTTGGCCGCCGACGACGAGTGGCGGGACTTTTTGGAAACGCTGGCCGGGCAGGCCGCCAT
>CAYSIV010000402.1:0-4696 GCA_964431175.1 uncultured Anaerolineales bacterium
TTGCGCGGGATGCGGAAATATTCCACTGTCCGCGCCAGCACGAACGAGTTGGGCGGGATGACGCAGACATCGCCTTTGAAGTCCACCATCGAGCGCGGATCGAAGTTCTTGGGATCAACGATGGCCGAGAAGACATTAGTGAAGATTTTGTATTCGTCGGCCACGCGAATGTCGTAGCCGTAAGATGAAACGCCGTACGAAATCACGCCGTTACGCACCTGATTTTCCACAAACGGCTCAATCATCCGCTGTTCCAGCGCCAGCTTTTTGATCCAGTGGTCGGGTTTGAGTCCCATAAAATCTCCCAATCCAATAATGCGCAAATTTTCAATTCACAAGGCACAATTGAGCATTGTGAATTGTGAACTGCGTATTTATTTTACTATGTTCACCAGCGTCCCCACACCCTCAACATCCACTTCCACCGTGTCGCCTGCGTTCAGCGGCCCCACTCCGGCGGGCGTGCCGGTGAGGATCACGTCGCCCGGCTCCAGCGTCATCACCGACGAGATGAAGGCGATCAACTGCGGCACCGAGAACCGCAGTTCACGGGTGGACGACATCTGCCGCACCTGGCCGTTGACTTTGCACATCACCACCACGTCGGCGGCATCCACGTCCGTAGACACCCACGGGCCGAGAGGGCAAAAGGTGTCGAAGCCTTTGCAACGAGTCAACTGCGAATCGCGCCGCTCCAGGTCGCGAGCGGTCACATCGTTGGCGCAAGTGTAGCCCCACACGAACTTCAACGCATCTTCCACCGACACCCACCGCGCCCGGCGGCCAATGATCACCGCCAACTCTGCTTCGTGTTCCACCTGCGCCGATTGTGGCGGGAGCACGATTTCCTCATTGTGGCCAATGACGGCGCTGGGCGGCTTGAGAAAGAGCGGCGGAATGTCGGGCGGCTCCACGCCCTGTTCGATCACTCGCGCCGCGTAATTCTGGCCGACGGTGATGATCTTGCTCGGCGCCACCGGCGGCAAAATCGTCACCTCGCGCAATTCGGCCACAATGCCGCCGCGCTTCGAGTCGCCAAACACATCGCCAATCACTGCACCAACGCGCGTGCCGTCCAGCCAGCCGTAGCGAACATCGCCGTTCTTTTGATAACGAAGGTAAATCATAGCCGATATTATAGTAGGGGCGAAGCATTCGTCAAACCGCTTTGCGTTTCAGCGTCACTGTGCGCGACTGCTTCGCCCGTACAGAAGCATTCGTCAAACTGCTTTACAGTTTAGAATCGCCGCAGGCGAATGCTTCGCCCTACAATGGTATAATCCGCCTCATCAGGCTTCAAAAGGGCGAATAGCTCAGTTGGTTAGAGCGTCTGTCTTACACACAGAAGGTCGCGGGTTCGAGCCCTGCTTCGCCCACTCTCAACATGTCCCTTTCAGCGCAAGCCCTTGACCTCAACAAAGCTCTGCGGCATTTGCGCCGCAATCCTCATCTTGCGCCCCTCATCGTCAAACACGGCCGGCCGACCTTCCACCCGACGCGCAACGCCTTTCGCGAACTGACCGAGTCCATCATCTACCAGCAACTCTCCGGTAAAGCCGCCGCCGCCATCTTCAACCATTTCCTGGACATCTTCCCGGATCGGCGCTTCCCGGCCCCGGCCCGCCTTCTGGCCGTGCCCCTGCCCCGCCTGCGCGCCGCCGGACTCTCCTCCCAAAAAGCAACCTATCTCCTCGACCTGGCCACCAAATTCTGCGATAACACCATTCAGCCGCGCCGCTTCGGCCAGATGGCTAACGAAGAGATTTCACAACATCTCATTCAAGTCAAAGGCATCGGCCAGTGGACAGCGGACATGTTCCTCATGTTCGGCCTCAACCGCCCTGACATTTTGCCGGTAGGTGACCTGGGCATTCGCAACGGCTTCCAGAAGCTCTACAGTCTTGAGGATATGCCGACCGCCGACGAAATGATCACTCTTGCCGAGCCGTGGCGGCCTTATCGGACGGTGGCCGCCTGGTATTTGTGGCGGGTGGTGGAAGACAAATAAAAAAAGCGGGGCTGGGAGATCATCTCTCAGCCCCGCTTGTATCACTGCCTCCAGCGCCTACTTCAGCCAATAACTCCTGCATCTGATCGCCACTAACACTGGCGCGGTTGGCGAGCCAAAAACCTGTTGTAAAGCAACCTGGAAGAGAAGAATTAGTTTTTTCAGATCATTCATGTATTCTCCTTGAACCGAGGGCCAATAAAACCAACTGCTCACGAACCTGAGTGGTGGATCAGAGTATTGGAATATCTAAATAGGGCGCCTCCTTGTTTGAACTCGACCAGAAGAAGTGTTACCAAGCTGACCGTTCGATGCCATCACCTCCTTCGGATAAGTCCGATTAATTGCCAGGGATGAATAACTCTTTGATGCCAGCATTATGCGCTTGTTTACGCTGGTTTAACGATAGAGTTGGGGAGGAATAGTTAGGGATAGTGAGTGCTGGTCAGGCAGGCGCACTATCCAGCAAGCCGGACATTTGCAGGAGCCGGTCAGACCATTGTTTGGCCTGCCAGGCGAGCAGAGCGCGCTGGCCAGGGTGATGTTGGGCTTCGAACCAGATTTTGCGCCACAATGCTAACCCGATTTGAACATCTACAAGTTCGGCGGCTATCGCCAGATCGGCCTCTGCTACCGTCCACTCAATGAAGTGCTGACTTTCTTCGAGCATCAGGGCCACTACCTCACCGGCATCTGCATGCCGAGATGATGATACGACGCGCGCCAGATCAGCCGCGATGCCGCCTAGCCGTTGAGGCAATGGATCTTGGAGATAGCGGGCGTGAATGCGGTCAAGGTTATTCATCGAACATCTCCCAGAATTTGGCGCGTCACCGCTTCAACCGCGCGGCGGCGCTCCTCGCTTTGCAGAATCATGCTCCGATTGTCCAGCCGAGGGCGGATGTTAATGATGGCTTCGAATTCAATCCGCTCGTCCGCCGGATGCCAGTTGGCTGGCTCCCCAGATGTCATCCTGATCACTGCCGTCTTCAAGCAGCAGCGCTTCGCAATCTGCGTGCATAATTCCGCCGCCGGCCAGCGTCGTCCGTCGAACGTCCACGGCGATTTTGATCATCTTCTTGTATTCTGCCAGCATATCCTGAATTTGCTCTGGCATCGCTTTCTCGCGCAACAAGTGGATCATATGAGTCAATCCTCCAGCGGCCCGGTGTACCCGCACTGCCCCACGCGCGGCGAGTTGACCACCGGCAGGAACATATCCTGATGCTTGTGTTTTTCAGCATGGGTCGCGCACAGCCAGCCGTTCGGAGAGTCCATACATTCCACGCAAACATCGGTGGCCAACTGATTGCACTTGCCGCAGGGGATGGGCGGCGGATGGTTACGCGCCAGAATCCGGGTCGCATTTTTGGCAAGAACACTCTCGCCCTCGGCCACGACCTTCAGCGCCAGATGGGTGGTCGTGCCAAAGTCATATTCGTGGAAGAACTTTAGGCCGGGGCGCAGGGCCGAGTCCAATCGAGCCTTCATACTCTGCGGCGGCTCCGGCGAGCCAAAGATGCTTAGCCACATGCCGTCTATGCCGCCGGTGTCCAATTCGTAGCGGGCGCGCTCAACGGTGAAGGCGCTGAGGTGGCCACAACACTCCAGCCAGATGTCGCGCAGAAAAGCATCCAGCGTCAGAAACGTTGCCTCGGCGGGCACTTCCAAATGGAGCCAGTATTCAGGAATGTATTGGCCTTCCACCAATAAATGGAAGGTCGGGCGCGGTTTGCCTTTTTTGAGCGGGTGCTCGCCCTGGCATTTGGTCAGGTGGCGAGTTATCACTCGTTTGCTAAAGGTTCCGTCACATAGGTTGCATTGGCCGGTGGAGGTGAAGGGGGGCATGAGGATGATCTCCTTTTGTTGGCCTATCGTTCACATCTGACGTAGGCTGTATCTTTGGGTCACCGAATGATTAGGGGTTAGCGTCTTCGCTTTCAGAGGAGACAACATCGACAAACTGAACAGGGCTTACAATTCGAATTGTCCTGTGCTGGGCGAGTGCAAGTAAATGTTCATCACCAGATACGATGTAATCAGCATTGCCCTCAACCGCGCATGCAATTACAAAATCATCATCAGGATCGTCAGTTACGACTGACTCCGTCGGAAGGCCCGCCACCAGCGTCGAATTCGTCCGCGTAAAATCCAGAACCGCTTCGGCTTGTTCAGTCACTTTTGGATATTTGCGAACAATGTGAGGGCGTAAAACAGCCTCGCTAAATTCTTGCAACACAGGCGGCGATGTTACTAACAACAACTCGCCCCTGCACAGCGTCCAGAATCCGGCCCGAAGGGCCACTCGACACAATGAGGCCGCTGATCAGGACGTCCGTATCCAAGACCACTTTAAGCGCCATGCCGGGTTGTCCGTACTTCTCGCGTCGCTCGGAGAACGTCTGCCATTACTTCATCCTCTTTCGCCGCAGGATAAGCGGCCCGAATCGTTTGTAGAGCTTCTGCGAAACGTCTTGCAATCGCGGCCCGGTCAATCTCAGCATCCAAGATTCGCCACAACGCTATTTTCTCTGCTGAAGGCAAGCGGCGTAAAGCGTTCACCAATTGTTCGAGAGACAAATCAACCGTGATCATTTCATAACTCCTCTCGCGGCGATCAGGATAGCCGCTTTGCCCTGAGCAGCTAACACTTGCGCCAAGCTGGGGCGAGTCGGAATGGGCTGAGGC
>CAYSIV010000403.1:0-2779 GCA_964431175.1 uncultured Anaerolineales bacterium
GCTAACGGGCGCTCCCAGACGCGCGCGCAAGCGCCCCTGGCGAGCGTCGGCTGGACGACGGGGTTCGACCCCTATTTGAGTACAACCGAACGAGCCAATTCAAGGAGGACGAACAGGGTTGCATAGAACCCCCAAACAGGGAACGACTTGAGCGCCTCACGCTGATGCTTGGAATTGCTCCCCAATGGTGCGACAGCGTAAAGATCTTCTGCCTTGGCGACGCCAGAGTGGAGCTTCTTGACGAAATCGGCGTACGACGCGCGAAACGCCTTCTCCAGCGCAAGGTAGTACACATCAAGAGCGAAGAAAAGCAAGGTTGGAACCAGGGCAATGAACGCAAAGTTCGGCTTTCCCTTATCTGCGACGATAACAAGAATGGCCGAGACAATGGTGATGCACCACGTTTTGCATGACGTACTGTTGCTAGCCATGCGTTGAATGACCGACTGCAAGATGCCGAGATGCGCCTGAACTGAGGGAGAGGTCTCGGAGAGCGGCGATACAGTGTGCTCGGTGGCCATCACTTCACCCATGACGAGAAGTTGTTGTAGCCGTCATTCGCGTTCCAGTCGTAGACCTGATACCAATTGCCCAGATTGAAGCCTTTTCCGCGGTACTGCTGCTCGACTTGGAATGCATAGTCGGCCGACCCATCGATCTTGTCGTACTTGGCCCAGTCGCTTCCGTTTTTTTCCCAGAGCGTGGCTGTGCTTCCGTCTGCTGAGAAAGTAACGCCAACGTACTCGAGCGGATTGGGGCCAAGCGTCTTGACATGTCCGTCTTTCGACTGGATGCCGTTAATGTGGACGCCAAAGAGATGGTTTCCCCTGCGGAAGCTTTTGAGGAGCTCGTACCGGACCCAAGGACGTGCATAGGTCTGGGAGCCGATAAGGACGCAGGTGTTCGAGGTGTTCTCAAGGGCTCCGTTTATGAGCCGCTTGAGTGCAGTATCGCCTTGCCGACGCGCGCTTTCCCAGACTGAGGCATCGAAGTAGCCCGCTTCTTCTCGATCCGGCTTGGTCATCCAGTGGTTTCGAACAACGTTCGCTCGAAAGTCGACCACGTCTTGGTAGTGAAAGCAGAAGAAGACACGCTTGGCCATTCTTGGTGCTCCTTGGCGACTGGGGTCTAACGCATCAGCTAACCGGCGCGCCCCCGCCCGGCGGCGCGTCCGGGTTGAGCGATGAGTTAGCCGGACGCGGAGCAGCGTGGCCCGCCGGGGCGTTAATGCGCTTTGCCAGTATTACTTCGTAGAGTTCCTTCGGTGTCTTTTCCCCAAGCTCCTTGAGATCTCTGTAGTTGGCGAGAAAGTCTAGGATGCTGGGGCGAATTGGAGTCGTGTCAGAGTCTCTTCGAGTCTTCAGTTTTCTCTCAAGGTCAAGCTTCGTGAGCTCAATCGCATGCTTTCGCCATTCGACTTCTCGATCCTGTTTATCGCGAGCTCCAAGAAATGGCGTCACGATAAGCTTTCCCAGTATCGCGGTAATGATGGCGGCGAGGATCCCGCCAGTTGCGCCAGCAAGCGCAACGATAGCAGCCAGTGCAGGTGCAGACAGTTGGCTGAGTTCCTTAAAGACTTGCTGCATCTGCGTCAGCCCGCTGTAGCCATCATCCCGCCGGCACTCGCTTCAGAGTCGGCAATTATGAATTCGCGTTCCTCCCTGTTGCCGACCGAATCTATGGCGATGAGTCTTAGGACCGAGCCTCGTGTGCGCGCGGGGATCTGGACCATCTCATGGCACGGAGGATCAGGACATTCCGTTTCCAGCACACGTCGTGTATCGACATACGCCTCGATCCGCGTCCTTCCTGTTGCTCCAGTGACGATGAACCGAAACTGCCGCCCGGCGTGCGGGCGACCTTCACCCTCAATCCTCATCTCCATACCCTCCGTTCAGCGAACGTCCGGCTAACGTCTGCGCTCAGCGGCCGTCAGGCGAGCAACGCGAGCCGACGGTTCGCTGAAGCGGGTGGTTGGGCTGCTCATACGCGGGCTACAGCTTCGCTTTCCCGTCAAGCTCATATTTTGCCAACGTGCGCACGCGGCGAAAGACCGACAGCAATAGCTTCAATCTTGCGATTGGATTGTCCATGTGGCTTAGAAGGCCTTGGATGTGTTCAGCGCCGATTAAGCGAGTCATGCGTTCTGTGACATCATCCAGCCAGGCGATCTCTGCACGCTCGAGTTGGAGAGCACGTTTTCTAGCGTCGAGACGCATGAGGCGTCGCTCGTGCATCCCACGGTAGATGTCGTGATAAAGCTGGTTCAGCTCGCGCGCCGACGTCACGAACTGCTTCACGATTGCTCGGAGTGAGATTGCAACCGCTACAACGAGACTGAGTTCTATCCAGCCGGGCGAGGCGTACCGGATGGAGGAGAGTCTTGGGCGATGTGATCTGGGCACCCGGGCCCCCGCAAATGCGAAGAAATTGACCGTGCTGTAGCCACCGCGCCACGGGTAGTCGAAGGTTCCGGGCTCAACGGCGCCGCGTTCGATTGCATAGAGGAACGCGTATAGTTGTCCGTAAGCACTCGGGAAGGCAACAAGATCCTGGAGCGTCCACTCGCCCGCCATCTCAATCCGATACGAATCACGGCCTCCCGTGCGTCGCTTTCGCAGCGGTGTCATCGTCGCGGTCCGAGGTCAGTCACTGGCTGCCCAACGTTCGCAGTGAGCGGCGCGCGGCCGTTCTTGCCGCGCGTCCGTCTCGACTGCGTGGTTAGAAAGCCGATTTGCGGGGGTCAAAGTCCGACACGACTTCAGGATACGGAATCTCA
>CAYSIV010000403.1:2789-4679 GCA_964431175.1 uncultured Anaerolineales bacterium
TCAGGAGGCGGCCATTTCTTTCCACACTTTGGACATGCGAACACCTCCTGATAGGAGTGATACCCCTTACTCAACATTATCTGAGGCGGAAACGTGCACTGGCAGAAGTGATACCCGAGCGCCTGCGCGATCTGTGCTTCTGCGAGAAGAAGTTGCCGCTCAGCTTGCTCAAGCCCGCGATCTATGGCTTGTTTCTTATCGCTCGAAGGAAGGGCTTCCTTTACATCCTTAACTAGGCTCAAAGCGTTTCGAAGCATACTTATGCCGGTCCTTATTGCTTCGACGGCCGGGGCTGCAAATGCTGGATCAATCACGGGGGTCGCTCCCTTTGGCTTTCTAACGTTCAGCGTCAGCGGGCCGAGCGGAAAAGGGTAAAGAACATGGAAAAACCAGAAACCTTAAACGACGCGAACGACTCTGACCGACCAAACGACGTAGCTCGGCTCCGCTGCACGCCGTCGTTAGGCCGTACCCACCCAACATCAGGAGCAATACAGCATGATGTCGAAGGGCTGGTACTTGATCTTGTTCGACAGGACAGCGACAGCAAGAGCGATGGTCCTGTGACACCCTCCACCGAACCCGTTGATTGATCCAAACTCGAAACTCCCCCCATGAACTTTGGCCGTAATGGGATCTCCAACAAGCAACTGGTCCCATGAGAATTCTTCCTGGATATGCCGCACTCCTTGCCACCATGCATCGTCTTTGTTTGGGTCCTTGTTTGTAATGCACCAGGGGTATCCCTTCTCGATTACTCGATTAGCAATATCCGTCAGGTTTCTGATATCGGGTTGTAGCACTGTCGTGGCGATGGTACACGCCAAGAAATCCTTCTGGTCGGGCAGATGAATTTTCCGAAAAGGCATCGTCCAATTCCTTTGCCGGCTCCGAGCGCCGCTTTGGGGCCTTGTATATTAATTCCAGGTCCCCAGGTTGACCTAACGTTTGCGTTCAGCGGCTGCCGAGGGCAGTCCGCTGGAACGCGGGGTTAGGCCACCAGCGCCTTTGCCCATGCGAGTACCTCCTTGAAGTAGGTTCCCAGCCAAGCACCGAGGACAAGCGTGAAGAGCCAGATGGCGAAAGACGCTGCTTGGCGGAGCCTTCTTCCCCTCTCCGCTTGTGCGACAAGTTCCTTCCTGAGAAGCTCCTCTATCTCACTTCGGAAGGCGGAAAACTGCTGTTGGTTCGTTGCAGCGAGATGACCATACTGCTCTGCAAGCTTCTTCTTCTCTTCAACTTCGACGAGCAATTTGTCTAGTTGTGTCGATTGTTGAGAGAGCTCCTGCTGCATCTGAGTGATGATCGAACTGGCCTTCCCAATATGGAGGCGAGCCTCTTCGACGCGTTCTCTCGCAGTACGCTCATCCGCAGGTTCAGGAAGCCAATCTGCAAAGTATTTTCCTATCGCGCTCTTGGCCACCGCGCGAATCTGATCATCATTGAACAGACGACCGGTGACCGCGCGGGACAGCTCAATACCTACTGCATTAAGGAGCGCGTCGAATCCAAGCATGATCTGTCTCCTGGGGCCTAACTATTAAGTATACTGCCAACTGTCTGGCGATGTGGCAAGGGAGCTACACCGCCACTCTTCAGAACCAAAATCACTCACCATATCCCACACTTCTCTCCCCATTGTCAAGACCCCACCCGTACTGAGATACCCCGCCAATCTGGCAGGCTATCCAGATACCAGCCCGCCGTATAGCACGCTCACCGAACCTCCACCCGAAACGTTTTGAGACGCCGGTCCGCAGGACTCAAGACGCCTCGCCCTCCCCGGTTCAAAACATGGGTGTAATCGTCGGTTAGTGAAAGTCGCGGCTGGGGGTGCTGGCGGGCGCGCGCCCGACTTGAGGGGTCCAGAGTCGTTCGGCGACGAGGTGG
>CAYSIV010000404.1:0-4679 GCA_964431175.1 uncultured Anaerolineales bacterium
GACCGCCCAACCATGTTCCTGGAAGTGATTCAGCGGCGCGGCGCACGCGGCTTTGGTGAAGGCAACTTCAAGGCGCTGTTCGAGAGCATTGAGATTGAGCAGGCGAAGAGAGGGAATTTGTAGACAGGGAAACAAGGAGACAAGTAGACAGGGAGACAGGGAGACAAGGAGATAGGCGATTGTTCACCTGGATACCTGTTTGCTTGTGTACCTGTCTACCTCCAAATATGAAGCTTGTCACTTTTATCACTCCCGACTCTCCCCGTGAAGCCCGACTCGGCACGGTGCTCGACGACGTGGTGATTGACCTGCACGCGGCCCAGAGTTGGGCGCAGGGCGCGCGCGGCCTGCCGCCGGAACCACTGCCCGACTCGGTCTTTGGGCTGATTCATGCCGGGCAACCGGCGTGGTTATATGCCCGGAATCTGCTGAACGTGCTCGACGGCGTTGATCCGACGGCGGTAAAAGGGGCGCACCGGGTTCAGGTCGGGTGGCGGCTGAACCAGGTCCAACTGTTCCCACCTCTGCCGCGTCCCATGAGTCTGCGCGACTTCTATGCCTTCGAGGGGCATGTCACCGCCGCTTACGCCAATCGCGGGCGCGAGGTGCCGGAAGAGTGGTACGAGTTCCCCGCCTTTTACTTCACCAACCCCAACGCCATCTTCGGCCATGACGAGCAAGTGCCGTATCCAAAATACACCCAGGCGCTCGACTACGAGTTGGAGATTGCCTGCGTGATCGGCAAGACCGGGCGCGACATCCCGGCAGAGAAAGCTGAAGAGTATATTTTCGGCTACATGATCATGAACGACTGGTCGGCGCGGGATGTTCAGCGCAAAGAGATGAAGATGCTCGGCCCGGCCAAGGCCAAGGACTTTGCCACCTCGCTCGGCCCGTGGCTGGTGACGATTGACGAACTGCGCGACCGGGCGACCAGCAAGCCGGGCGTGTTCGACCTGGAAATGGCGGCGCGGGTGAACGGCGTCGAGCGCTCGCGCGGCAACTTCAAGGACATTCACTGGTCGTTCGGCCAGATCATCGAGCACGCCTCGGCTGACGCCTTCCTCCTGCCCGGCGACGTGCTTGGCTCCGGCACGGTGGGCACCGGCTGTCTGCTGGAGCTGACCAAAGGCGAAGGCCCCTGGCTCCAGCCGAGCGACGTGGTGGAGTTGGAGATTGAGAGGTTAGGGATACTGAGGAACAGGGTGGCAGGCGCGAAATGAAGCGGCCTATGGTTTGATGACGTAGGTCAGCCGATGCTCTTTGACGGCGCGGTCCAAACCGAGCGCTAGCTGATTGGGTTCGATCTGACCATGCGGCGTGGTTTTTGGTGGCGCGTAATTTGTGATGAGCACTTCCTGATTCAGCACCCGCGAATTATCGTTCTTTTTCACCTTCATGCCCGAAGCCGATTGCACGGAGATGATATAGTGATCCGAAAACAGGTCGCGCATTTCGGGGATGTCGTAGGAGGATAGAATCCACTTGCACTCAGTGTTCTTTAGTCTGACGGCCAGTTCGTGATGAGACTCCCAATCGCGCATATTGTGAGCATAATTGCAACCGTTGCCGGGGTAGGGCGGGTCTATATACATGACTGTGCCTGGCCGGTCATAACGATCTATGCAGTTTTGCCAGCTAAGGTTTTCAATAATGACCGTCCGTAGTCGTTCGTGGATAGGTTGCAGGCGTTCACGGAGCGTTTTGAGCGCGCCAATGAGCCGGTTGCCGTGGCCGCCATCAGTAATGCTGGTTTGGAAACGTGGGTAGTTCAACTCACCTCCCCAACCAGCCATGATGAGATAATAAAATCGGTGGGCGCGTTGAATGTCGGTAAGTTGAGAGGGTTCAAGATTTGCCAGCCGCTCAAATTCAGCGCGGGCGACCAGCTCCCACTCAAATGACGCAATGAGTTCTTCCGGTTTCTCTTTGACTACGCGGAAGAATGTTACTAACTCTTGATCCAGGTCATTGATGACTTCAACGTCGCTAGGCGGCTTGCCAAACAGCACCCAGGCGGCTCCGGCGAATGGTTCGACGTAGCAAGTGTGCTCAGGCAATAAATCGATGATTGGCTTTCGCAAGCGCGACTTGCCGCCGACCCATTTGAAGGGGCTGTTGAGCATTTGATTTGCGTTTTTCTTCGATCTCATTTTATATTTCTTCCAATTGATTGAAAGCTGAGACAGGATGACACGAAAAAAGCAATTAGTTTCTGAATCTCGTAAATATTTAGTGACAACGGTTGCTCAAGCAAGGGAGATCACCGATGGTTGGCTCTCGGAAATCGATCTGAAAAAAGCCGCCAAACTAGGACTCCCGGAAGTTGATGATCGGTATCATGTTTGGCGCGTGCCGCTTTGCGACCAGCAAAACGCCAAAATTGGTGAAGTCGTTATAGATGCTTATACAACAGAGATCCTCTACCACAAGACGACCAAGCCCGAAATTTTAGAGGCTCGCCTGCTTCAACGAGGCAATGGGTCAGTGGCTCACAAGCACAAATCAAAGGCTGAGTATACTCTTTCGCCGCTCCGCAATACAGTTGGGTTAGGAAATTGTGTTGACCTCATAGACGAAATGCCAGCGGGTTCTGTTGATCTTATCTTCACCTCACCCCCCTACTTTAACGCTCGCCCTGAGTATAGTGAATATGAAGAATATGAAAAGTACCTGTTTGAAATGCGCCAAGTAATACGCCGAGCACATAAAATTTTGGGTGAGGGCCGTTTCTTGGTGATGAATACGGCTTTTGAGTTACATCGAATTTTTATCGAAGAAGGCTTTGATTTCATAGACGATATTATCTGGGTCAAGCCCGAAGGCGCTGGTTGGGCAACCGGGCGAGGCCGTCGGTTTGCGGCTGACCGAAACCCTCTTCAATACAAGGCCGTGCCAGTCACCGAATATGTTCTTGTTTATCGCAAACAGACAGATATGTTGATTGACTGGCATATTCGCACTCATCCCGACCGACAATTAGTAGCTGACTCCAAGATCGACGACGATTATGAGCGCACCAACATCTGGCGTATTCAACCCGCAACCAATTCAAAGCACCCCGCCGCCTTTCCGTTGGAATTGGCTGAGAAAGTCATCAAATACTATTCCTTCAAAAACGACGTGGTGATGGACCCGTTCGCAGGCTCTGGCACAGTGGGGGCGGCGGCGGCAAAGCTGGGCCGTCGGTTCGTGTTATTTGACATCAACCCTGATTACATCGATCTCATCAAAGGCTCAGTTGACTCTTGGCTTGGCAAAGCTTCTGAAAACATCCTGTGGCTTAACTGCACGGCCCCAGCCCCGGCTCTCAGATTGTTTGAGAAGCCTCAAGAATATCATGTGAAACGGAGTCGGAAATGTGGATAAAGTTTCGCTGAACAACTTGTTCCCAGAGAGTGGCCGAATTCTATTGACGGGGGGCGGCAAAGAGTTCATTGAACGGATAGGCTTAGAGACCGCCAAACGAGTTGTCTTGAGTGTTCTTATGGGGGAGAACATTCGCAAACAGACAGAGCCGTTGACCCGGCAACGTATTGCACAAATTAGCGGGGCTATGGTCGCTCTATTCGCGCGCGGCTTCAGCGAAGTTGATGATTTTTCTAGTCAGCTATCAGAAATGGCTGTGCAACAACTTGAGGAGACGAAGAGAAATGACAAAGTCAGCACTTGGCTGGCTCAATGGGTCATTGGACTGACTGGAAAATCAGTGCAGAATGTTCTCAGAAGCGATCCTAAAGAGCGAGCGGCCTATGTTGCAGAATTTGAAAGCATCATTCAGGCCTCCGCGGCGCAATGCCGTGCAGACATGGGCGACCTCAAAATGACTTTGGGGTTTGTTGAAGACAAGAAAGGCAACAGGGTTGAAATGGGGTGGGAGGATATTGCGCGTCTGACCACGGCGATCGGAAGCTTGACCCTTACCATACGCGGCTCAGATAAATCTACCTATGGCAAGTTGTTTGAGCGGCTTGTGCTTGGTTCAGCCCTTTCCGTGCTTGGATTCCAATTGGTTGGGCGCACAACCAACACGAAAACTCACAAAGTCTTTTGGCTGGCTGATAGCTCCGATACACTAGAATGCGATGCGACGTTACTATACCAGCCCGGCAAGTTGGCCCGATTTGACATAGGTTTCATCGGCCCAGGAAATTCAGAGATTTCAAAGGATAAACTTACACGCTATGCCCGAGAGATGGAGATTGGCGGCACAACACACGCCTCACAAACTTTTATTGTAGTGGATCGCTTGCCCAATACCAGCAAAACCCGCAAAGCTGCCGAGAAAATCGGAGCGGAGATTATCCAAATGAGCATGCGATATTGGCTGAAGGATTTAGCTCAACGCCTCGAAGCACGCCTGGGCTACAAACACAAGCTCGCTTCTATGCCGGACGACAAAATAGAAAGCCACTTGAAGACAAAACTGGCTACTATGCGGATTCAAGACTTTTTATCCGGATTCTCTCCCGTTGAAACGGATGAGGAACCTGAGGAGGAATAGGTTATGCCCTTCTACCACACCCTCGGCCAACTCCCCCACAAACGCCACACCCAGTTCCGCAAGCCGGACGGCTCGCTCTACCGCGAGCAGGTGATGGGGACGAAAGGCTTCTCCGGCATCCAGTCCATCCTCTATCACGTCCACCAGCCCACGCAGATCAAGTTCGCGGAGAAAC
>CAYSIV010000405.1:0-4644 GCA_964431175.1 uncultured Anaerolineales bacterium
CTAGAGCGAATTCCTGACGGATTGATGGATTTCGCCACAGTTGTACTGCGGCGGGCGGCAGTGCAACTGCCGCCCAATCCCATCAATCCAAAAGGGAACCGCTGTAACGACCAAACAACCCAACTGCCTACAAGGAATAGAACCATGCCCGACCTCTCCACCACCTATCTCGGCCTCAACCTGAGCAGTCCGCTCGTGCCGTCGGCCTCGCCGCTCTCGAAGAGTCTCGACAACGTCAAACGCCTGGAAGACGCCGGGGCGGCGGCCATCGTCATGTATTCGCTGTTCGAGGAGCAGATTGACCAGGAGAGCCGCCACCTGGACTTCTGCCTGACTCAGGGCACGGAGAGTTATGCCGAAGCGCTCACCTACTTTCCGGAGCCGAAAGAATTCAACCTCACGCCTGATCAATACCTGAACCACATTCGCCAGGCAAAGGAGTCGGTGGGCATCCCCATCATCGGCAGTCTCAACGGCGTCTCCAGCGGCGGCTGGATCAAATACGCCCGGAAAATCCAGGAAGCCGGGGCCGACGCCCTGGAGCTTAACATGTACTTCGTGCCCACCGACCCGAGCCTGAGAGGCGATCTGATCGAAGACATGTACAGCGACCTTCTGATAGACATCAAACGCGAGGTTACCATCCCGGTAGCGGTCAAACTCAGCCCGTTCTTCACCTCGATCCCCCACATTGCCAGGCGGCTGGCGCGAGACGGGGCGCAGGGCCTGGTGTTGTTCAACCGCTTCTTTCAACCTGATCTCGATCTGGAGACTCTAGAAATTGTCCCTCGCCCTACCCTGAGTACGCCCTACGATCCCAGCGCCCTGCGACTGCCTTTGACGTGGATTGGCATTCTCTATGGACGGATCGAGGTTGACCTGGCGCTAACTTCAGGCGTGCATAGCGCCGAAGATGCGTTGAAGGGATTGATGGCCGGGGCCACCGTCACCATGATGGCCTCCGAGCTACTGCAAAACGGCATCCCCCGCCTGAGCGAGATTCGCGCCGACATGATTCGCTGGATGGAAGAACACGAGTACGAGTCGGTGACGCAGATGCGCGGGAGCATGAGCCAGAAGTCGGTGGCCTTCCCGGCAGCCTTCGAGCGGGGGCAGTATATGAAGGCGATTACCAGTTACGAAACACCGCGTGCTTGATTGCCGCCACGTTAAAAAAAGCCTTCACCCAAAGCGGGCGAAGGCTAAAATAAAGAACGACGATACAACATAATTTTCCCCGTACATATCATTGCAAGAAGCGTTCTTTGCGACGAGGAATCTCTCGGACGATTCCAGAGATCCCTCGCTTCGCTCGGAATGACACTTTATGATTTTAAGCAAATCTATTCGCAGGGTCACGTCACCCACTATAGTGAATAGTTTCAAACGCCAATCCGCGAATTCCGCGTGCCTGCGGCTACTATTCCTGTCGTATCTTGCAGAGCCGTCTTTATTCATGCAGACGTTTGTGTCAACACATCCGTGACCAGTGACATCAATTGCTGTTCCTCTTCGGCAATTCCCTCGTTCAGCCGCGCCGCCGCTACCGGCAACATCCACGCCTTCACCTCCTCAGGCGAGATCGAACGCAACTGACAGTAGCGGCGCAAGTACAACCGATACCATAGCGCTCGCCCGGCTTCGATTAGCCGGCGCCCCGGCATGTGGGGCGGCAGGGCGGCGTGTTGCATGAGCAACGCCGTTTGCGCCACATCGGCCAGCGGGTGGCCACACATTGCATTCGCCCAGTCAAGGATGACGGGGCCGCGCCGTGATATCACGATGTTATCGGGATGAAAGTCACCATGGCACAGCACAGTATCGTCGGGTAGTTGGGCTAGGGCTTTAAGCGCGGCTTGCTTCAGCGCGTCAGGGAGTGGGTGCGCGGCTTGAATCTTCTCTCGCAATCGGTCGCGTTGAGCGGGCAAGCTGGACGGATAACAGGCGTGCATCCGGGCGTGCAGTTCGGCCATTAGATTGGCTGACCGGATGAGTGTCCAAGGTTGCGATGTGGTATAGCTCAATAACGAAGGGCCCTCCACCCGTTCGAAGATCACGCCATGACGCCCGTCCATCTGAACGATGCCATCCACGAAAGGCGCGGCGGCTCCGGCTTTGCACACGGCCTCCGCCTTTTGGTATTCCGCCTCAGCCGCGGAAGCCGGCCAACCTTCGTAATAGAGTTTGAGAGCGCGGCTCTCGCCCCACGCAAACACTTCGGCCGTGCGACCCTGTCCGATAAGTGCGCCCGATTTGGCTGTGAGATGAGCGTTCACCATTGATCTGACCTCGCTTTCAAATACCGCGAACGATTTCCGTGACGGATGACCGGCGCATGTCGCGCTGAAGTTTGATGTCGTAGTAAAGCAGGATGGGAATCCACAGCCAATTCGTCAGGAAGATGAGGATCATCAATCGATCGGGAACCTGACCAGCAAAGTAGCCGACGGTGATGGCGAGGGCAGTGATGGTCTTCTCGATCCAGTTATACTTGATGAGAGCAGACTTACCACGTACGTCTCGCGCCACTTCCCAGAACATGTAGCCGAACATGAAAACGAAGCCCATCCACGGTCAGACGAGGAAGAGATAGTTCGACTCTGGCCCGCCGAACATGCTTGCCATGCCCACCGGATCAATGATGCCACGAACCGACAGCACCCAATTGATGACAGCATTGATGCGAAAGAGCCAGCGAATTTGATTGTCAAGGGTCATAAGAGATTTCTCCATTCGGGGTAAGTTCGCGGAACATTCATCGCTCGAACACTACAATCTGCCAAGTGCCGGAGAACGATTGATGCACAGGTTTTAGCCCCGCATCGGCGGCCACACGGAAGATGTCATCGGGTAGATGAACGTAGTTGCGAAAATTCAGTCCTTTCATCTGTAGCCACATAGCCTGGGCCTCGATAAACAGGCGCACATGCCACTCATTGCGGGGAAAGCTCAGCGCCAGGACGCGGCGAGTATGTTGCGCGGCGGCAGACAAGAGGCGCGGCATATCGGGATAACAACAGATGACTCGGTGCATGATCACAATGTCGGCAGCAGAGACAGAGTCAGGATTACGGGCAAAATCGGCGTGACAATAATCAACTTGATCCCGGAGCCCCAACTGCTCGGTCAACGTCTGTGCTGCGTTGAGATAAGCCGAAGACACTTCGACATTTATCGCGCGCGCCGCGCCGCGCTTGAGCAGTTCAACATACAAGCTGCCGATGCCGCCGCCAATTTCCAGCACGCTGGCGTCTTTCAGGCCGCGAACACTCACGGCATCGAGCATCGCCCTGGCATGCGAAGCAAGACCCTTCTTCAGGTACTGCGACACTTCACTCCGCGCCTGGCGCTCGTCAAAATATGCGTCTATGTCTTCAGTATAAATACAGCAATCCATGGAACACCAAACTTGAACTTGAGAGTTGAGTATGCAACTAAAGAGCGGGCCTCCGCAAGGCCCAAACGGTGATGCCCGTGCCTACGATGGCGCTCTGTTCCACGCATTGAAAGCCGAAATGCTCATAGAACGCCACGTTCGAGCGGGTGACGGTATCGGTATACGCGATAACTTTTTGTGAATCCGCCCTTTCGAGAAAGGGGCGAATGAGCTTGGATGACACTCCCTTGCCGCGCGCGGAGGGCAGAACGCCGATGTTGTCCAAATAAAAATGCGGCTCGTTCGCGTATTTCTTGTGCAGGGTATCGATCTGGTTTAATACCGCTTTCGCCCGAAAATAACCGAACGGATAGAACGTAAACAGAAGCGGGATGAATTTCCCGATCGACTTGAATCTGATCGACATACTCTCTTGGTCGGGAAACTTCCAATAAGCGACTCCCTGTAAAGGATCGCCGACACCATAGCCTCGGTTGTTCTTGATGCTCACTTCACCCATGGCGCGGAAGAATTTATACAGGGTCTTGGTTCTCGTTCTTTTCAGCGGCAACATGAACGTGCTTAACGGGTCATCCACAAACGCCTGGGATATGACCTGCGCCGCTTGGTCCACATCGGAGAGGGTGAGTAATCGGCAGTCGGGGCTGGGGTTCATGTGCGTTTACCTGGTAGCGGGCTAAGCCGACTTAGGAAGCTTTTCCGACTGAAGGCACCGCTATCAGGCTCATCAGCAGACCAACGATCCCGGCCATGAGAGGCACACCTGCCCACATATGGATACTCCACCACACTCCGGCCGTCAAGATCAGTACGGCAAAGAACACGGCATACAGTGCCAACGGCACAACGAAGGCAAAGACTCGCATTTCGCGCTCACGTTCAATAGACGGTTTCAGCCACGCGTACGCCAGTTCAGCTATCAAGCCACTGCCGGCGATGGGGATGAGCACCTGCGGGTACGTCACCATCTCGTTATAGTGGAACAACGCCATCAGCAGTCCACTGCCACTCATTATCAGAGTCAGCGCCCCGATTGGCAGAGTCCAGCGGCGGACAACGAACAAGACCATGCCGATGACTAATGCTGTTGGAATGAGCACACCCGCCACGCCTAACGCCGTCCAATAATAAACGAACGCTACTGGCCCGCCCGCGAAAGGGTTTTCCACCACGCGCTCAGGCGAAAAGACGGTATTGACGTACTCGGTGAAGAACGTCAGGACAGAGAGAATGAACATCGCGGATAA
>CAYSIV010000406.1:0-4639 GCA_964431175.1 uncultured Anaerolineales bacterium
ATTCTGGCCGTTTTTTGCGATTCAAAACCGCAATTATTTCTTGGTTTCATTTAGCGCGATGTTGCGAAAATTTTGAAAATGGAATACTATACTGGTGAATTAGTAGTTGGGTGCTTTCCTCAACATTCGCAATCGAAGTTTGCTCTAACAAGGCAGGCGCGCACCCAACACCATGAGTTGTTGACTCGCCTCCGCTTTGCTCCGGCGAGCAGTTGAACTTAGGCGTTGGCCTGCTCAGGTAATCCAGAGTCTGGTTACAGCAGGTGTCAGGCTTGTGCTACCGTATCTGGAAGGGAGCGCTCAAATGCCATCAACTCGATTCCTCCGCTCTGCTGGCTGGTCGGCCTATTTCAGCGCGGCGTCAGTCATTATCAGCGTCGTCCTCACCATCATCGTTTTCTCCCTGGGTCTGGTCACTCTGGGCGCGCGGTCACATTCCGCCTTCGTCGAAATGTTCGGCGTGCTGGCGGCTTTGTTTGCGCTTCCTCTCCCTTTTGTGCTCTACTACCTCTACCGAGGCGCCTCTCCAACTCTTAGCTTAATCGCCGCAGTTATCGGAGTCGCCGTAGCTCTGGGTGGCGCGATCCTGCATCTTCTTTTCGTATTCGAAATCCTCTGGTTTGCCGAGGTGATTTCAGTCTTTCTCTACGGACTGCTTGGGTTCAGCCTCTGGATGCTTCTCAACGCTTACCTCGCTTACAAAAGCAGGAAGCCTCCTCATGGACTCGTCATGTCTCTCGTCGGCGCGACCGTAATCGGCTACCCAATTTGGGCGGTCTGGTTGGGCCGTCTCATCTTATCCGGCAGATTATTTACAACGAAACGGAGGTATCCCATGAAGGAAACTGTGCGTGAAGCTCCTTTCCCAATTCCATTCCAGTGCGGGCTGGACGATGAATCCCATCCTCACGTAAAGAAGGAGCCGGTTCTGGCGGTTGACCAGATTCAAGGCAATATCCTGGCCGGGTTCACCAAAGACTTTCAGGCCCTGGTCTTTCTTCAAATTGACGAGGCCGAGGACTTCAAGCCGTGGCTGGCCTCACAGGTTGACTTCATCGCCACGACTGCGGAAGTGCTCGCGTTCAACCGCCTGTTCAAGGAGATACGCTCCCGACGCGGGACTGACGCCAGCGCCGTCAAGGCCACGTGGCTCAACATTGCTTTCTCGTTTGAAGGGATCAAGGCGTTGGTGGGTGCCGCCGAGGCCGACAAGTTTAACGACCAGGCCTTCAAGGACGGGCTGGCGGCGCGGTCGGAAAGGCTGGGCGATCCCCGTAACACCGACGATGTTGAGGGTAGCCCGAAGAATTGGGTCGTTGGCGGCCCGACTTGTGATCCGGTCCACGTCGTTCTGATCGTCGCCAGCGATGATCGCGGCGATATGTTGGCCGAAGTCGAGCGCCTTGAAGAAAGCCTGCGGGATTTCCGAAGGGAAGACGGGACCCGAGCGCCTTGCGGCGCCCACGTCGTATTCAAAGAGGAGGGCACCAACCTGCCTCCACCGCTTTCAGGGCATGAGCATTTCGGTTTTCTCGACGGCGTGTCGCAACCGGGCGTGCGCGGGCGAATTTCGGACGACCCCCATGATGTCTTGACCCTGCGGCAGAATCCCAGGGATCGTGACCAAGGCAAGCCGGGCCAAGACTTGCTCTGGCCCGGTGAGTTCGTCTTCGGATACGCGGGCCAGGATCCGAACAAGGAGGTCGGGGAGGCGGGCGATGTTATGGAGGCCGGCCCAGAATGGGCCAGAGACGGCTCGTTCCTCGTCTTCCGCCGGTTGCGGCAAGATGTGTTCGGCTTCCACAAGTTTATGAAGGGCGTCGCCGCCCATTTCAAGGTGATGGATACCAAGTTTTCGAGCGGCTCGCGAATGATCGGCTCAAGCCTCGTCGGTCGCTGGCCCAGTGGCGCTCCAGTCGAGCGTGTTCCGGATGACGACAACCGGAAGCTGGCGAACGATGACTGCGCCAACAATCATTTTGAATTCCAGGATGCGGTCGAGACCATTGCCGGGTCTGATCAGGAAAGCGACTTTGATTGTCGTGACGACCAATTTCCCGCGCCAGTGGAAGATCAGGAAGGCGATCGGCTTCCCTTTACCGGCCACATTCGCAAAGCCTATCCACGCGACGATACGTCCGACAACCCGACTGAAGATCTTGCCGCCGATCCTTCTTGCCGGAGGGCGCGAGCGGATTTGAAAGAGTCCAGCACACAAACCCATCGCATTCTGCGCCGTGGGATTCCGTTTGGGCCGGTTTCCCCGTCGACACCGGAGGCGCCCTTCGACGATGGCGTCAGCCGCGGTCTGCACTTTCTGGCTTATCAAACCTCGATTGAGGAACAGTTCGAGTTCATCTCAAAATGCTGGGTGAACAACAAGGATTTTAAGGAGCCGTTCGGTCACAGCCCGCTGGCGGGAGGGCATGATCCGATCATTGGTCAGAACAACGCGCCGGGGGAAGACCGTGAGCGCGAGTTCACCATCGCGTTCACCGAAGGCAGTAGTCACCGCAGGAATGAACGGGTCAAGACCAAGGACTTCACCGATGCGGGGAGGAGAGACTGGGTCATTCCTACCGGCGGCGGCTACTTCTTTGCTCCGTCAATTGATGTCTTAAAGGGCAAGCTGTCAAAGTGAACCAAATAGCTCTTTCGTTGTCGCCTTCAAAGCCATCAACATTGGGACGATCATCGTCGGCGTAATTTTGCTGGCCGCGCTCACCCGGGCTGTAATGAATAGCAAACGAGAAGTGGTTTCGCAAATATAGCGACCTGAAGCTCGTTCTCGCAAGCGGGGCTTGCGTCGGCTGACGCAGGCTCCGCTTTTGTTTTGATCAAGCGAAAAGTTGCGGGAATTGCGAAAGCGAAGTACCATCACCGCGCCATTTGTAGAGCGATTTGGCCGCTTTCGCGTCGCCCTACATCAGAAAGAGAGACCCATGCCCCAAACTTTCAGTTGCCCCAATTGCGGCGGCTCGGCGGAATATACCGGCGGGCCGACGGCCCGTTGCCAGTATTGCAACAACCTCGTGACTGCGCCCCCAGAATTGCGGCAGGAAGACCTGCAACAGCAGGCAACACAAACTGCGAGCAAAGCCGGGAGATATTTTTTGATCTTTCTTCTCATCGTCGTCGGCATCCCTTCCTGTCTGGGCCTCATCGGCACTCTGATCGGCGTCTTCTTTGGAATCGCCGGGCCTATCCTGGCTGTCATCATCCAGTTGTTGGTGAAGTAGGGTAATAACGAATACAATCCCGCCCATGCCCTACACCAAAGACCAAGCCCGAACCGAAATCGCCAAGTTGGTCGCCACCTTCAAGGCCAGCGAGGCCCGGCTGATGACCGAAGCCGAAGCCCAGATTGAGAACAACTTCGTCCGCCCGTTGTTTGAGTTCCTCAATTGGAATACCCGCAACGAAGGACTGGCGGTGGCCGACTATGAGTTTGTGGTGCAACGCACCGACCGCTACGGCAAGCGCCCCGATTACATTTTGCAGTTGGACGGCCAGCACTTGCTGGTGATGGACGCCAAGCAGGTGAAGCACGACATGCACGACCCGCGCTGGATGAATCAGGTGTACGCCTACGCCTATTCCACCCAAAGCCTGCCGCCCTCGCGCAAAATTGACTTTGCCGTTCTGACGGACTTTCAAGAATTCGTCGTTTTGGATTGCACGCTGTACGCGGGCGACCCTAAAACTGTAAGCAACTTCCGGGTGCTGGATTAGAATTTTTGAGTTGTCTGGCAAGGTTTCCTTTGGGCAAATGTGCAGTCACCGATTTCTTTTCTCGAAGTTGCCCTGAAATTTCGGCATCTTTCGGAAATGGCTTGCCCATCAGGGTGCGTCGCAGGCGTCCCGGAGTTCGCTTGGGTTTGCGATCCCAAAAACCAGTTGGAATTGCTGGAATGGTCGCCGCCAAGAAACTCAAAATTGAACCCGCCAGCAAAGCCAATTCTGGCAGACGCTGAATACTTTCTGAGTTGTGAACGAACTGGCGATGCGCCCCCACCATCTGTTTGGCGCTGAGCGGGATCTGCTCCACCGGCCAGCGGTCTTTGTAGATAGCCCGAACGCTTTCAGCTTTGAGAGCCACCGCTGTTGCCAGCAACCAGGGCTGGTCAAAGTCAGGGTCGTAGATGGCGTAGACATCGCAGGTCTTGTTCTTCTCACCCGTGATGGTCTTGTTCAAAACCAGCTTGCGCCAAATCTCTACGCGGAGGGTGCGTCCCTCCTCGATCCAGGAACAAGTTTCATCTGGGACAGTAGCCTCAATCGTTTTATCTTTGTGTTTGCGTGGCAGTGGGCGCACTAACGCGCCATACTTCGGCTTGCGCCCTCGGACATGCTCAGGCCAGAAGTTGCGACGTGCCGTGAAGTTGGTTGCCAGACGAATGACATAGCGCTCAATCCCTGCTTCTTGCAGGTGGCTGATTTTCAGACCGGCATCTACAACCGCAATTTCATCTTCGCCCAGACCTTTTTTGACGTTTTTAAGCATCTCCTTCCACAGTCGCGTTTCACGGGCGTCTTTTGGATGTGCCCGTTCGAAGGCCCGCGGCAAGGCTATTCTTTGTCCGTTGATTTCGCCAACTTCGCCAACAATGCCAAAAATCACGGCGGGTAAGGCTCGGTG
>CAYSIV010000407.1:0-4609 GCA_964431175.1 uncultured Anaerolineales bacterium
TGTCCAGCACCCCATAGCCCAGGTCGGCGACGGCGTGAATGTGCGTGGTCGGGATTAGAATTTCTTCGCGCCACTCGCGGAAGGAGGTGAGGAAGAACCCGGTGCGGCTGGTGATCGCGCCCAGAAAGCCGCGCGGGCGCAGGAGTTCGAGGCCGCGCTCGACGAAAGCGGCGTACAGGTCGTTCTTCGTGCGCGGGTATTCCTTCTCGATGTAGGCCTTGCCGCCCTTGCTCGCCGCGCCGAAGGGGGGATTCATCCACACACAGTCAAACGGCTCGCGCAGCAGGTCAATGAAGGCGAAGCCGCGCTCGGCGTCGTCGGCGAACAGGCGGCGGGTATAGGCGCGGCCATTGTTGGCATGCGCGGCGAAGCGGCGCAGGGCATCCAGCAGGTTGGCCTCGATCCCCTCCCAGAACTGCGCATCGGTGATGAAGGAGTAGTCGAAGTTGATCTGGCGCGGCTGAGGCTCGTTGGGTGAGAACAACTGCCCCTGCACGAGCGGGGAAAGGTTGGTCCACTCCCGCTTCGCCGTGGCGATCTCCGCCGCCATCGTCCGCTCGACCTTGAGCAGTGAGCCGATCTCGTCCGCCCGCCGCATGGCCTGCCACATGCGCGGAACCAGGTCGCGGATCACAGGGTTATCCAGCGCCCCCACGTATTCTTCCAGCAGGTCGGCCTCGCCCGGCATCGGCTCGGCGGTGACCACGTTCACGCGCCGGATGCGGGGCCGGGCCGAGACCTTCAACCCCAATCTTTGGTACGACCGCTGGGCGCGCAGCCACAGCGCCAGGGCCGCAATCTGCGCCGCGCGCAGGTCAATGTCTATCCCGTGCAGATTATGCTGCAAGATCAGGCCCGGCGCCGCCCGCTGGAACTCTTCGAGTGTGGCGTAATCGCGCTGGAGCGCGGGGCCGAGGTCGGGGTCGGTGTACGCTTCCGCGTAGATCACTTCGAACAAGTCGAAGCCGTAAAGGAGAAAATGCGCGCTGCCACAGGCCGGGTCAATCGCGCGCAGTGTGCGCGGGTCGCGCTTCTCTCGCGCCGGGATCGGTTGATCGGGTCGAAGATCCCCTTCAGGGGACGGGTGGATCAGATACCGGCAGCGTTCCGTTAGAGCGGTATTGCCCTGTCGCATCTCCCACCACAGCCGCCCGAGCGAGTTGTCCACCAGAAACTCGACCACGTAGCGCGGCGTGAAGAACTGGTTGCGAAAGGCGAGCTCGTACGCGTCGCGGGGCGCGGGGCTGTCCTTGCGGGCCTGATCGCGCAGTTCCTTCGGGGTGAAGAACTGGTAGACCCAGCCGATGGTCTCGTCCTCGCCCCAGATTCCGGCGAGCGCCGGGGTGTTCAGCACGTCCAACACCTTGCGCAGACAGATCTCAGAGGGGAAGAGGATGGCCTGCGGCAGGTCGCGGTCAAAGAGCACGCCCAGTTCGTGGGCGAGGTCATCGTATAGCAATTCGAGATAGAAGCGATAACCCCCGTCTGGCAGGGACACACACAGCGCGGGCGAGATTTGTGCGAACTCTTTGAACCCGGATGAATCGCGGTATGTACCCACGCTGGGGCGGATCAACTTGCGGTTCTCCGCCTCCATGAGTTTGAGCGCCGCCAGCCGGTTGAGGGTCGTGAAGGCCGCCTCGCGCACGTAACGGGCGATGGCGTGCCGTAGCGAAGCGCCGCCTTCCTGTGCGTGCTGGATGGCGGAGACGATAGCGTTCCGTTTCTCTCGCCCGGCGAAAGAGAGGTGGGTCAGGCTTTCCAGGGGCGTCATGCGGCCATCCGCGCGGATGCCGTACGTGCCTTCCAGTTGCTCCCGGAAGTCAGTCTCCAGCAGGTTGCGCGCGGCGATAACGGCGGCGCGCAGTTCGTCGCGGACGGCTTTATCCATGCGCTGGCGCCGGGGTCTGTTCCGGCAGAGCCGCCATCTGCGCGGCCACGATTTCTTCCGACGCCAGCACCACGCTGCGCGCCGTGCGCACGTGATTATCCGCCCAGGCGTAAGCGATGTCCTGCCGTGGCCCATCTGGGTCTTTCGCGCTACGGTCGCCGCGATGGATGATGTCATTCCGGCGGTTGACGAGCGCCTCAAACTGGCGCTCCAGCGCCTCGCGCGGCTGGCCCAGATGCTGCGCAATCTGCACCCATGGCTCGTCCACGCCCAGGATTTGCAGTACCGCGGCCACGCCCTGGTTGTTGGACAGTGTCTTGCGCTTCAGATTTTCCACCAGCAAATCGCCCAGGACATTCTCGGGATGCTGGTCAGAGAGCAGCCGCAGGCACTCTTCCAGCGACAGGCGGAAGTCCTTGAGAAAATCGCGCGTGAGCCGGTCGGTGGGCATGAAGTTGCGCTGTTTGACGGCGATGATGGCGGGCAGATGCGCTTTGAGCAGCGCCGGGTAATACACGTCAATCGCCGAGCATGCTGCCACGACCGCCTGCCGGAGCAGCATGCACAAGCTTTCGTGTTTGAAGATGGCCGGGCGCATATCGGCGTGTTCCCGGACCGCGCCCAGGAACCAATCGTTGATCAGCAGGATGATCTCCTCGTCATCGCCCGCCATGAGGAGATCGCGCACCCCTTGGATCAAGGCGTGCTGGGTCTGCGGGCCGTTGGGCGTCTCCAGCAAGCGATACACCTTCAACAGCGTCTCGGCGGAGCGGAAGTTGCTTTCGAAGTCTGTGAAAGGTGCGGGCATGGCATCTACTCCAAAACGATCCTGACGCCTTGTTGCAGAAGCTCGATGAGCCGTTGGCGAAGTTTCGCCAAGGCTTCATCTATGGCCTGCTCCGACGAGAGATCAGCCGTCAGAAAATCGGCGACTCTCACTTTCTCGATCTTGACCTCCGGCGCGGCTAGCGTCCGAATGCGATCTATCACCTGCGCCCGGAGTCCGCCAGCCGCGGCCAGGTCGGACTCCATCTGCGCGAGGGTGGCGGCGCACCTCCGGCACACCAGATCGCCGTTGGGCAGGTCGAGGTCGGCGTCGGCGCGTTTGGTCAGCACCACAATCTCGCGCGTGCGCGCGTCGGGCGAAAGTTTTTCCCAATCGTCCAGCGCCGTCACTTCGTCCACAATCCCCTGGAACACATCGCCCCGGCGGAGGTGCAGGTCCTCGTAACGCTGGCGATAGGCGTTCTCAATCGCCGTTGCCGCGTCGCGGATGGCATCGAGCCGGAGGTAGAACTCGCCGGACTCGAGGCCGGCGCGCAGGGCCTCGGCTTTCTCCTCCAGATTCGCCTCGCCGCCGGGCCGGGCCGATACTTCCGGCCACATTCCATTCAAAGTTTGTGTGGCCCGACGAAGGGTCTGCAGGCCCGCGTCGCTGGTGGCCTGCTGGAGGAGGCGCGCCTGATCGCGCAGACTCTTCAGGCTCTTGCCCTCTCCGGCCAGGATGCGCACGCAGTCATCCGAGGCGCTGTCCACCGCCGTCTGCAGGGCCTGCCGGTAATCGGCGAGCGCCTCGACCGGGGGCAGGCGATTGGCTGAAAGGCGCGCGTCCAATGGCAACAATTGGGCCAGTTCCTCGGCGGCGATCTTTTTGAACGCCGTGGCAATCGCCGCTTCTTCCACGTCCACTTCCTGCCCCGTCAATTCTTCGAAGCGCTTGACCGCATCGGTGAGCGTCTTGAGCTCAATCGCCTGCCGGGGCGCGAACGAGGCCGACCGAAAGGCCTGCTTGCTCTTGAGGTTGAACGGCGCGCGGGCCTGCGGGTCCTGGTGGTTGCGGAAGCGGCGGCCCTGGTGCGTGACCTCGATGGCCCCGGCGCGCAGGAGCACGGCCAGGATCAGCAGCACCATCTCGTATTCCCAACCATACGGCATGGCTTGGAAGTAGGCTTCGAGGTCTCGACCGGTCACCTTATTGCCGTAGGCGTGCTGGCGCTGGAGATAACCCAGCATCTCGCGGGCGATCTCGGCCTCGGTGTTGGGCAAGTACCGGCCTCCGCGCTCGACGATGAGGTCAGTGCCGCCGTCGCCGCCATAGAAGACCTGCGGCAGCGCGGTGAGGTTGGCGGCTTTGAGCACGTCCTCGGCCTCCGTGCCTTTGAGCGGGCGCGCGCCGATCTTCAGCTTGGGATACAGCCGGGGCACGGCGTAATTGAGATAGGCGCGCACCGCTTCGATAGTGGTCCGGCCCAGCGCTGAGCCTGCCTGCGCCACCCCCTGGAAAATGCCTGTACCCGTATAGAGCGCCTCGGAGAGTTTTTCGCGCAACCGTGCTTTGTGCCGTCCCTCCTGCGTCTTTTCTTCATTCAGCAGGCTCTTCTCGTTGTCGGAGAGCTTGCTCGTGCTGGAGAGCTGGTTGTATTTCCGGATCATCTCCCGCGAGCGGTAGAGCTCAAGGATTTCGGCCTTCGCCTCGGACGAGAGCTGCGTCACCCAGAACAAACTGTTCTCCTGCCCAGGCGCCCGGCTCAGCTGGGAACGCCGATCAGCCTCTTCCACAAAGTCATTGTCATCTTCGGCAACGGCGATGTTCAACGTCAGCGCGCCTTCCTCGCCAGCGGGCACGTCGTCCACCGTGATCCCGACCCGGAAGGTGCGCAGGTCTTCAAAGCGGAAGGTCTTGAGTTTGGGATCGTTGAAAATCTCGGCCAGCGCCTC
>CAYSIV010000408.1:0-4565 GCA_964431175.1 uncultured Anaerolineales bacterium
CTTTGCGCTCTTCGCGCCTTCGCGGTGAGATCGTGGTTTTTGCAGTAGAGTCACTGTAGCTTCAAACAAAAAAGCCACCGCCCGCTTGGATTTCGTAGCGGGAGGTGGCTTTTGAATTGAGGCGTGGCGGTTGCTTTACGCGCGGCGATAATAATTGATCAGCGCCGCGCCAATCAGCACCACTACCAGCACCAGGATCGCTATTCCGGCGCCAAAACCGATGGGGCCGGTGGCCGCAACTTCGCCTGCGCCGCTACCGCTTTGGATCGCGCTTAGGCTGACAATATAAGCCGACACATTATCGATATCGGTCTTCGTCAACGGGCCGCCATTGGCGTCGAGCCAGGCTGGCATCGGCGAACCAGCGATCCCTTTTTCTGCGGTGGCCCGAATGTAAGCCGAAGGGTTAATGCTGGGCCAACTCTTTGCGAGCCTGGCACCGATTCGGCCCTGGGCGTTTTCGCCGTGACACATTACGCAATTCTGGGCAAAGATGATCTGTCCGGCCACTGCATCGCCGGTGATACCCGCCGCAGGCGTGAAAGGCCGGGGAATAAATGTTGGCGCAGGGGCAATTGGCTCTGAGCCACCGGTCAGCCCGGCTACATAAGCCGCCACATCGGCGATATCCTGGTCACTCAATGGGCCGCCGTTTACCTGGCCCCAGGCCGGCATGCGTGACCCGCTGACTCCGTTGGTAATCGTCTGTTCGAGAAAGGCATCCACTTTGATGCTGGGGAAATCCTGCGAGAGATTAGCCCCGATGCGGCCCTGGGCATCCGGGCCATGGCATACCATGCAATTTTCGGCATAAAGTTGCGCCCCACGTTTCGGGTCGCCCTCCGCGGCCAGTGCCAGCCTTACGCCAACAAATACCAGACCGAAAACCACTCCGACTAGCGATACTTTTTTGAGCATGACAGCCTCCCTATGAAGTTTGAATCAGGCTTCAGATTTTAGATTTTGTTTACCTGTGATTGTAGGCTTTTGGTTGTCTAGCCAAAGTGACGGACATCCCCTAAATAATCTGACAATGTTCACCGGGTAATGAACTTAGGCCGGGAAGCAAAACGAGCACAGGTTTGCCTATGCTCGTTTTGTTCGTGCTCTCGGAATACAGCTACTTTAACGTCAGTAAATAGGCGATGATGTCGGCCAGGTCTTGCTTGGTCATCTGTTCGCCAAACGTGGCCGGCATCACGCTCGGACTGCCGAAGCTTTCGACGATATAAGTATTCGGCTGGACGATGGACTCGTGCAAATATTGTTCTACGGTGTAGCCGTCTTTGCGACTGGCGGCTCGGGTGGCAATCCCGGCCAGCGACGGGCCAACCAGCGTTTGGTTTTCCTGCAAAGAATGACAGGCCGCGCAGGGGAATCTGCCACCTGGGCCCAGACCGTGGAAGAGCACTTCGCCATTGGCGGCGACGCCCTGGGGTAGTTCAATATTGATGTCGCTGCCGACAGCATCAATCGGGTTGATCGGGGCCGCCGCGACGGCTACGGCGGTGTCTTTCCAGTTCAAAATGAAGTCCACCAGGTTTTCAACCTGGTCAGGCCGCATCGGCCCGCCAAATTGCTGACTCCAGGTGGGCATGCGTTGAGGATAGTTGGCAAAGGCCGCTGAAGGGCGGGGGCGGCCCCCGGAGATGGCGGCTCGAATGTAATCACCAGCACTGCCGGACCAGCCAATTTCCTTTAGGCGAGGCGGAGTTCCCTTCCTATCGTCCAGTAAATCGGCCGCGTTGAGGGCCGGGGCTATGCCATCAATGCCCTGGCCTTGAACGCCATGACAGCCGATGCAAGCCGTCTGAAAGAGGGCGGCCCCGGCTTCAATAGAACGACCTTTGTATCCGGCGTCAAAATCAGACATGCGGGCCGGTTCGTTCACCATTACAAAGGCGGTGATCATCATGGTGAGGGCAACGAGGACCGTGCCGAGAATCACGCGTATACTCATGGGTCAGTCTCCGTAATTCGAGTCTTTGTGCAGATACACATCTTGCGAGAAAGTGCCAGGACTTCCGTCGTCCTTCGTCCAGTTAATGCGCAGGGTGATCTTTTTCAAGTCCGTCTGCCAGTCTTCGACGATCATCCGACCTTCCGCGTCGGGCATAATCGGTTTGCCAGTGATGGCGTCTCGTTTCTGGCGGGCAATCTCCAATTCGTCGTTATATTCTCTGAGCAAAGCTTTTATTTCAGAATTGGGGGCTGACGACCAATCTGCGGCGTTGTATTCGCCCACAATTAGTTTCTCAAACGACGTCTGGCGCAGTGGGCCGGGGTGGGTCTGCGGCACAAGGGCGGCCACAACTTCTTGATCCGGCGAGGACGATACGGCATACCACGGTGTGCCCATGAAAGTGGTCACCGACAAGGCGACGAGGGCCAGCGCGCACACCGAGAGCCCGATGCGGCGATCGGCGTAACGGCGGCTGGGGCCAACTTCAATGTAGCCCAATACAAACAGGAAGCTGGTAATGATGCCCGGCGCGATGAGGCCCCAGAACACTTTGTCGCCCAGCTTCAACATGCCCTGAACCCAGAGGAAGTACCACGGGGCAGTGGTATGCAGAGGCGTTATCAGGGGGTCGGCGTGCGGCTCCAGCGGCGCGTGGAAGCCGCCCAGAGTGACAGCGAACACACAGATAAAGGTCACCAGGGCCACGTAGAACAGTTCGCGGGTGATGACGTCCGGCATAAAGTAGGTGCGTTGATCCATCGGCACGCGCTTGGCGGTGTCTTCGCCCACTTTCTCAGACTCTGGCGGAAGCGAGTGGCCGTGCAGGACGACTTTGTAGTAGTGAACGCCGATGAAGATGAAGCCAATCAGCGGCAGAGCAAAAACATGGAGCAGGTACCAACGCAGGAGGCCGCCGGCGTTGAACTGCGGGCCGCCGCGCACAACGTTGTTGATCCAGGTGCCGACGAACGACGGGTCGCCAAAGAGTTTATCCCCCAACAGATTGAGCGGGTAGGGGGTGGGGACGGCTTCCACCATCGAAGCGCCGATGGTCACCGCCCAGAGCGAGAGCTGGTCCCACGGCAGCAGATATCCGGAGAACGAGAGAACCAGGGTGACGAACAGGAGAACAACGCCGGTGAACCAGGTGAACTGGCGAGGTTTCTTATAGTTGCCAGTCAGGAACGTGCGCAACATGTGCAGGGCAACCACTGTCACCATCATTTCGGCGCCGAACTTGTGCAAGTCGCGCATGAACAAGCCCAGCGGCACGTTGCCCAAAATGTTGAGCATGTCCTCGAAGGCCACCGACGGCGACGGGGTGTAGAAGATCATGAGGAACAGGCCGGTGAGAGTCTCAAAAACCATGAAGTACATCGACAACCAGCCCAGGCGGAACTCGGGGTAAAGCGGCGTCACCAGGTTGTGGTAGTAGGTGGGCCGCATGTGAAACCAGAAGCCGTCGGCGTGAGGTTTAACACGCGGGTTGGGGCGCGGGGCCGGGTCGCCCCGGAGCACGCCCCGAATGTCGGCGATGCCCAACCCGGCAGTGAAGCGCACAACCGCATCGTCCACTTTCGCCAACAGCGCCGGCTTCAGGCCTTTGGCTTTGATATCATCTAAAATCGGAACATGAAGTTTGAAGAGAGCCATGGACTTTTCCTCAACTGGGTTATTTGCCGCCGCCCGGCTTGGTATTATCAGCGCCCTGAATCTTCTTGCCGGTGTCAATTACAACCTTGGTTGTGCCGGCCGGCAGAACGATCGGTGCGCCGGCATTGTCATCCTCGTTGGCATTGCCCACCGCTGTTTTCGCCAGCGTGTTGCCATTGTCGTCCTGCGCTTCGAGCACAAACTTGTCCAGGTTGCGCCGGGCCGGGCCGTCCACCCGCACACCGTTTGCCAGATATTTCGAGCCGTGGCACGGGCACTCAAAGCGATCATTCGTCGGCACCCACTTGTAAAGACAGCCCAGGTGAACGCACACTTTGTAAATTGCCACCACACCTTCTTGTGTCGGATACACGGCCGGCTGGCGCGAGTCGCTGGCCGACTGTGGCCCAAGGTTAACAAGCCAGAAGCGGCCTTCGGGGAAGTCTTTCGGCCCACTGTCCACTGAGGGTAATACGGCAATATCGAGGGTGATCTTGCCGCCAAACTCACCTTCTCTAAAACGCGGCAGAGCAAACCAAAAAATCGCGCCACCAGTCTCCGCCATAAAAAGCGCCATTGACGCGCCCCACACGTAATACAAAAACTCGCGCCGGGTCATCGGGGTGGTAGTTGGGGCCTGAGGGGCCGCAGAAGACATAGAAATTCAACCTCCTCTAAAAGAGAACTTTTAGTATCTACTGTTGAACAGCAAGTGAGTTATATAAAAAATTAGTTGGGTGAATGTGGCCTAAATAGTGTGCTAAATCTATCACAATCACTGGAGGGTGTCAATGAAAATGAAAAGTTCGTGAGGTCAATTGGCAGGGTAACATCGCCCAAAATCCAAGAGACGTGCATCTCGCGCCGTCCTTCCCCGATAGTCACCTGCAAGTCCAGCGTTCGCAAAAACTCGCGCCTCTGAGCCAGGGTTGGCTTGCCTGTTGTCACC
>CAYSIV010000409.1:0-4536 GCA_964431175.1 uncultured Anaerolineales bacterium
GTCTTCGATCATCCGCCTCGCCGTTTCGAGGGTCCGCTTGAGCGCGTTGGGTGTGTGGGCAAAGTCCACAATGGCGGTGAAGTCCTGGCCGAGGTCAATGCGCTCCATGCGGCCCGGCACGCCAGCCAGCGAAGCAATACCCCGCCGCACCGTCTGTGGCGGAAGGCCCAGCGCCTTTAGCCCGACCGTGATCGCCGCCAGGCAATTCGAAACGTTGTACTCGCCGACGAGCGTCGTCTCCACCGGGAACGACGGCCTGGAGCGGATCGTCGTCTGGCCGCCGTCAACAGCGGGGAGTTTAAGCTCGACGACGAAAGCCGTGCCGTCCGGCGCGTAAACAATCTCCGTCGCCCGCACCTCGGCGCTCTCGCCGAGGCCATAAGAGACGTAAGCGACATTCAGCCGCTCGCGCAGATAGTCGAACGACTCGTCGTCGACATTGAGCACCGCCATTTTTTGGACACCGGCCTTTCGCTGAGCCACCGCCAGCCCTTCAAACAATTTCGCCTTGGCCGCCCGGTAGTCCTCGAGCGAACCGTGGAAGTCCAGATGCTCGTGGGTGATGTTGGTGATAACGGCCATGTCGAACTCGCAGGCGGTGACGCGGTGCTGGGCCAGGCCGTGTGAGGTGGTTTCGAGCACGCAATGAGTCATGCCCGCCTCCACCATCTGCGCCAGATAGCGTTGCAGGTCGGGGGCGTCGGGGGTGGTGGTGTGCAGACCGGTGTCAAATAACTGGTCGCCAATCACCGCGCTCACTGTTGTAATGAGTCCGGCTTTGAAACCGGCGGCCTTGAGAATGCTGTGGATCAAACTGCTGGTAGTCGTCTTGCCATCTGTGCCGGTCACCCCAATCATCACCAGCTTGCGGGCCGGGAAGCTGTGGAAGGCGGCGCAGAGCCAGGCCAGGGCTTCGGCGGCGTCCGGGACGCAAACGTAGGGCAAATTGGCAATTTGCCCCACACCCTCGCCTACAATGGCAACTGCCCCTTTCTCAATGGCCTGCGGGATAAACTGGTGGCCGTCTACCGTCCCGCCCCGGCGAGCGACAAACAACGCGCCGGGCGTCACCTGACGCGAGTCGTGCTCGATGCTCAGGATGTCGGGGTCGCCGGGCGAACGTTCGAGGATTGATGGAAGAGCAGAAGTGAGTTGCGAGAGGAGCATATGGGGGATTATACCAATCCGGTGGGGAAGCCATAGCACGGATTTTCACGCTTCGCGTGAAAGGATACCGATCCGCTAATTCTGAAAATCCGTGCTATGAAGGGCGCGGCCAACACCTGACAGGTGTCGGCCTAAGTAACTACTCGGCGGCAATCACAAATAACGACGGATACGTGGAATTTAACGGATCGATCCGTTAAATTCCACGCATCCATTGTTCTTGACAATGCGCCAACCAATAGCAAAGCCCCCGCTTGCGCGCCAGACCCCATCCCCAGCGAAGCACTGCTGCACAAAGCGTAGCGAAGTGGACAGAAAACAGCGATCAGAAGATCAGAACCCCAGAGAACAGAAGATCAGAATCAAAGTGAGCGGGCGCAACGAAAGCCGATGAAGCCGTTGATGTAGCCCGGCTCGTACCAGTCGCGGTCCGCCGCACGGACGAAGTAAACGATGTAGTACCTCTCCCCGCCCCGCAGCACGCGAACTTCACCTGAAGCAGGTCCTTGTGGATTCTCCGAAGGCGAATTACCGTAATAGGTTTCATCATACCAGTCATTCACCCACTCCCACACATTGCCCGCCATATCCCACACGCCGTAAGGGCTTGCGCCGCTTGGATATTTGCCGGCTTCAGTCGTGTCACCGACGTTGCTATTGTAATTCAACCTGGTTGAGTCTGGCGCGGCGTCGCCCCAGGGATAAGTACGCCCATCCGTTCCTCGCGCCGCTTTTTCCCATTCAGCTTCAGTGGGCAATCGCCGCCCGGCCCATTCACAGTAAGCGTTCGCATTATCCCACGTGACGTAAATGACAGGGTAGTTGTTATATTGCGCGTCCCCATAGTAATTGTCACGTGTGTAAGATTTCGACGAAGAAGGCGGCGAGCATTTCCCGGCTTCGACGCACAGCGCGTACATAGCATTGGTCACTTCGGTGCGGTCAATCCAAAACGCGTCGAGCGTCACAGTATGAACCGGTTTCTCGTCAGAGTCGCCGGTGTCACTGCCCATTTGAAACGATCCGGCTGGCACGTAAACTTGAACCATCCCATCCTTGGGCGAAATTTGAGTGGAACCAATGCCAAGAGCAGGCCCTGAAGCGAGGGTAGCAGTTGGCGTTATCGTCGGCGGCTCAGGGGTGCCAGTGGCGGCGGGCGGCGCTGACGTAGTAGCGAGTGGCGAGGCGGCGCTGGTGACAATGGCAACCGCAAGGGTTGCTGTGGGCTTCGGGTTGAGGGCCCCGCTAAGTGCCCAGAGCGAAAGGCCACCAAACGACAATGCCGCAACTACAAGGCCGATAATGGTCGCAATACCTAAACCCTTCAATTCAAGTTTGCGTTGCGACTGGGGTTGCCTAACTTCTTCGTGAGTGATGCGTTCTTGTTCGGCCTTCGCGCGGGCAAGGCGTTTCGCTTCTGCCTGCTCCGCGTCACGCGCACCACGCACTCGTTCTGCCTTCTCCCGTGCCAGGCGTTCGGCTTCGGCTTTCGCTTTGACCTGTTGTTCCTGTTCGGCCTTCAACGCCAGCAGGCGGTCGGCCTCTGCTTTTTCCTTTGACTGCCGTTCGGCTTCCGCTTTGGCGTTGGCTCTCGCTTTCGCCTGCCGTTCCTGCTCCGCCCGCTCTGCGTCCGCCGCCTGTCGTTTCGCTTCGGCCTCGGCTCTGGCGCGTTCTTCGGCTTCGATCCACTCGTGCTGAATGCGTTCGCGTTCCGCCTGCGCCGCCGCTAGCTGTTTCGCTTCGGCTTCGGCTCTGGCTCGTCCCTCGGCCTCCGCCCGCTCGCGCGCGATTCGCTCTGCCTCAGCGCGGCCCTGTTCAACGTCAAATAGGACGCCATCCGCCGCGCGCAAATACAGCACCGGCGTTCCCCACTCCACGTCGTTGCCGGAGGCGAAGATCTCCACCCGCGCCTCGGTCAGGGCGCTTTCTATCGGCAGTCCGTCGGCCAGCGATTCGTAAAAGATGCGCGCCAGTTGAACCGCCGCCCGGTCGGTGATCTCGAATTGCATCGCCAGCACTGCCGGCAAGCCCAGGCTCACCAGCGTGCCGGCCACGCCCGCGAACGGGTCGGCCGGCGAAAGCCGCGCCCCTTCGCAAGCGTTCAGCACCACCAACCGCAGGGACTTGTGGTTGTTCAAAATCGTCGCCAGGTGACTCGCGCCGACTTCGTATCCGTCGCCGTACTCATCCTGAAACACCAACAGCCCGTCATCCCGGTCGCGATCCCAGCCGCCGTGGCCGATGAAGTGAAAAATATGGACGGGGTCTCCCTGCCGCAAGCGTTTCTGCAGTTCGGCCAGCGTCGCCGTGTGCAACCATTCCACGGTAAACAGCCCGCGCTCGACCAACCCGCCCAGCGCGGTATTGATGTTGGCCTTTTCACGCTCGACATTCAGTTTGGGGTAACGCGGGTCTTTGGGGTCGGACACCAGGCCGACAAAGCGCAGGGGCGGCGGGGCGGCTAGCGGCCGGATGGGGCGCGGCAGTTCTGGCAGGCGAATAATGGGCGTTTCCCGCGACAGGACGACGAACTGTCGTCGGTGATGGAGGTACTCCCACGGCCAGCTTGCCAGTTCGGGGGCCTCGGCCAAACTCAACCGAATCCGCAAACCGCGATCGTCTTCATAGGCAAGCTGATTCAAACTGGCGGTGAAGCAATCGCGCACTTCGCCCCGAAAGATCGATTCGAACAACTTGCCGCCAAACTCTTCAGCCGCTCTCATCTGCGGCGAGCCTTTGGAGCGTGTGCCGGTGCGCATGTGCCCGATCTTCAGGATGAAGTTTTCCAGTTCGTATTGGGCAAACGGGTTGGTGAATTCAACTGCCGCCGCCGCGCCGTCCGGGGCGCGGGCCTCAGCCCGGTAGCGGCCATCGGGCAGGCGGATGATCTTGAGGTCGAAGTCGTGGTATTCCATAACGGGCTTCGCTCATTTTAGTGGAGGAAGGGTGGGGAGTCAAAAGCGAGTGGCTCATCCCTAAACTACTTGCAAGGCTTTTGCGATGATTTCATCAAACCTCGTGGTTTTGCGGGTATTTGATTGCTTTGCGATCAGGGTGCGCAATAAGTTTAGGGATGAGCCAAGCGAGTTGGTAAGGGTGAAGTTCAAGTTGGGGGCAAATATCAACAAAACAAGCATCCTGAGCGGAACGGAGCGTAGCGAAGTGCAGTCGAAGGATGCGGCCCCCGTGCGAGACCCGCATCCTTCGACAAGCTCAGGGCGCTGAGATTTACCCCAAACAAAAATGCGCCCCTGGTAACGCCAGGCTGAATCAAAAGAGCCGGGTAGCCCCGGCTCTTTTTGAGAAACGTCGGCCTCTCCCGTTTTTGACGGGATTTATGGGTGTCACCCTGAGCGAAGGGTCTCTGGC
>CAYSIV010000410.1:0-1610 GCA_964431175.1 uncultured Anaerolineales bacterium
TCCGCGCTCGCGTTTGATTTGCTCACGATACGGCTGAATGCCCTCGACGATGCCCAGCCCGGCCAGCACCGCCCGCTGTGGATCGTCCTCGTGGGCAATCGGCGCGCCGAAGAAGGCCAGGATGGCGTCCCCCATCAGCCGGGCCACCGTGCCTTCGTAACGATAGACCGGTGTGATCAGGCGCTCGAAGGCTCCGTTCATGATCTCGGCCCACTCCTCAGGGTCGAGCTTCTCGGCCATGGCCGTCGAGCCTTTCACGTCGCAGAAGAGAACAGTAACGATGCGGCGTTCGCCTTCAGGGTTGCGGCCTTTTGGGGCCGACTCCAGTTTGGTGAGTAGCTCTTGAGGAATGTATTTTTTGAGACGGGCCTCGCCCCCCTCCCCCTCAACGGGGCGGCCACAGTGATGGCAAAACTTTGCGCCGAGGGCCAGTTGCATGCCGCAGTTCGAGCAGGCGGCGGCCAGGGCTGTGCCGCAGTTCAAGCAGAACTTCGCGCCATCGGGATTCACGGTCTGGCAAATGGGGCAGTTCATCGGAGTATATCGTAACAAAAAATGGCAAGAAAACAAAGTTGCTAATTGATATATTGAGCTTTGGTGATGCGCCGGGCGCTGGAAATATGTTAGACTCCCTGTGCTTGAAGGAGCCGACGCCCATGCCCATTTTCGACAACAAATTGCCAGTCAAGTTCCACCTGCCCGAAATCGTTAAAGGCCCGTGGACGCGCGAAGCCAAACAACACGCCCTCGATCGGGAATTGCTGGAGCATTATATCGAATACTTTGGCCGGGCCATGCAAACCCGCAACTGGTCGCCGTGGCACAACTTTCCGCTTGAAGAGATGCGTCAGTTGGGCCACAAGCTCAGCGAAGAAACTATTTATCTCGTCGAAGGTTTTCTGGGCGTGGAAGAATACGTCGGCGATTACGTGACCGAAGTGCTGGAAATGTTCCGCGACAACCGCATCCGCCGCAACCTTCAATTGCAATGGGGCGCTGAGGAAACCAAACACGGCATATCGTGGGAGCTGGTGCTCAAGCATTCGCTCGCTCGCACTGAAGAACAACTCAAAGCTTATCTTGATAAAGTGCGTAACTTCCGCTGGAGTCCCAACCAACACCCTGGCGCGGATACCGCGCTCGGCGTCAGCGCCTACGCGATGGTTCAGGAGCGGGCCACCTATTTCAATTACCAGGAAATGCGCGCCCGCGTCCGCGAAGAATACGGCCTGCCCGCCAACCCCACCAAAGAAGAACTTGATCGCGGCTACGAAGTCGGCGCCTCGGAGGCTTTTCGCGTCGTCGGGCTGGACGAGATCGCTCATCACGGCATCTTCCTCAAAATCATCCAGTCCTACATCAGATATTTTCCGTCTCTGACGTTTGAAACGTTGACCAAAGTGTTTGGCGGCTTTACCATGCCCTCCCTGCTCGGCATCCCCAACGTCCGGCACTTCCTGCGCGCCGTGAACCGCACCAACTTTTATAGCGGCCCTATTCACCGCGAGAAGGTGCACAACCCGGTGCTGAAATCGCTGGGGCTGGAGAACAACGAGGCCTTCGAGCGAGCCGTGCAAATGATTCGTCACCTGCCGGAGAGCCTGGGGCCG
>CAYSIV010000410.1:1620-4531 GCA_964431175.1 uncultured Anaerolineales bacterium
GGGGCCGGATGCAGTGAAGCTCAGCCGCTTCGGCGAGCGGGTCATTGGTAACGAGCAAGCGCCGACCGGATCGTAACTGTCGAACGATATCCAAATGTAGAGACGTTGTCGGCTGGCAACGTCTCTACATTTTAATCGCCTGAGGCGATCTGTTTTCGATCATGATCGAACGCCGACTGCTGACCATCTTCTCCGTTTTGGCCGCCATTGTCGTCGTCGGGCCTTATCTCATCCCGCTCCCGCCTCAACCCCACCACTCTCGGCCATCACGGCCCCGACTCTGATCGCCTGGGGGCAGGACGACACCTGGGTGCCGGTTGAACGCGGCCAGGGGCTTCACGCTGAAATGCAACAGTCTGAATGGATTGTGTTTCCTGAAGCCTGCCCATCATGTTCAGGGCTTCTACCCAAATTGTGCGCAAATCCGGCTGATCTTCGACGACGAGCAAATGGGCTATTGGCGTCTCCGCTTGAGGGTACGGTTTATTGTAGGCCCTGATCACATGGCCTGCAACAGGCAATTTGCAACAAAAGATTTCGACTTCCTGTTAAACCCAGAAGCACCCCCAAAGTCAAGGCCGCTGGCGGTGGCCCGACGCCAGCGGCTTTTGGTTGGCGGGAATAGTGGTTAGCTGTTTTTTTCGTCGTCGTCCCAGGTCTTAACCACCAAGCGGAAAATGTCGGACTCGGTAATGATACCGACCAGCTCACCCCCGTCCACGACAGGCAGACCGGCGATTTTATTTTGGAGCATGATTCGGGCCGCTTCACGGATCGTTGTCGCCGGAGTTACAGTTACCGGCTCCTGGTGCATGATCTTCTCCAGAGTCAGTTTTGCCAGCAAATAGTTCAGTTCATAAATGCTGAGGGTGGTGGCTTCCGAAGGCTGCGCTCCGCGAATGTCGCCGCGCGTGACAATGCCCGCCAGCTTCTCGCCGTCCAGCACTGGCAGGCGGCGGATTTTCTTTTCGACCATCAACTTGTGCGCTTCGGGCAGGGTAGTGTGAATATCAGCGATGACGGGGTTGGCCGTCATCCAATCTCGAACAAAAATATTCTTCATAGTGATGCCTCCTATGCCTATCTTAGTTCGCCTGTTTGAAAAGGCATAGTGTGTAGTGTCATTATAGAGAGAGATTATCGTCACCTTGATCATCGGCGCTTTCACCGGCATCGCGGCCTTCTTCGGCGGCTTCATGAATTGGAACTTCATGATGGCCGGCTCGGCCAGCAGCAACCCAATGCTGTTCGTCATCGCCGTCGGCCTCATCCTGGCCTGGAAGGTGTCGGGCTTCATCGGCGCCGACTTCTTCCCGCTTCGCTGGATCGGCACCCCATGGCGCGAAACCAGTCGAGACGGTTCCGGCGCCTGCCGGCGACTGAATCACTTTACAACTGAATAAAACAAAAGCAGGGCCGCGAACTTTGTGTCGCGGCCCTGCTTTTTTATTTTTGAGTAAGGCCGAGTACCTTACCCGCCACACTCCTTCAACACCTCCTGCGCCCATTCCAACTCCTCCGAGCGCAGTTTAGCAAAAATCTTAACTGCGCGTCGAGCGTGGGCCAGGCCTTCGGCCCGGCGGCCTTGCCGGGCGATGGCCTTGGCCAGATACTGGGAATACATAGCAATCAACTCTTGCTGTCCCGCATTTTCCGAGAGCAACAGAGCTTCGCGGGCCCATTGTTCAGCGGCGGGCCAGTCTTCGCGGCTAAGGGCGAGGGCGGCGAGACTGCCGGTGCGAACGGCAATGCCTTCGTGATTATTGAGCTTCTTGTCAATCTGTAAGGCTTCACGGTAGTGCTGTTCGGCGGCCGGGTGGTCGCCGGATTCTTTTTCAATCCCGGCCAGGGCATTCAATGTCGTTGCCACCTCGTTGCTCTCCGGCGAGAGGTTGCGCCACAACCCAAGCGCCTCCCGGTAAGCAGTAATGGCGGCAGGGTAGTTTTTACGCAAAAGGTGCCCCATGCCCCGCAGGCGACTGGCAAGGGCTTTTTCGCGCGCGCCGGCATTTTGCCAGTGCGTTTCAGCCCGGCGGGCGCATTCCAGCACCTCATCGGCCTGACCACGCAAGTAGTGCGCGTAACCCGTTTGATACGTTCGCCAGCCTGCTTTTTCCGCATCCCTGGCGGCTACAGCCTTTTCTTCGGCTTGCAAGCTCAGGCTCAGCCACTCATCCCACCGGCCGGAGAAATCCAAAAAAGTATCGAGGGCGTCGCACAGGCGTTGCAGGCGAGCATCATCACTGCTCAAAATGAGCGGCAGGGAGGCGGCGATGGTCGGCCACTCGGCTTCCAATATTGAGAAACGCTCAAAGTTCTTGTAGCCGTTTTCTTCGGCAAGTTTGACGGCGCGATGGATAAGCCGTTCGCCGGTTTGAGCGATGATCTCCGGGCGCTGGCGATGCAGAAATGCGGCGGTGAGGGACGGGAGCAAATACATTTCTGCCTCAGCGTCGCTCACCAACAGGGCGCGGTCGGTCAAATCTTCCAGGGCGGTCCGTACGGCAAGTTCGAGGATTCCGCCAAGTTCAGCCACCCACTTGACCCTGGCCGGTTGAGTGAAATGCGCCAGCACGGCCAGCACCGCTGTTTCGCTCTCCGTGCAAGTATCGAGCAAGTCGCCAAAGATGTATTCCAGAGGGTCATTATCTCCCGAAGGGGGCGCGGTTTCGATGAACTTATAGGCCTCGGCAATCGTGCGGCACTGACTGCCGGACCGCCCCAACTGCCCGACCAGCCATTTGATCAGCAGAGGGTTGCCGCGCGCCGTTTCGTAGAGCTGTTGGCGTTCAGCCCCGGCAGACCGGGCCAAAAATTTGTTGCGCTCGGCAAGTTTGGCGATTAGCTCCTGAGCGGCTTGGGGCGAAAGCCGGTCAAGGCGGATGATGCGGGCGTCCAGGTCGGTGCGCCG
>CAYSIV010000411.1:0-4511 GCA_964431175.1 uncultured Anaerolineales bacterium
TGTGGAACGGCCGCTTGCGCGGCGCGAGCGCGTTGGGATGATCCGGGGCCAGGCTGAAGTTGTGGCCGCGATTTTGCAGACTGAAGCCTGTGCCTTCGGGAACCAGCCCGGTGCCAAAGCCCATGTAGTTGCTGTTGATAAACGAACAGGCGTTGCCTTGCCCGTCCACCACACAAAAATAAACCGTGTCCGATCCGGCAACGGGCGAGCCGTGTTTGGTGTCAACAGTGGCCCGAGAGGGGTCTATAAGCTTGCGCCGTTCAGATGAATATTGTTTCGAGAGCAAACCCTCGAGCGGGGCCGGGTTGCAGGCCGGGTCGGCCACGTACCAGCGCGTATCGGCGAACGCCAGGCGCAAGGCTTCGATGACGAGGTGCAATCGTTCGGGCGAAAGTGGATCGAGCGAGGCAAGGTCGAAGCCTTCGAGAATGTTGAGGGCGATGAGGGCCGTCAGTCCCTGCCCGTTCGGCGGGCACTCCCACACCCGCAGGCCGCGATACGCTGTGCTGATCGGTTTATCCCAGGTTGAGGTGTGAGCGGCGAGATCGTCGGTCGTCATCACCCCGCCATGTTTCTGGATTGTAGCCGCGATCTTCCTGGCAATCTCGCCGCGATAAAACGCCTCCTTGCCACCCTCGGCCACCGCCCGGAGCGTGCGCCCCAGGCCGGGGTTGCGGAACAACTCGCCTGCCTTCGGCCCGCGCCCGCCAATTGTCAAACTGCGATCAATTCGACTCGCGCTTCGACCCCAAAAATATGAGGTGAGTGGCGCAACCGGGAAACCATCCTCGGCCAGTCGAATCGCCGGAGCCAGAATTGTCGTCAATGGCATTGAGCCGTGCCGCTCGACAAGATCACACCAGCCCGCGCCCGCGCCCGGCGCCGTTACGCAGTGCGCGTGAAACGGATCGCTGATCTCCCAATTGCTATTTACTAATCCCTGATTGCGAATTAGCTCAATCGTCAACGCCGCTGGTGCGCGCCCTGATCCGTTCAAGGCCGTCACGGTTTTCGTCGCCGCCTCATAGAACAAAGCAAAGCAATCGCCGCCGATCCCGGTAGAGGTTGGTTCGGTGACGTTGAGGGCGGCGGCGGTGGCCACGGCGGCGTCTGCCGCGTTGCCACCCTGCGTCAAAATGGAAAGGCCGGCCTGGGTTGCCAAAGGTTGGCTGGAGGCCACCATGCCGCGCGTGGCGAGAACGGGGGAACGGTAGGAGTCGAAGGTTGGTTCTGTCATGGCATTTTGGGATTGAGCGCTGTTCGCAAAGCGGCGATATTTTCGGCGACCGACTGCTTTCCGCCGAACACGGCGTTCCCCGCCACCAGAACCGTTGCGCCAGCGTCGGCGGCTTCACCGGCAGTGTCGGGGGTGATGCCGCCGTCCACTTCCAGCCAGGCTTGCGAGCCAATGCCGTTGAGCATCCGCCGCGCCCGTCGAATCTTGGCCGTGCTGGCCGGGATGTAGCTCTGCCCGCCGAAGCCGGGGTTGACGGTCATCACCAGCAGGAGATCGAGGTCGGGCAAGATTTCCTCGACGGTGACAAGCGAAGTGGCCGGGTTGAGGGCGGCGCCCGCTTTGACGCCGATGGTCTTGATGGCTTGAACCGTGCGGTGCAGGTGTGGGCAGGTCTCGACGTGAACGGTGATGATGTCGGCCCCGGCGTGAGCGAAGTCGGCCAAATAGCGATCCGGGTCTTCGATCATCAGATGCACATCGAGCATTGCCTTCGTTTCATCACATAGTGATCGCAGAGCTTTGACCACAAGCGGGCCGATGGTGAGGTTGGGGACGAAGTGGCCGTCCATCACGTCCACGTGAACCCAATTGGTGCCGGCCTCAAGGGCCTCGCGGACGTGGTCGGCCAGACGGCTAAAGTCGGCGGAGAGGATGGAAGGGGCGAGTTTGATCATGATGATTTCACCGCGAAGACGCAACCCGAAGCGCGCAAAGAAAAAGTGACCAGCACTCTGAGCGGAGGGCGCGATGCTTTTCCGCGCCCGCAGTCGAAGAGTGCGGTGCTCGCGCCGGGGCCGCGCCCTTCGACTACGGCCCACGCGCTTCGCAAACGCGCGGGCCTCCGCTCAGGGCGCTTGTTTCGTTAAATTGATGTTTTCCAGAAAACTCAAAACGATCTTGTTCACCTGCTCCGGCGCTTCCATGTTGGCCAGGTGGCCTGCGCCGGGCACGACGGCTTTGCGGCACGACGGGATTCGACTTTGCAAAGTGTCGGCGATGACGTGAAAGTCAGGCAGGTCACGTTCGCCGACGAGGGCGAGGGCGGGTGCGCGAATTTTCTCCAACCACTCGATAGCCGGAGGCCGTGGCCCGTGCCCGGGATCACGATTGAGCCAGTGCCAGCCGGAATAAGCTGTCACCATTTGCCTCGTTCGAGCCGCCACATTCGGCTGCTCATTAGTCGGGCTGAACAACTCGTCGTTCAGCCACACTTCTCTAGCCGCCTCCACGCCCGCCGACTGCGCTGTGGCCCGTGGGCCTCCCCAGTCTTTGGCCCAACGATAGCCGCCCAGTGTGCCGTCAATGGTGATCAGCAAGCGCACCTTTTCGGGGTAAACCAGCGCAAAGTCAATGGCGGCGCCGCCGCCCAGCGAGAGACCGACTAGATGAGCCGAGTTGATTTTCAAATGCTGAAGCAAGGCGTTGAGGTCGCTGGAATGAGAGTAAGGCTCGTCAGTTGGAACGGCCGACTTTCCAAAGCCGCGCAAGTCGTAGCGGACGACTTGACAGCTCCGGGCAAACGTCTCGAACTGCTCATCCCACATTCGCGTGTCAAGGCTGAAGCCGTGAATGAAGACGAGCGGTTGGCCTGAACCTGCAATTTCGTAATAGAGCCGTGTGCCGTTGACTTGGGCAAAGCTGGCTTGGGTTTCCATGCAAGTGGGATGATACCCTTGAAGGGCGCTAAAAGCAAAAACCCTCCCGAAGGTTCGCAAACCTTCGGGAGGGTCGCTCAACATCTGGCGGACGGGGCTTATTTGGAGCCGTCCTCAATTCTCCAATCTCTAATTCTCTAATCTCTTACCCTTTCGCCCGCCCCGCCGCTGTCATCAGCGCCCGCTTGGCCAGTACGGTTGCGAGATGAACACGATACTCGCCAGAAGCGTAAGAGTCGCTCAAGGGGTCTTTGAGGGCGGCGGCCACTTTGCTCGCGGCGGCGGCGCAGGCGGCCTCATCGGCGGCTGAACCGGTGAGGGCGTCCTCGGCGGCTTTCACCCGCACCGGGTTGCCAGTCACGCCGCCTACGACTACCCGCGCTCCGTTGCACTTGCCGCCGCTCATCATCACCATGACCGCTACCCCGGCCACAGCGTAGCTAGATGCCGGGTGGCGGTGCTTCAGGTAGCACGCGCCCGCAGTCTTGCCATAGGCTGGCACAGTCACCAGGGTCAGTACTTCGTCGGCGGCGAGGGCGGTAGTGAACAGGCCGGTAAAGAAGCTGTCGGCGGCGATGTCGCGCGCGCCCTTCGGCCCCATAGCCGTCATCGTCCCACCCAAGGCGATGATGGCGGTGGGATAGTCGGCGGCAGGATCGGCGTGAGCGAGCGAGCCGCCCAGCGTGCCCCGGTTGCGGACTTGCTGATCGCCGATGTAGGACGCCGTCTCGGCCAGCAGGCCGCACTCGCCCTTCACCAGATCGGACGAGGCGACCGCCGTGTGAGTGGTGAGCGCGCCGATCTTCAAGTTGCCGCCGTCTTTGCCGATGCCGGCCAGACCACTGACGCGGCTAATGTCCACCAGGGCCGTCGGGCCGGCCACGCGCAGTTTCATGGCCGGGAGCAGGCTATGACCGCCAGCCAACAGCTTGGCCCCGCTCTTGGTTTTCAGAAGCTCAACGGCTTCGTTGAGAGTTGTCGGACGATAGTAATCGAAATTCGAAGCGTACATGGTCAGTCTCCAAAATAGAGATTGGAGATTAGGGATTGGAGGCAATCTCTAGTCTCTAATTCTCTAATCTCTCTATTTCTTCGCTCCCTGAATCGCCCGCCAAATCTTTTCCGGCGTGAGCGGCATATCCAGATGTTTGATCCCCAGCGGCGCCAGGGCGTCCATCACCGCGTTGACGATGGTGGGGGTGGCGGCGATGGTGCCCATCTCGCCGGCGCCCTTCACGCCCAGCGGATTGTGCGGCGACGGAGTCTCGATGCGGGCTGTCTCAATTGTCGGGAAGTTGCCGGCATGCGGCATAGCATATTCCATGAAGTTGGCCGAGAGCAATTGGCCGTTGTCGTCGTACACGCCGTGCTCCCAGAGTGCCTGCCCCACGCCCTGGGCCACGCCGCCGACGATCTGGCCGTCCACGATTAGCGGGTTGATCACCTTGCCCACGTCATCCACTGCCACATACCGCTGAATAGTCACTTCGCCCGTGTCACGGTCAATTTCGACTTGCGCGATGTGGGCGCTGTTTGGGAAGGTGAAGTTGGCCGGATCGTAGAAAGCCGACTCTTCCAGCCCGGGTTCCATGCCGGCGGGCATGTTGTGAGCGGTATAA
>CAYSIV010000412.1:0-4493 GCA_964431175.1 uncultured Anaerolineales bacterium
ACAGGTGCGCAAGGCTTGCCTACGTGAGACCATATCCTTTGGCGCGGATTGCTGGATCTTCATAAAGTGCCCGGAGAGCACACGCAGAAGGTTGATCTCGCTGGCAAGGTCATCAGTAGCGACAGCGCGCAGGGATTTCTTCTCGTCAGAAGTGAGATAACGCGCGAAAAGCGGGGAAATGGGGCGGGGTGGTTGTTGGGCAGGCATAATACTAAAAAAATAGGCGGCTGATTGTTCAGCCGCCCAGAGTAAACATTCTCAAAAGTGCAAGTTGTCCAAATGCTCATCTAGTACGGACAAGCACATTATAGCACGCGTGTTTCAATAAATCAAGTGTTCTACTCCAATGGGTTGGATAAAAATATGGCAGTACCGCCATCTATGGCGTTTTAAGAGGATAATGTCAGGGCGACAACACTACCGCCAGATCCAGTTTATCTATGAAGCCAGACTATTGAGTCGCCCACTCTTGGGCAATCTTCGTCACCGCCCAAATGCGCTATTAGCGCGCCCCAGGCGTTTTCGACTTGGATGAAATATTCGATCCAGCCTGACGAATCAACGACATTCATTAGCGTTGCTCATCCACTTCTTCGCGGATGTTATCTGTATTGATCCCTTTAAATATCCCCAAAGCATCCTTGATGGGTGGGACGATAACCAGCCGGATGCTGTTTTTGTAGGGAATAAACATCACTTTCTGCCCAGGCTTCAAATTAAATTGCTCCCGTACTTCGCGTGGGATAACGATTTGGTATTTTGTGGAAATTGTGGTCAGAGCTTCCATTTTACTTCTCCTTTATCGAGCCGTAACTGTAAAACGATTATACCCCGGTCAGTTTGTAAATTCAATTCGTCCATTGGGCAAGGGTTCCGCGAAAATAAAAGTCTGGCATGTTTTTCTTCGTCAACCCATCATAGCTCAATGGTATTCAGTAGCTCTTTCAGCGCCAGCAACTCTTCTTTGGAGAGGGTTACACCTTTGCCCATCTTCGCGCGGTCAGGCGACCAATCGCGGATGTCGTATTTTGCATCTCTGTCGTTCCAACTGATCAGGTTGAGTTCCTTGGCCCAGCCACTGGCAGATGTGGATAGCACGCCGATCTTTTTGATGATTTCGTATTTGATTTCGGGCATTTTGATTCTCCTCAGCGCAGAGCATTTCTATTCATTGTTTGTTTGCAGCCAGTCCAGAAATTCCCGTCCTGAGATGATTGGAATGGAACGAAATTCTTTATCCCATTTCTCTAAAACAAAAACCAGCGCGCCGCCCAATGCACTGGAAATGACAATATTCGTATCGAGAACCACCCGTTTCATTACTTACCATCCCGCACAACGCGAATTTCGGCGTCAACATCTTCCTGCGTAATGTTAAGCCTTTGCGCTGTCTCGCGCGCGTCTTTCAGGGCTTCCTTGAAATCCGCCTTGATCTTTTCGCCGTCGGGCAGGCTGATTTTCAGAAAACGGATAAATGCCAGCACATCTGCCTGACGGGACTCTGGTAGAGTGGCAACTTCGCGGAGAAGGGTTTGTTCAAAAGTAGTCATGGTTCACCTCTATTTCAATTATACAATCTTGGCCCAGCCCGATCCTTCGGCGCTCTCTTTGGTCGCAGGGCAAGCGCGGATTTGGAAAGTGCGCCAATCTTTTTGATGATTTCGTATTTGATCTCCGGACATAGGGTTTGGGTTTCAGGGTGGCGCGCATTCCAAGTGACAGTCACCTTTAAGGTGACTGTCACTTTACCTTCACCTGCCCATTCATCAACATCGGCAACAGCCAGTCACGCAGTTCGGTCAGCGTTTGGGTTTACTCAACAAGATTACTTATTCGTTTTCGAACTTAAATAGCTTTACCAACATTTCAACCATTACATTATTTCTTGCCTTAATGTGTTCTTTTTTCCACTCGCTGGCCGTAGCCAAGGAGTTCTTTTTGCCATTGAGCCGGAGCGAGAATTCAATATTATTTAATGCAAGGTTATTTTTATATCCGATCTGAATTTTCTTCCCGAAGACATTTGCTACAGCCTTTATCTGCTTTTTTTCAAAAGATTGGTTTGAAAGTTTGGAGTTGTATCCAGATAATGTCAGATTTCCCAGACAGTGTACCCATTCATCCTGGATTTGCTCGGCTTTTTCCCTGTTGCCATTGCCTATCATGTCAACCCAATCCGCAGGAATATTTTTTCCCTGCGGAAAGATATGCTCAACCGTCCAAACAAAAAGCCCTTTCTCATTTCTTGCCCACAAATCAGGCGAGTATTCGCGATTGTGATTGATTTCATCGAGTTTGGTCAGCGCAAAGCGAGCCATGCCGTCATTGTTGTAAAACAGATTATCGGAAAGCAGTTCCGTCAAGGTTGTAATGGAGGATGGTTTAACTTTTCCCTTTAGAATTATCCTTGAGATGAATTTATAGGATAATTTTTCTCCACTAACGATTTGCTTTTGGCATTGTTCAACGAGATCAATATTAATGGAGTCCAAGTCCCTGGTATTTGGAAAGTCGGTGATATTTCTGCGGAAGTAATATTTGCACAACAAGTCCACAGTTTTTTCTTGGATGTCGGGCTCTGCAAAACAAGCCTTGTCCAAAGAGAAAAGATAGAGCAAGAAAGTGTAGGAAGGGACCGCGCCAATTCTTTCCAGATTGATTAATGGCTCGGTGATTGACGAGGTTTTATAACTTTCAGGTTCAATTAACTGGTTATACACCCGGGCTTTTTCCATCAGCTGGTCAAATATACTTTTCGCGTCCTTTTTTATTAGATTTTCATAGATGGCAATAATGTTCGAGCGGGTTGCCCTTGTTATTTTATCAATCTTGATTTGCGGATCAAATTTGAATGCGTTATAAAATTGGCGCAAGAACCTGTCTTGATCGCTGTCTTCGGGCAGGTTATCGAGTATTTCCTGCCAATCATCGTAAGAGTCTTCGATTTTGACGGCATATTTGCTTTCTAGGGTTGCGAGCATTTTGTTCTTGATGATGTCTATCGCCGAGAGGGGAACACCGCGGTAATTCAAAGTCTCAAAGAGCAAAAATGCCTTTGACTGGCTGGCTTCTGAGATATGAATGAACAAGAGTCTGTAAATTCGATCCAACAGATCATCCAATCCAGCCATATCGTCAGGGATATGGTTTCGAAAATACTTGTACGCTTTATAGATACGCCTGTTGCCGCAGTTCTTTGGGTAAGCAAGTTCGGCGATGACGCCAATTTCGCCGAGAACATATTGATAATCTTCCAGATTACTTTCTTGTGTGGATGGCTGGACACGCAGACAATAGGCAAATGTTCCTGACTTAAAAACGCCCCATGGGAGTTTTTTGCCTAAAGCATTTACCTTTTTTATTAGGCGCTGGCGGATACTGTTAAGTTTGATGATATAGTCATCCTGCTTGCTGATTACTTTCTGACCTACGATTGCTTCATTTGTGAGTTTGGAATAGATTGCCGCCAGAAGCAGGGAAATGGTGGTCAGTCTTTGTTGCCCATCCACCACTTCATAGATAAGTTCATTCGCGGGCGAGAGTTCGCTTGCATCATGAACGCAAATGACCGACCCCATGTAATGCCCCGGATCGTTTTCGTAAATATCCTCAACCAGTTTTTCCCAGTTATGTTTTTTCCAAATATATTCCCGCTGGAAGCGTGGGATATGATAATGCCATTGGTTGCCTTCGGTTGCGAGCAAGCTGGCAAAAGTTAATTCATCTGGTTTCATGGAGTTCCTCCTGGTTTACCTTCACCTGCGCGTTCATCAGCATCGGCAGCAGCCAGTCGCGCAGTTCGGTCAGGGTTTGGGATTCAAGGTGGCGCGCATCCCAAGTGACAGTCACCTTTAAGGTGACTGTCACTTTACCTTCACCTGCCCATTCATCAGCATCGGCAGCAGCCAGTCGCGCAGTTCGATGAGGGTTTGGGTTTCGAGTTCGAGTTTATTTTGTTTTTCAAAGGTAGGATTGATAACCTTTTGATATTGCTCAAGAATTTTCTTATCAGGCTTCAATACTTTCAGGGAAAATAAATCGTCTTTGGTTATTGAACCAAAAGTCGTTCCGTTCACATTGCGTCTGTCAAAGACTTGCTTGAAATTTATCATTACTCCAAAAAGGTAAGTGATGGCGTTGTTTTTGCTATTTAACGCCGCAAGACCACGACCAATACAACAATCTTCTTTGGCGATGTTTATTGTTCCAACAGGTGCGCGGACGCTTAATAGAATATCGCCTGCTTTGGCAAAACGTGTAGGTTGTGTTGTGAATTGGCGTACCGAAGGAAAGCGATTTCCAAAATCTGTACAGCCTTGAAAAAATATCATTCCTTTGCCGTCTTGGTTGTAGGACTCTCCAGGAGGAGATTGTCCCATTGTGATATTGGCAATATCACTTAATTCTCCAACTTCCCACCCCAGCGGAATCTCCCTCTCGGTGAGTTAGTCAAGAGGTGTCGCCTATTTCGCGGGGACAACTTTCGGCCCCGC
>CAYSIV010000413.1:0-4446 GCA_964431175.1 uncultured Anaerolineales bacterium
GCCCCGGAATAGTTTGAGCAACCGATGTGCCGCACCTTGCCTTGCTTCACCAGGTCGTCGAGGGCGCGCAGGGTTTCTTCAATCGGCGTGGCCTCGTCCGGCCAGTGAGTCTGGTAGAGGTCGATATAGTCGGTTTGCAGTCGGCGCAGGGAGTCCTCGGCCGCCCGGGTGATGTGTCCCCGGCTCAACCCTTCGCCATCCGGCCCGTCCCACATGCGCCCCCGCACCTTCGTCGCCAGCACAATCCGGTCGCGGCCTTTCTTCTGCTTCAGCCAGTCGCCGATGATGGTTTCAGCGTCGCCGCCTTTCAGCCCCGGCGCCCAGTTGGAGTAAATGTCGGCGGTGTCGATGAAGTTGCCGCCGGCTTCCACGAAGGCATCCATCACCTGGTGCGAGGCGGCCTCATCAGTGGTCCACCTGAACTGCATTGTCCCCAAACAAATTGCCGAAACCTTCAGGCCGGTCCGGCCCAGCGCTCGATATTCCATTTAGTGTCTCCCTCAATCTATTTTGCCTGTTGTCAATTATAATCTCCTCACCTCCCGGAAAGGATACCAGACCATGACCGACTTTACTGCGATTGATCGCTATATCACCGACCACCTTGACGACTCCCTGGCCGAACTTTCGCGCCTCTGCGCCCAGCCCAGCATCTCGGCCCAAATGCTTGGCATTCACGAGTGTGCGGCGCTAGTGGGCGAGATGCTGCGCGCCCGGGATTTCAAGGTTGAGATTATGCCCACCGACGGCAGTCCGGTTGTTTACGCTGAAGCAGAAGGCGACACCGACAAGACTTTGCTCTTCTACAATCACTACGATGTTCAGCCACCGGAACCGCTGGAACTGTGGGAGACGCCGCCTTTTCAGCCGGCCATCCGCGACGGCAAAATGTTTGCCCGCGGGGTGAGCGACGACAAGGGCCACATTCAGTGCCGCCTGGCGGCGCTGGACGCAGTGAAGGCGGTGCGCGGTTCTTACCCCTGCCGGATCAAATTCGTGATCGAAGGCGAAGAAGAGACGAGCAGTGTCCACTTGCATGATTTTGTCATTCATAACGCTGACAAGCTCAAGGCCGACGCTTGCGTGTGGGAGTTCGGCGGCGTAAATCACGAAGGCGTGCCGGTTCAACACCTGGGCCTGCGCGGCATTTGCTACGTGGAGTTGAGGGTGAAGACGGGCACCCTCGACGCGCACTCCGGCCTCGGCGGTTCAATCTTCCCCAATGCCGCCTGGCGGCTGGTGTGGGCGCTGAGCACGCTCAAGGGGCCGGACGAGCGTATTCGCATCCCCGGCCACTACGACAACGTGAAGCCGCCAAGCGCCCGCGACCTGGAGTTGATCGCCAAACTGCCCGACGACTCGGACGATTTGCTCAAGCGCTACGGCCTCAAAGGCTTTCTAAACGGAATGACGGGCGGGCCGGAACTGCGGCGCGAGGAAGCCTTCGTCCCCACCTGCACCATTTGCGGCCTGACAGCGGGCTACCAAGGGCCGGGATCAAAGACCGTGCTCCCGGCGCAAGCCAGCGCCAAAGTGGATTTCCGTCTGGTGCCGGATCAGACACCGAAAGAAATTCTGGAGAAACTGCGGAAGCACCTGGATGCTGAAGGGTTCGCGGATGTTGAGATCAAGTATCTTGGCGGCGAGGCGCCGGGCCGCACTGATCCCGATCATCCCTTCGTCAAACTCACTCTCGACACGGCCCGAGACGCTTACGGCAAAGAGCCAATCGTCATGCCAATGATCGGCGGCTCCGGGCCGAATGCTGTTTTCCTCGACGCCCTCAAACTGCCGATCGTCACTGCCGGCGTGGGTTACCCTGGCTCGCAGGCGCACGCGCCGAACGAAAACATGGTGATTGGGAATTTTGTGGAGGGAGTCAAACACACGGCGCGAATTGTGGAGGTGTTTGGAAAGGGATGAAGGATGAAGGAGGAATTATGAAGGATGAAAGGGCGCCAGAGGATCTGCGGACGCGGACTAAAAAATTCGCGCTACGGGTTATCACAATGTACTCCGCTTTGCCAAAAACGACCCTGGCTCAGACTTTGGGTAAGCAGGCGCTCCGCTCCGGCACATCGGTAGGGGCAAATTACCGTGAAGCCTATCGTGGTCGATCCGACCCGGAGTTCATAGCCAAAATGGGAGATTGCCTCAAGGAGTTGGACGAGACCGCTTACTGGCTTGAACTACTCGTTGACTCGGAGACCATCCCGGCAAAACGGCTTGCAGGATTACAAGATGAGACCAACCAACTCATCGCCATCTTTGTGACCATCATCAAAAAACTCAAAGGACGGCTATGAACGATAACCGCGAGTTTCATCCTTCATAATTCATCCTTCATAATTTATTTCCGCAGTTGCCGCAAAACTTCGCCTCCTTCATATTCACAAAGCCACAGTTGGAGCAGGCATCCGGTTGAACGTCACCGAGCGGCGCGCCGCACTGCACGCACGAGGTGGCGCCCACCGGGTTGGCGGCATGGCAGTAGGGGCAGGCTGTGGTTCTGAGCCGCTCCGAAATCTCTTTTGAAGCGCCCTTGCTCTGCACGAATCGCTCGATCGCCGCCCACACCTTCTCCGGCAGTTTCAAGGAGTCTACGTCGGCGGCCACGTCGTCGAGGCGGCCCAACAGATTGAAGGGGTTCTGTAAAGCCGAGAGGGCGGTTTGACCGAGCGAGGCGGCCACGCCCAGCCACTCTTGATCGCCCATCGCCACCAGCACGCCGTCTTCGTGCTTTTGCAGAATGATGCCGAGAGCGGTGTTTCCGCCGGACGCGCGCCGCGCGGGTGTGGAAATTTCTACGACAATCTTTTCGTCGTCGCCGCGGGCCTCGGCGCGCAAGTCGTTGCGGTTGAACTCGCCTACCAGGGCCGTTGCTATATCATCAGGGGTGATGTCGCCATGAAAGACTCGTTGTGTCATAGGTCCTCTTTTCGTGGATAATCATAATGCAGTTTGCGCCTACTGCAAGATGATACTTGACCATGGATTACGCAGATTATAAAACCTAATCTGTGAAATCCGTGTAATCTGTGGTTCCTTATTCTATGACTGCATTTCCAGATTCCGAACAAGTGGAAGCCGACTCGATTCGGGCGATAGTGAACTTTGATGGCGCGCGCGTGCTGGAAGTGGGCTGTGGCGATGGCCGACTCCTGCGCCACTATGCCGATCAGGCCGGATGGGCCGTGGGCGTTGACCCCGACCCGGATGAGGCCGCCCTGGCCCGATCTGATCTGCCGCAGGCCTCGTTTGGGCTGGCGCGTGGTCAGGCCTTGCCTTTTCCCGGCGCCAGCTTCGATATTGTCGTTTTCGCCTGGTCACTTTGATGAGTGGCCATTGAGAGCATGGTTCATGCTCTGGACGAAACCTGGCGAGTGACCCGCGCCCACGTGCTGGATGTTCGCCCGCGCGTGGGCGAGCCGCAAGTGATGGTGCGCGACCGGCACGGACGGGAGACGGTTTGCGGCGGTCTCCACTGGAATGGCGCTGACCCTGAAGGCCATTTTCATGCCGACACGGCCCTGGCCCGAGTCATCGCCGCTGGCAAATTTGCCGCCGTCGCCGAAAAGCAGTTCGACTGGATCGATGCTTACGAGTCGGTAGATGAACTGGCCGAGTCGATTAGCGACGATTGGGTGTCGCGCGAGTTGGGCGAAGAGACGGCGTTGAAGGTGATGCGGACCCTGGAGACGGCAGGGCGGGGGGCGGCGCCGTTCATCCGTCAGCAGATTGGGATTCGATTGCTCAAGAAGATTGTATAATCGCCGGCATGTGTCAATTTTTCAAACATCTTTTTCTCTTGGTCAGCTTGCTGGGTCTGCTGGCCGTCTCTGGCCTGAAGGCAGTTGTTTTGCAGGCCGCCCAGGCCCAGTTGCCCACCGAAACACTCCAGCCCACCGCCACCTTTGGCGGGCCAACGGTGTTTGCCTCCGAGCAGGTCAACGTCCGTTCGGGGCCGGGAACCAATTACGATCAGGTGGGTGTGATGGTCGCCGGGCAGACTGCCCCGGCGATTGGCCGTTCTGCCGGAAACGAGTGGATTCAAATTGAGTATCCGGGCGCGCCGGGCAGTCGGGCCTGGGTGTTTGCCCTGCTGGTATCGATCCGGGAAGGGACGATTGACGCCTTGCCTCCTGCCGAAGTGCCGCCCACACCCACCTTGCCGCCTACGCCCACGTTTGAGTCCGGGCCAGCCATCGTGGGCACCCCCTCGCCGACTCGCCTGCCCACTTTCACTCCCGGCCCGCCCATTGTTCAAGAGACATTCAATACGCCTGATCTGGGCGGCGGCGGCTTCCCGCCCGCCATTACCATCATTGCCTTCTTTGTGATCGGCCTGTTCGCCGGGGTGGTGGCAATTTTGCGGCAGAGAGCGTAATCAATGGACTCTATTCAAAATAAGCCAGTGCGCGCTTCGACAGGCTCAGCGCGCGGCCT
>CAYSIV010000414.1:0-934 GCA_964431175.1 uncultured Anaerolineales bacterium
CGGAGACGGATTCGTTCCGCTCCTCGAACGCGCGCTGCAGGGCGATGGCGCACTCGACCGCCTTCGTCACCGACCCGAACGAGGCCATGAAGCCGTCGCCCATCGTCTTCACCTCGGTGCCGCCGTGCGCCGCCAGCACCTCCCGCGTGATGCGCTCGTGCTCGCGGAGGACCTCGCGGCCACGCTGGTCGCCGAGGCGGGACATCATCTCCGTGTGGCCGACGAGGTCTGTAAAGAGGACGGTGCGGAAGGCTGAGGGTTCGGCGGGCGCGGCCGGGGACGGGGCTTGGGCATCGCCCATGAAGTCTATGATGGTGGCCGTCATCGATCGCCTGTCTTCGGTAGTTACGAGTTGCGCGCCGGGTATCGCGGCGGTCACCTGGCGCGAGAAGTCCGGAAAGTACGAGAACCACATCCCCAGGTCCCGAACCACGAGCGTTGGGGCCTTCACGTCCGGGAGCAGTTCGGTGATATCAGCCGCCTCGCACGCTGAAATAAGCCTCCTATAGTCCCGCGGCGTCATAGTCCTCCGATAGATTTCCGCCGTCTGCCGGGCGGCCTCTGGGTTCGCGAAGCCGATCAGCCAATTAGAGAGGGTGAGGGTGAAGAATTCCCAATTCTCCTCTGCCATCTCCGACAACGCCTTGATCGCCCGCAACATGGGCGTCCCGTCGTAGTACTCAGCGCCGCGAGGGTAGGCGCCGACCAGTACCAGGCGGGACACTTGCTCCGGGTGCTTCGCCGCGTAAGCCACGGCTGTTAAACATCCGTGGATCAAGCCTATCATCGGGAAATGGTCCAGCTCGAGCCGGTCGACAACGGCTTCGAGGTCGCCGAGGCGGGCAGCAACGGACATATCAGCCACGTCACGGTCCGACGCGCCAGCGCCACGCCCATCGTATCATCCAGACGTTTTGCCGCGTCGGGATTTTTT
>CAYSIV010000414.1:944-4435 GCA_964431175.1 uncultured Anaerolineales bacterium
GACGACGAGCGGCGGTCCCTGCCCGAGGGCCGTATAGGCGACCTGCACCCCGTCGGCGCTCTTGGCGTACTGGATGCGTGGCTGCATGGCAGCGCCTATTCTAGCTGACCGGTGGGTTCAGTCGCGCCGCTTGACCTCGAACACGCGCACCGGGTCCTCGAAGCCGCGCATGGCGTGCTCGCCCATGTCGGCGAAAAGGAAGCCTTTGCCGGCGCAGAGCTCGCGCACGGCCATCGAGGCGAGGATCTCGCCGCCCTTTGCCTGCGCAGCGATACGGGCTGCCAGAATTACGGTCTCGCCGAATAAATCGCCGCCTTCCTCGATCGGCTCACCGGCGTTGAGCCCAACCCGCACCTGCAACGGCTCGTCCGCCGTCGCATTGCGCTCGCCGAACGCCTTCTGGAGGGCGATGGCGCACTCGGCGGCGCGAGTCACCGACCCGAACGAGGCCATGAAGCCGTCGCCCATGGTCTTGACCTCGGCGCCGCCGTGGGCCTTGAGCGCCTCGCGCACGATGCGCTCGTGCTCCCGCAGGACATCCCGCGCCTTCGCATCGCCCAGGCGCTGGGTCATCGCCGTGGAGCCCTCGATGTCCGTGAAGAGGATGGTGACAAGGCCTGACGGAGTCGGCACAGTCGCTCCCGCTGCCGCTTCCTCCTCTTCGCCCAGGAAGTCGACGACTCCCCTGAAGAACTGTTCGGCGTTGTCAGCGTACAAACCTTCAACCACCAGAAGGCGGGCATTCGGAATTCCGGAAGCCAGCTCCCTGGTGGCATCCATGGTCAGCCACTTGATTCCACTGTGGCGCACAACAAGCGTTGGCAACCGTACCTGCCCTAGAAGGTCGGAGACATCGATGTCGTCGTTCGCCTCGCTCATGCGGCGAAGCATCTCAGGAGTTATGCAGGCCCTCAGGAATTCTCCGTAGCGCTTCGTTTCTTCCCTGCCGTACCCGAACACCGCTGCCCCGAGGTTTTCTGTGAGCATTTCCCAGTCGTCCTCGTCTGCGAGACCGAATAGGGCCTTGCCACGCGGGGTTGCCATCGGGTCTCCCCCTCGCGCAGAGCAGTTCACAAGCACAAGGTGGGACACGCGCTTGGGGTGACGGGCGGCGTAGGCAATGGCCGTTGCGCCGCCTGTCTCCAATCCCAGGAGTGCGAATGAGTTCAGGTTTAGATGGTCGGCGACGGTCTCCAAGTCACGCACCCTGGCGTCCAGCGAGACGTCGTCCACGTCGCGGTCTGACAGACCGACTCCTCTGGTGTCGAACCGGACCAGCATACCCATTGTGGCGAGAAGGCTGTAGGCCGCACGGTAACTGGGTTGCTGCCACTCCAGCTGGACGTGGCTGGCTATCGGCTGATGCGACCACACGAACGGCCTTCCCTCGCCGTATGTGGCAAACGCGATGTTCACACCGTCGCTGGTCTTCGCGTACTGGATGCGCGGCTCCATCGTGGCTCTGCCCTACTTGGTCAACGTCAAGCGCATTGCTTGCCCACACTCATGATGGTGGTTCAACCGAGGGATTCCGCTCTTCCAGGATCCCCTCCATCCGTGCCCGCACCTGTTCCTTCCACTGCGGGTGAGGGAGGACGTAGAACCTCTCGTCCCGGATAGCGGCGATGACGTGATCGGCGATCTCCGCCGGGTTGGTCCCCGCCGACACAAGCTGGCGGACCGCCTGCTCCAGCGCCGCTGCCTGCGGCCGCCTTCCCCCAACCCCCGGGGCGTTCCGCAGTCCGGCCGGGCGGTTGCGGTCGGCGTCCATGAGCCTCGTCTTCACCCACCCCGGGCAGAGCACCGACACTTTCAGCGCGGAGCCGACCAGCGCGAGTTCACGGTGCAGCGATTCCGACAGGGTTACAACGCCGTGCTTGGCGACGTTGTAGGTTGTCGCCCAGGGGGCGGACAGCAAGCCCGCGATGGACGCGGTGTTGACGATGTGGCCTTCGCTTCCCTGCTCCAGCATGATCGGGACGAAGACCCGGATGCCGTGGAGGACTCCCCAGAGGTTCACCCCCAGGACCCACAGCCAGTCGGCCTCGGTCAGCTCCCATGAAGCGCCCGTGACAGGGGCCACGCCGGCGTTGTTGCAGAGGATGTGAACACCCCCATAGGTCTCGATGGTCTTCTCCGCCAGCGCCTTCACCTCGGCGCCGTTGGAGACGTCGGTGGCCACAGCCAGGACAGTAGCGCCGCCGGCTTTCATCTGGGCTTCGGCCTGGGCCAAGGCCCCCTTCTCGACGTCGGCCAGGACGACCTTCATCCCTTCCGCCGCGAAACGATCCGCCAGCGCCCGCCCGATGCCGCTGGCGGCTCCGGTGACCACCGCTACCTTGTCCTTGAACTCTTTCACGTCCTCTCCTCTCTGGCCCCTACCACTCGACCTGGAACACGCGGTGCTTTCCCGATATCCCCTTCAGGCTGACGGCTCGCCCGTCTCCGAACGCGAACTCCCCGGCGCTCTCCGTAAGCTCCTTCAGCAGCGAGGACACCAGGATCTCTCCGCCTCGCGCCTGCCCGGCGATGCGCGCCGCCAGGTTCACGTGCTTCCCGAAGAAGTCCGCGCCTTCCTTGATCGCCTCGCCCGTGTGCAGGCCGATGCGGACACGGATGGGTTCGATGTCCGTTTGCCGGGGGCCGTCGCGGGCGGTTCGCGAACCGCCCCTACGCGGCCGCGTGTTCCGCTCCGCCAGCGCCCGCTGGATGTCGATCGCGCACTGGAGCGCCCGCCGCGCCGATTGGAAGGCCAGCATGAAGCCGTCACCCTCGCTTTTCACCTCGAAGCCGCCGTGGGCCTTCAGCTTCTCGCGGACCAGGGCGTTGTGTTCGCGCAGCAGCTCGACGAACTGCCGGTCGCCCAGCCGCTCCGCCAGCGCCGTGGAGCCCTCGATGTCGCTGAACATGATGGTGACCGTGCCGTCCGGCGCGGCGTGCGGCAGGAGGTCGGGCTTCTCATCGTGGACGGACCGCAGTACAGCGTCGATGGACGTCCTGATGTCCGTAGAGCTGAGCCCCTGCGCGCGCACTTTCAGAGCCACCGCCCGCTCCACGAGCGTCACCATGCTCAGCCGCTGCGCCGTGTCCAGCGCCTGTACCAGCAGGCCAAGTGCCTTCTCTCGATCTCCCTTCGCGCCGCGGCGGAGCAGCATGTCGGCGTACTGGTACTGCGTCCAGGCGTACCAGGGGGGCGAGATGCGGGCGTTCATCTCCAGCGCCTGCTCGAAGTGCGCGACGGCGTCGTCCCAGCGCTCCAGAACGGTCGCGAGCAGGCCCAGGTAGCGACACGAATCGCCCAGGCAGGCGGCGCTGACGCCCACGACGACGTTCCGCCCCGCATAGGGCAGCAGGAGGTCGTAGAGCCGGGTGGCGCCCGCCGCATCGTTGAGGTTCCAGCACACCTCGGCGAGCAGCGCAATGCCTGGAAGCCACGTAGGGTCACGCGCGAGGGACCCGGGGTCGGCGGCGAACTCGTCGTACACGGCGCG
>CAYSIV010000415.1:0-4408 GCA_964431175.1 uncultured Anaerolineales bacterium
CGCCGGCGAGATCGCGCGATCGCCGCGGCGGCTTGAGGTTAGTGCGTATGAGCGCTCGACTACAGGGAGCTGCAGGTGGTGTTGAAGACGGGCTTCATGGCCAGCACGTCGCTGATGTCGATGGAGAGGTCCGCGTTGAAGTCGTGACGCGGGGAGTAGCCCCCGTCACCCTGCTGAGTGTTGAACAGCGGCTTGAAACTGATCACGTCGGAGATGTCGATCTCGGAGGTGTTGTCGAAGTCAGGGGGATAGCCGTTCGTGCCACAGGCCTTAGTGGGAGAAGTGCCCATGAAGAACTCCAGGTAGTCCGTGAACGCATCGCCGTCGCTGTCGTCACAGTGGTCGCCGATAAGGTCATAATCGAAGTCAGCTTGCTGTGGGTTGACGGCGCTGGGACAGTTGTCTGCGGTATTGGCGACGGAGTCGCCGTCGAGATCGGCATCGCACACGTCGCCGACGCCGTCAGCATCCATGTCTTCCTGGCCCGAATTAGCCAGCGCCGGGCAGTTGTCGGCGCTCCCCGGATAGCCGTCCAGGAACCCGTCGGAGTCTGTGTCCAGGACCACATCGATCTGGAGGGCGACGTTGTTGTTACTGAGCTTGGGGTCACGGATGGTAGCAGTTGTGACTGTCAGGGACTTCTGCAGGGTGAGGCGGCAATAGGTTGTTCCGGCCCCTCCTGTCCAAGCGACGGAGAAGGTCGCGTAGTTGGTTACCTCCCCGGTGACATCAAGGGTGCTGGTGGCGTCACCTGTGTTCGGGGTCACATCGCAGTCCGGAACGGTGTCGCCGTTGGCGTCGGCGTCGGCGACCGAGAAGGCGTCGCGAACGTCGGCGCCCCCGTGAGGGCCGTTGTTGCGCACAACGCTGGTGAGAAGGAAGTAGCTCGACGAGGATGGGTAGACCACGATCTGGTTCCCCGGGAGGTCAGAGCGGTGATCCGTCACGGTAAGAGAGGGGTACCAGATGTCTGCGCCCTGGAACTGGACCTGGAAGGTGATGTCCTGCGGGTCGCTGTTGTTGCTGGGGTTCTCCTCCACGACAGGCGGGAGCACCGAGACGCTGGCGTTGAAGTCGACAGTCTGAGGGCCGACCGTGTTGCAGATCGCCGAGTACGTGCGAGACACGAGTTGCTGTTGAGAGACCGCCATTCCGGCCAGGGGTCGAATGAGCGTGCTGGTCAGGCGATCGTTGACGGTATCCGCGTTCGTGTCCTCGAACAGTTCGGAGAAACTGTCGCCCGCCTGGGCGTTCCAATGCGCCTCGCAGAATGTCAGGTCTGAGACGAGTGTCATTGTGAGCTGCAGGTTGGCCGCGTAGTTCCCGTTGGTGACGGTGGTGTCAACCGGGAACGTGGTTATCTTGTTGATGTCTATGAACGGGGCGGGATCCTTCGATACGGTCAAGGAGGCGTCGGTGTCTGGACAACCATCGCCAGAGGCCACGCCGTCCGGGTCTTCTTTGACGAGTGGACAGACGTCCAACGTGTCGGCCACGCCGTCGTTGTCGTCGTCTGGATCGCAGGCGTCGCCAAGGCCGTCGGCGTCGCTGTCCTGCTGGCCTGGATTGGCCAGCGAAGGGCAGTTGTCGATGGCGTTGACGACCGTATCGCCATCTCTATCGGGGTCGCACGGGTCGCCGCGACCATCGCCGTCGAGATCCGACTGAGATGGGTTGATGACCGCGATGCAGTTATCGATCGCGTCTACGACACCGTCCCCGTCGATGTCGTCGCAGGCATCACCGATGCCGTTAGCGTTGATATCGGCTTGGGCAGGATTAGCAATCTGTGGGCAGTTATCGAAGGTGTTGGGAACGGTGTCGTTGTCCCGGTCTGGGTCGCAGGCGTCGCCGAAGCCATCGCCATCCGTGTCCGCCTGGTTGGTGTTCGGGACGTCGGGACAGTTGTCGACTGTGTTGAGGACGGTGTCGTTGTCCCGGTCTGGGTCGCAGGCATCGCCGAGGCTGTCGCCGTCGATGTTCTGCTGGCCGGGGTTGGCGACAGTCGGACAGTTGTCTGCGATGCTCTGATAGTTGTCTGGGATACCGTCGTTGTCGGTGTCACGGACGACGTCCAGGGTCACGGTGGCCTGATCGTTCGAGGCCACGGGGTCGCGCGTGAAGGGGGTCGTGATGTTTACCGTCTTCTGGAATGTGACGGTGCAGAAGTACGGCGGAGCGGGGTCGTCAACCCAAGTGACGTTGAAGCTTTCGCCGGTCGATAGAGGTACGCCGGTAGCCAGGACGAACGGCGAGTTGGTGGCATTCGGCTGCAAGTTGCAGTCGGTGATAGTGTTACCGTCCGCGTCAACGTTCGAGACGTTGTTTACGACCGAGACCGCGACCGGCCCGAACGGTCCGTCGTTCCGAAGAAGCTGGGTCAAAGCGATGGGGGTGGCCGTGTTGAGAATGGCGAGGATCTGCCGTCCGGGCAGCGCCGGCATAGCGTCTGGTGCAGTCCAAGAGACGACCCGCGCGTCCGCCAGGTTGAACGAGCTGAAGGCTGGGTCCTGGATGTGGGAGTTATTGGCAGGGCTCTCTTCCACGACTGGGCTGACAGGTGAGGCCGATAGGTCTATGTGAATAGTCTGGGGTCCGCTCTGGTTGCATAGGATCGCGTAGGATCGCGAGAGGAGCGCCTGTTGGGATGCGGCCATGGCCGCGAAAGTACGTTGAAGCTTGCTGTCCAGAACGTCTGGCACTGTATCGGCATCTGTATCAACGCTTGTCTCCGTCAGGGTGTCGCCGGCCTGGTTGTACCAGCGGGCCTCGCACTTGCCCAACGCGGAGCGCAACAGTAGTGTGACGCGTATGCCTGCGGGGTAGTTGCCGTTCTGGACGGTGGTGTCCACCGCGAAGGCAACGGCTGTCCCCACGTCCAAGTTCGTTGGGTCTTGCTTGACAACTGTGATAGACGCGTCTGTGTCGGGGCATCCGTCGATATCGGCCACGCCATCGGCGTCTTCCGCGACCAGCGGGCAGGCATCGGCGGTGTCCGCGACGGTGTCGTTGTCGTCATCGCTGTCGCAGGCGTCGCCCTGGCCGTCGTTATCGGTGTCAAGCTGGCTGGGGTTCGGTGTCGTTCGGCAGTTGTCGGTCGCGTCCATTACGCCGTCGCCATCGCTGTCGTCGCAGGCGTCCCCCACCCCGTCGCCGTCGAAGTCGGCTTGAAGAGGGTTGGACACGGATGGACAGTTGTCGGTGGCGTCAGGCACCGAGTCACCATCGCTATCGCTATCGCAGGCGTCGCCGAGGCCGTCGCCGTCGAGATCGGCCTGGCTGGGGTTGGGTACCGATACACAGTTGTCGGCTATCGTCTGGTAGCTGTCCGGCACGCCGTCGCCGTCGGTATCGAGCACGACGTCGATGGAAAGGGTGGCCAGTTCGGCGCCGCCGATCACGACGCGGTCAACCCTGGCGGTACCGGAGGTCGCGTCGGCGAACTCGCCGTACTCGACTCCTACGTAGAGTGCCACGTCGGTGCCCTGGCAGGAGGGATCGGCTGTCGTCAGGTCAGCGATGGCGCTGGGCAGGGGTTCCGCGCTGCCGAGGGGCACAACGCCCGGGACGTACCACAGGTCTTGAGGCGTCCCGATCAGGTCCAGCGTGAACCAGCCGGGCTTCCCGGGCACCGGGGTCCCGTCGCCGACTGTGGACTCTCTAGAGACGATCGATCGGTCGACGATGCCGTCGCCAGAACAGTCGACGCGAAGCACTACGTAGGGCGTCGTCACCGTGCTATCCAACCTCGCGCCACCTGAGATGTGGTGGTAGTCGAACGTAAGGTCGCTTATCGCGCCGAGGGGAATTCCGACGGCAGTGCGGGCCTCGGCTCCGTTGCTGGCCCCGGTGTTGAAGGTGAGCTCGACTGAGTTGGTGCCGCTGCTGCCATCACCAGTTATCCAGGTGGCGCTGGCGCTCCCGGAGATGTTGAACTGCACGTCCGGACTGAGCTCGTCGAGAATCGCACGGACCGCGTTCAGGTCGCGCGCAGCCGCCGTCGTGACGTTGACGGACTTACGGAACTTCGCGGCGCAAAAAGTGGGAGGCGCGGATACGTCTTCCCAGGAGACTGAAAATGACTTGCTATCCGTGGAGCCGACGCTCGTGTTAAGAGTGGCTGGACTTGAGATCGTGTTGGGCTCTACGTTGCAGTCCGCGACCGTGTCTCCGTCGGCATCGATGTCGGTTATGGACACGGCTTCGAAGACGTCCACGGGGCCGAACGGTCCGTTGTTGTGCAAAGTCTCGTCGAGGGTGAAGGGCTTGGCGGTGGATGGGGCCACGAGAATCTGGTTGCCAGGGACGCTCCCCAGGTCATCGGGGCCCGTCCAGGAAGGTATCTTGACGTCCGCCGCCTGAAAGACCGTGAATGAAGGCGCCTGAGTGTGCGTGTTGGGGCTGGTGC
>CAYSIV010000416.1:0-4390 GCA_964431175.1 uncultured Anaerolineales bacterium
AACATTAATTCTTTGACCTTCTTTGGGAGAGCGCCTTCCGCAAAGATTGTCTGGTAGAAATTGGCGAAGGCCATCCCGTGATCCGGCACGACTGTGTTCAGGATCTGATACATGCGCGGAATGAACTTCATGTTTTGTTTCATAAACTCATTGACTTCTTCAGTGGTAGCCATGGGTATCTCCTCTAGAGTAATCGAAACTGAATGGTAGGATCCGCAATTCGAGAAAAGGTGCGCTGTCGGCAAATCGCTATTGGGTTATCTCATCCTCCTTTCTCCGGTCAAAATCCAGGCCCGTAAAAGTCGCCCTACATCGGAATAAAAAACCAGCCGCGCTTCTGGGCGACGGGGGTGTAAATCAGCCAGATCACGAACAGCACCGCAAAGATCAGGTTGATCGGGTCAAACGCGCGAACGTAGAGGTAATAGGCCAACGCTAGGAGAACCACCACCCTCGTCATGTACGCCATCCAGGCCGGGAGTTTGCCGTTGGCCACTTGAATCTCGCCCGCGTAATCGTCGTAGCCTGGAGGCAACGGGGCGGGAGTCGCCGGTTTATCTGTCGAAGAAGAATTCTCAGGACTCATAATGCCGTTTTCCTGCCATGATACTTGTCGTCGCCATAACTCCGCTCGTTTTCGAGCATGGCGTATTTGGCGGCTTCGATGTCTTCAAACTGGCCGTGCGTGCGCGCCCAGTAATAGCCAAGCCCGAACAACATTAGAATGATAGCCAGCGTTGCCAAAACGAGCCAGGTGCCAGCGTAAACCATAGTGCGTGTTGCGTATTGCGTATTTCGTCCGTATCGCCTTACGCAACACGAAATAAGCAATACGAGCTCACTTCAACGTCAACATGTACGCCGTCAGCGCCTCCAGTTCAGCCGCCGACAGATAATCAAACGAGGGCATGACCGAGCCGGGCGTGGTGGCCCGGGGGTTCTTGAAGTGCAATTGGTGCCAGACCGGGTTGTCTCCGATTCCTTCCCGGCTGGCGACGTGGGCTAGATCAGGCCCCTGCCGGTTGGTTCCCCAGAAGACCGGGCTTTGGTAGTAGTAGTCACCCGGCACCGACTCCGGACCAATGTCACCTCGCTTGTGCACCATCCCCCGATTCGCTTCCGGCGCGCGGACCTGTTGGGTGTGGCAATAGTGGCAACCTTCCCGTTTGTAAATCTCGCGCCCCCTCAATTCCTGCTCGGTGTAAGGATGGGCCAGCGGCGACGGGCCTAACGCCGCCAGGTCTTGCGCCGGGATGATGATGGTGATGATGATGCCGAGCAGGAGGCTGATGATTGAGCCGCCGGTGAGGTAGACAACGTTCTGTTGGAGCTTCATTCGCCACCCCCGCCACCGCCCGGTGCTACAGCCGGCGACAATACCGGCACAGCCGTGGGCTGACGCGTCGTCTGCCACACGTTATAAGCGAAACACAATATGCCCGCGCCCGCCATCAACCCGCCAATCAGCCGCAACGCGAAATAAGGGGCCATGGAGCGCACGGTCTCAATGAACGGGATGCTGTTAGTCAGCCAGTTCTGTCCCTGAATGAGTCCGCCAATCCATAGGGCTGCCATGAAGATGCTCATGCCTACCGTCGTCAGCCAGTAATGCCACTCCATCAGCTTCCGGCTGTACATCGGGCGGCGCACCAGCACCGGGATCATCAAATAGATCAGGGAGAAGGCCCAGAAGGAGTAGTCGGCGACGAAGGCCAGGTGGCTGTGACCGATGACCCAATTGGTGAAATGGACGTACAGTGAGAAAGTGCGGAACGACTGAGCCAGGCCTTGCACACAGGTAACGGCCCAGAACAGCGCCCCGGTGGCGAGGAAGCGCAGGGCCACATCCTCGGCGGCGCGATGCCAGCGCCCGCGCATGGTCATGAAGAAGTTAACCATGAAAGCGATGGTCGGCACGATGGCCAGGATGCTGAAGACAATCGTCAGATACTCCAGCCAGTCGGGGGCGGGGCTGTAGAGTTGGTGATGCTGTCCCGCCCACACACTCCACAGGCCCCACAGGCCCAGCCGGTGGCTGTAGAGCGGTTTGTCGGTCAGCTTGGGCAGGAGGTAAAGCGCCAGCCCCAGGCCGGCGGTGGTGAACCACGAGTTGAACAGGTTGTGGACGTAGAAGTAATTGACGATGTTGTCATTCACTCCGGTGAACGCGCCAGACGGGTCCCACACCTTGTTGCCCACGGCGTACACTCCAATGAAAACAATCGACGCCGCCATGAAACTCCACAGGCTGACATAGACCTTCGGCTCCTGACGCCGCCTAAACGTGCCCCAGATGTTGATCGCCAGCAAGACCCAGTTCGTAATCATTAACAGATCGAGCGGCCAGATCATCTCTGCATATTCACGCCCCTGTGTCAACCCCAACGGCAGGGTAATCAAGGCCCCAATCATCATCAGATTCCACAGCCACCAGTTGACGTGGGCCAGCCGCTCGCTGAACAGTTTGGTTCGGGTGATGCGCGGCAAGATGAACAGGATGCCGCCGACGTAGGCTTGCGACAGCCAGCCAAAAATCATCAAATTGACGTGGGTTGGCCGGAGGCGGCCAAAACTAAGATAGGGTTTTATCGCCAGAGGGAGAGGATCGTAAATTGCGGGGACGTACAATAACGTGGCCAGGATGAGGCCCATCATCCCTGGCACGATCAGCCAGAAGATGGCTGAATAAAAAAAGCGGCGGCTGGCGCTTCCCGGTTCGGTGCTCAAGATTGCTAAAACGTCAATGTGCCGCGGGCGCGGATGGCGTAATCAATTAACGACGCGCCGCCGATCAGTACGGCTTCGGGGATCAGGTCTTCGGCGTGGATGTTACGGACGCTGGCCGTCTGTTCGCAGACCTCGAGGCGCACGCCCATGTCCAGCGCCTCGGCGATGCGTTGCGAGATTGTCGGGCCGCCCTGAGAGGAGGTGTCTTTCTCCGCCGCATCCTTCTTGGCCGCATCGGCCCCTTCCTGCACGCAGTAGACGATGGTCTCCTGGCCCATCGCCGCGGCCAGCGAGGCATACATGAAAGCGGCGCGCACCTGCCCCGGCGCATTCAGCCCCGTGCGCAAGACAACCAGGAACAGGTTTTCATCGCCCTTAGCCGCCGCCTGCCCGGCAAGGGCCGCGGCCAGGCCTTTGCGCACGAAGAAGCTATATTGTCCATTGCTCGTATCGGTGACAGCCACAAGTTCCGAGGAAATGCGTTGGGCCCAGGTCGCCAGATCGGGTTTTGTGTTTGCGTCAGTGGACAGCACTTCCAGGACCTGGCCGGTCGCCATCTCGGCCAGCGCCTGCTCTGCTTTAAGGATAGGAACGGGGTACTTCATGCCACAACAGTCGAGCGTTCGATCGGCTTGGGGCGGGATCATGGCAGTCTCCTGAGCGTTATAAAGTGAAAAGGGGGTGAGTGAGACTATAATACTCTTTTCTCTCTAAAAGCGCAATCGATGGCGTCACCGCGCAGCAATTCCAAATTTGAAAAGGGTGTGACTAAAGTTGGTTGATTTCGAGTCGTTCAACAGGATCAATCCAAGTCTCGTTAAGCGGTCGGCCATAGAGGCGGCGCTGACGCTGCTGACGGCGAAAGCGATGAAATTCTTCCCAATCCCCATTCTCGTTGACGGCGCGCAGGGCCAAAAGCGATTCGGCGCCGGCCACGGTCCAACGCATCCCAGCCAACTCCAACTCGGTCTTTGACCAGATGCCGGCAAGTGCCTTCAATCACGCCGCCGCCTTGCCCCCGATAGTCGGACAAGGGGGTGGCGTTGCCGCCACCCCCTCTCCTAAGAACTGGACGGGCACCTTTCGGCGCATCCAGCTCAAGCCGCTCACAAGCCCTCCCCGACCACGGGAGACTCGGCCACATTACCGAGGCCTTTGCGATACTACTCTGTGGCCCACACGCCCGAAGGCGGGAAGCTGCGCCGGCTCGATATTTCTGGGCCGTCATCTGCTTTGCTTCCTAAAGTCGGTTGGACAGAGGTTTTCGCAACGAGCGACCCGACAGACGCTCCGCGAGCCCGCTTTCGCGTGGGGCAGAACGCCCCTATCCGGGCCATTACAGTTCGGCTTTCGCTTGCTCCGTCTTCCTTTACCCACTGTCGCCTGGGTGAGCCTCACGGCTTACTGTCCCAGAAGGACGACAATGGGCTGACCACGTTCCGTACGTGTGTCTGCCCCCGATAGGGTCAAATGCCCCGCCCTTAGGCGGGGTCGGGGGTCTGGCCTTTTCGCCAGTGGCATCTCGATCTACGGTAGAAAAAGGGGGAATTTCTACACCCTGCCACATGCCTGTTGGCTCAAGCCGATCAGCATCTTTGGCTTGTGGTTCTTGACGAAGATGCCGGAGAAGCCAAGGCCGAGGACGGCGAAGGCGAGGGCCAGG
>CAYSIV010000417.1:0-4376 GCA_964431175.1 uncultured Anaerolineales bacterium
TCCCGCCTAAAACGCGCGGCGCGAAGCGTGACACACCGCCGTCATGCCCGAGTGCTCGCTTCGCGTCGGGCATCCAGATTGACAATGAGCCATTGATATCGCTCAGGCGACTGGATTCCCGCTAAAAACACGCGGCGCGAAGCGTGACGGGTAGCATTAGGCTGAGTACTTACCGATAATATCTATTATTCTTGCAGACATCTATGCCTGAATTAAATAAGCTCATAGCCCGCGTCCTCGCGGACCTCTTCAGGCAACCGCGAGGACGCGGTTGGAGAGCAGTTTTAAGGATTTCTGTAGGACGAATTGGCAATTCGCCCTACAATTTCCGAATTTCAAAACAGGCTCTAAGTCACCAGGCTCCCTGACGTGACCGGTGATGTCTTGGGACATACCGGGAGTTCTACACAAACGCGCGTGCCATTACCTGGCGCGCTATGGATTTCCAATGTCCCCCGCGCCCGCGCGGCGCGCTCGCGCATCGAGTTCAGGCCCAGATGGCCGGGATACGATTTCGCCGGGTCAAAGCCGGCACCGTCGTCGCTCACTTCCAACATCAGGTGATCCTGCTGGTAACTGAGCCGCACCCCCAACCGGTTGGCGCGGGCGTGCTTGATGGCATTATGCAGTGCTTCCTGGGCAATGCGATAGGTGGCTTGTTTAGTTTCAAGGGGCACATCAGGTTCTTCACAGATTTCCGCCTGGACTTCGATACCATACCGGGCGCGCAGGGCCGCGGCCTGTTTGGTTAGCGCGCTCACCAGCCCTTCCGCCTCAAGCGACTCGGGCCGCAGATCAAAAATCAGCGCCCGCATCTGAGTCAGGCCGGCATCGGCCAAAGAAAGCACATAGTTAAGAGCTTCGACAACTTTGTCTCGTTTGCCGTCGATGAAGGCCAGGGCCGTATGAGCGCCAAGCGCAACGCCATACAACGTCTGCGACAACGAGTCGTGCAGTTCACGCGCCAAGTGTTGCCGCTCCTCCAGCGCCGCCAGATGCTGGGCCTGTTCGTATACCTCCTGAGTGCGCTCCTGAACACGTTGCTCGAGCAATTGGAAAGCCCGGACCTGCTCAGTGACATCTTCTGCAATTCCGGCGGTGCGGTACACCTCTCCCTTGGCATTCTGAATCGGAAAACCGCGCATCCGAATCCAGCGGATCGAGCCGGTTGGATCGGCGATCCGGCATTCCACTTCGAACTCGACCTTGGTCTCGAAAACTGCGGTGATGCGGGCGCGGTCTTCAGGGATGACGGCCTCAACGAAAGAGGCGGGGTCCTGATAAAGGCTTTCGCGGGTGCGGCCCCACAGCGTCTCATAAGTAGGGCTGACATAAATGATCTGCCCGCCTTCTGGCGCGGCCACCCAGAAGATTTCGCGGATGTTCTCGGCCAACTGACGGAATAGCTCCTCGCTCGACCGCAGTTCATCTTCTATGCCTTCGCGCCAGTTGATTCCCGCCCGCAGGGCGGCATTGGCCTGCGCCAGTTCCGTCGTCCGTTCCTGCACTCTTCGCTCGAGTTCGTCACGCGCCCGGCGTAGGGCTTTTTCGCTGTTTTCCAGGGCGTCCAATGTCCGGCTGTTGAGGAGCGCAATCGAGGCCAGTTCGCCAAACGCCGAGGCCATGCGCGCATCGTTTTCGGTGAAGCCCTGAGGCTTATTGGCCAGACTTAGCAGTCCGACAGTTTTCCCGTCAATATTCAACGGGGCCAGCAGTCCGCGAACAGGCGCGGGAGGCGAGGGGTCAACTGCGGGGCACGGCCCGCCCGGATCGAGAAACACGACTTGGTTTTCTTTTCCATCTTCGGTCAGCAACACCACAGATCCGGCTGTAACTCCCAGCAAATCCTTGCAGGAATCGAAGATGGCCTGAGCCGCTTTTGCGAAATCGCGATGGGTCAGGACTGCGCGCGAGCCAGCCAGGAGAGCCGCAATCTCGGCCTCGCGCTGGTGTGATTCCGCTAGGGTGTCGAGCAGATCTTTTTCAATTTGCTCACGCTCGGCGATTTCGGCCTGCAACGCCTCATTGACGCCGATCAGGTCAACGGTTCGCTCGTGAACCCGTTGTTCCAGCTCTTCGTTGGTCTGGCGCAACGCCTCTTCGATCCGCTTCAGCTTGGTGATGTCGTGCACGATGACAGTGAAGGTGAGCTTCCCTGCCTGAATCAACTTGGAAACGCTGACCACAGCCGGAAACTCGGAGCCGTCCTTGCGCCGCCCTAACACAGGCCGCCGCTCCCCCAGGCGCAAGGCCGCCTCAGGCGAGAGGCTGAAGTCGTGGATGCGCTGGCGTTGCCTTTCGCGGAATCGTTCAGGCAAGAGGATGTCAATCGGCCGGCCTGCCACTTCCTGGGCGTGGTAGCCATAGAGTTTTTGAGCGCCTTGATTGAAGAGAGAGATTCGGAAATCTTCGTCGGCAATGATGATGGCGTCAGCCGCCGTGTCAAGGATATTGGCCAGGCGTTCTTCGGCGGAGCGGCGGGTGGCCATTTGAAGCTCCAACGGGCGCACCATAAAGAAGTACAACGCCGGCAGGAGCATGGCCACCAGCAGAGCCGAATCCAGAAGGGCATCAAGCCAGATTCTCTGATACGGCATTACTACCGGCAACGCCAGCATAATGAGGGCCTCGGTGCTGAAGGCAACCACGATAATGATGACCAGGAGGCGCAGGGAAGAGGCGAGGCGAGGCCGGGGGCGGGGGCGGGGGCGGATCATTGGCTTTCCTCTGTTGAACTTCGCACAGGGTTTATCCCGTATGCTTATTGATTTGATCGATAAGGCGCCAGGCCGTTGCGCACCCCATACAACGCGGCCTGGGTGCGGCTGGAAACGCCCAGCTTGCCCAGAATGTGGCTGACGTGAGTCTTGACTGTCTGCTCACTAATATTCAGTGTTTGAGCAATGTCTTTGTTGGATTGCCCCTGCGCCAGCAAGCTCAGGACATTGATCTCGCGATCGGTGAGCGTAGGAGATTGCTCCGGGATGATTCCCGCGCGCAACAAGCGGTCCGCCACTTGGGGTGAAAGCTGTACCCGCCCGGCGGCGGCGGCTTTGATCGCCCGGCGTAATTCGGGCGCTTCCGTATCTTTGAGGAGATAGCCGATCGCGCCGGCGCGCATGGCCTCGATAACCGAGACATCCTCCAACGCGCTGGTCAGCGCCAGCACTTCGATGTCTGGCAATGCGCGGCGGATGGCGTGGGTGGCGGCTATACCGTCCATCACCGGCATTAGCAGATCCATGAGCACCACTTCTGGCCGAAGTTCATGGGCCAGTTTCAGCGCCTCAGCGCCGTCATGGGCCTCCCCGACGATCTCAATTTCCGGATCTGATTCCAGAAACATGCGCAACCCCTGACGAACCACGTGATGGTCGTCAGCAATTAAGACCCGAATAATCACTGTTGCCCTCCGGCTGATTCTATAGCGGTTTCCGTTTGATTTACGGCATGAGCGGCCTAGATTTCCGAAGTCTTGAAGACTTCGGAAATCTGATTGCCGTAAATGAATCAGGAATCTGCTCCAAACCCGCAATTTACGCAATATAGAGCCTTCTGCCCTCGACTACAAGAGACGAAACTAACCTTTTTGACACGCTTTCTGTTCTATCAAATCTGCTTTCTCCAATCCACTTTGCCCCAAAACATTCTCACCTAAAAGAGTGACTCGAAATAACTCCTTTGCTGGACGCAAATAAGTGCAGATAAGAATATATTGGACAGTAGCCCATTGGTAATAAGGTGGTAATTGCATACTGTGTGTTGGGGGTCCGGATGATCAAGCTCTTAATAGTAGACGACGAGCCAGCAGTGCGAAAAGGGTTGCGAATGCGGTTTGCCTCAGAGTTGGATGTGGTTGTGGTTGGCGAAGCGACAAGCAGCGAAGAGGCGCTGGCCTTAGTCGAAACGTTGCGCCCTGATGTTGTGCTGATGGATATCGCCCTGCCTCGGATGGACGGGATCGCGGCGACGCAGGCGTTGCGCGCGATTTCTCCCGGTGCGGCTGTAATCATATTGACGATACATGATGACGAGGCCACCAAAGCACGGGCGCGGGCCGCCGGGGCCGCCGCATTTATTACCAAGAGCGGTGTCAATGACGGGTTGTTAGCCGCCATTCGGCAGACAAAAAATTGACGATACACATTGACGAAAAGTGGCCGGTTCAGGGCCATGAATAAAAAATCGCTCGACAATTCTTAATCGGGGAGGGACAAACGGCACAACACAAACGACTATAGGTAACTGCTATCTCGCGAAGTTCTTTCATCTCAACACCAATGTCCTAATACGGTGCGCTACCGTAAAAAGACGTGGCTCTCCCGGCTTTGCTGTGAAACCGAGGAGGCAGGCATCCCTAGATGCCGGATTGCGCC
>CAYSIV010000418.1:0-4331 GCA_964431175.1 uncultured Anaerolineales bacterium
CAGGCGGCGCAGGGCGGCTACTTCGAGCTGAACACGATGATGCCCGTGGCGGCGCACAACCTGCTGCAGGCGATCGAGTTACTGGCGGCCGGGGCTGGCAACTTCAGCGAGCAGTGCGTGCGTGGCCTGAAGGCGACGGAGCGCGGGCCGGAGATGGTGGAGCGCGGCCTGATGCTGGCCACGGCGCTGGCGCCCGTCATCGGCTACGACGCCGCGGCCGAGATCGCCAAAGAGGCTGCCAAGAGCGGCCGCACCATCCGCGAGGTCGCCAGTGAGAAGACGCAGCTATCGGAGGAAGATCTATCGCGGCTGCTGGACCCGGAGAAGATGACGGAGCCCGGCCTGTCCTGAGCGCAGCCGAAGGGTATTGGCGGAGGCCCTGCGGCCGGCTAGCGACTGCGCGGGTCCAGGGCGTCGCGAAGGCCGTCGCCCAGGAACGTAAAGCACAGCATCAGCACAGCGATGGTCCCGGCCGGAAAGAGCACCATCCATACATTGGTCCGGATGAAGCTATAACCGTCGGCGACGAGACGGCCCAGGCTGGCGGTGGGCGGCGGCACGCCGAAGCCGATGAACCCCAACACTGCCTCGGCGAAGATCGCCAGCGGGATCCCGAAGACGACCGCCACGATGACCGGCCCCAGGGTGTTGGGTAGCATGTGCTGAACGACGATGCGCAAGTTGCCGGCGCCCATTGCCCGCGACGCCAGCACAAAGTCTCGCTCCTTGAGGGACAGCATCTGCCCTCTTACCAGTCGGGCGATCGTCACCCATGCGACAAAGGCAATGGCGAAGATCATCTGGGGTACAGGGTCGCCCAGGACCGGCCAGTCGCGGTTCTGGAGCACGGCTCGCATGAGGATGATGAAGAGCAGGTCGGGAAAAGCATAGAAGACATCCGTTATCCGCATCATGATGTTGTCCAGCGTCCGCCCGCCCAGCGCCGCCAGGCCCCCCACCGTGAGGCCGATGACAAGGACTATGGCCTGAACGCCGAAGCCCACCTGGAGGGAGATCAGGGTCCCTTGCAGGACGCGGGACCAGTTATCGCGGCCAAGGTTATCGGTACCGAAAAAGTGAGAGCCGCTGGGGCCGGCCAGAAGAACATCGGTGTTCTGCTCCCTCGGGCTATAGCGCTGGATGACGCTGGCGTTGTTCCCCAGTAGCGCCAGGGTGATTAGCGTGGCCAGCAAGATCAGCGCTATCATCGCCAGGCGATTGCGAGTTAGGCGGAAAAAGGCGTCGGACCACAGCCCCCTCTGCCGGCGTGGAGCGAAATCTGCGTACGCCTCCAGGCTGGAGATAGCTTCTGCTTCGGCCACGGACTACGTCACCGGTACCTGATGCGCGGGTCCACCACCGCGTAGAGGATATCCACGACGAGGTTGGCCATGGCCACGATGGCGGCGAAGAACAGTGTGGTGCCCATGATCATGCCGTAGTCGCGCTGAAAAACGGCATTCACGAAGCGGTAACCAACACCGTTGATCGCGAAGACGCGCTCTACGATGAACGAGCCGGTCACGAGGAAGGCGAAGATAGGGCCGAGGACGGTGAGAATGGGCACCATGGCGTTTTTGACCGTGTGGCGCAGGATCACTACGTACTCGGCCAGTCCCTTGGCGCGGGCGGTGCGGATATAATCCTGATTGAGCACTTCCAGTACGCTTGCCCGCGTCACCCGGGCGATGTAAGCCGCCGGCAGAGTGCCCAGCGCCAACGCTGGCAGGACCATCTTGCGGTAGTTGCCGAACTCCCAGCCCAGGACATCTAGCCAGCCCAACTGGACTGAGAAGATGATGACCAGAAACGTGGCGATGATGAAGTTAGGCATGGCGGTGCCAATGGTGGCAAAGAAGACGCAGATGTAGTCGGGCAGACGGTTGTGGTAGAGAGCGGCGACAACCCCCAGCGTCATGCCGAAGACTGTAGCGTAGAGGAACGCCACCATCCCCAGCTGGGCGGTGACCTCGAACCCATCGCGGATAATATCGGTGACCTCGCGGTTGTTCTTGAATGACAGGCCAAGGTCCCCCCCGGCTAAATTCTCCAGGTAGAGCGCGTATTGCACAAAAAGTGGCTTGTCCAGGTTGTATCTCTTCTCCAGGTTGGCGAGGACAGCGGGTGGCAGCTCCTTGTCGCGGTCAAAGGGCCCGCCCGGGACGGCGTGCATCAGAAAGAAAGTGATGGTGGCGACCGCCCACAAGACAGGGATGGTCCAGAGGATGCGCCGGATTATGAAACCAGTCATGCTGCATCAATTATAGGCAACCAACGGTGTTCTCGCGAAATCTGCGTGCCCACGTATCGGCGAAGGCAAGACTACGGGGGCCCACTTACGGGCCCCCGTATCCTAATGCTAGCCTACTGGCCTCGTTTACTCGGAACGGCCCCAGGCCTCGGCGAACCAGTCTCCGGCTATTACGCCGTCCTGGCCGGTGCTGTTCTCGCCCATGCCGACAATGTAGGGCTTGATCAGGTAGTGGTCGGCGACGTGCATGAAGGGGCCGATGCCGCACACTCTGGTGACAATGAGCTCGTTGATCTCACTGTACAGCTTGATCCGCTCCGTTTCGTTAGTGTTGTACGTGGCCTGCTCGACCTTCGCGTCGATATCGGGGTCGCTGCAGTTGTAGTGGTTGTTGCCGCCGGGCGTATCGTACAGGCCGACGATCCAGTTCTCCGGGTCCGGGTAGTCCTGTTGCCAGCCGCCTGGGAACAGATCGAAGTCCTCGGCCTTGAAGCGAGCCGAGCGCGTTGGCCCGTCAACGATCTCGATCTTTGTCTCGATGCCCAGGTTCGTGCGCCATAGCTCCTGGTGCCTCTCCCCAAGGCACTTACTCGAGGCGTTGTCGCGGACGAGGATCGTCAGCACCGGGAAATCCAGGCCGGTGGGGTTGTCCGCGTTCTTGTAGCCGGCCTTGGTCAGATGCTCCCGCGCCTTCACTGGGTCGTAGCCGATGACATCTTCGAAGGCAGCGGGTTCAGCGCCACCCTTGACCACCGCCGGAAGCCAGGAGGTGGATGGCACATTGCCGCCCTGGTAGCAGAGCTCGTTCTCCAGTTCGTGGTCGTCGGCCCTGACCAGAGCCAGGCGGACGTCCAGGTTGTCCAGGGGCGGCCTCTCCAGGTTCATCTCCATCCCCGTCGTCGTGGGCTTGAGAACCCTGAGGTACTCTCCCGTGGGATCGAACTTGTCGCGGAGGGCCTTCAACTCGGTGAGGTTAACGTTGGCGAAGTCAAGCTCATCCGCTTCGTAGGCGCGGTCGGCCACCGCAAAGTCGTCGATGAAGCGCAAGGTCAGCTTGTCCAGCGTGGGCTTGACCTCTCCAGCCCAGTTGGGGTTGGGCACTAACGTGGCATGATCCCCGGGCTCATATTCGGTGGCGATGTAGGGGCCGTTGTAGGCCAGCGCAGCGGGGTAAGCAGGGCCTGGGGCGGGCCACTCGTCACTGGAGTTCGGGAACAGGTGCACCGGCACGGGGAACGTCGGCCACATTGTGAGGATGAGGGTGAAGGTGGGCTGGGGGTTCGTCAGGGTGATCTGATAGGTCAAGTCGTCAATCACCTTGACCCCTATCGCCGCCTCCAGCGTCGCGTCGAAGCCCGCCTCGTTACCGAAGTGGGCGTCGCAGCCGACGATGTTGCTCAGGACGTACTGGTACTCTCCGGCTATGACAGGGTTGCATGTGTGCAGGATGCCCATGACGAAGTCTTCAGCCTTCAGGTCGTTGTTGTCCGACCACTTGAGGCCCGACTTGAGTTTGATGGTGTAGGTCTTCTGATCGGCCGAGATCACGGGCAATGCCGCTGCCATGACCGGCTGCGGTACGTCCTTCGCGTCGAGCGTGTAAGCGGCGCGCCAGAGCATCCGCTCAAGAGAGACCTCCGTGGCGAAGCTGGACTGGTGGGGATCGAGCTTATCGCCTTCCACGGTGGCGACCGTCAGCTCGCCGCCCTGGATGCGCTGGTCTGCGGCGGCCGTCGGTGAGCAGGCCGCCGGCGAGGCCGTCGCCTTTTTCTCGTCGTCGTCGCCGCCGCAGGCGGCCGCGAAGGCGGCCAGGGCCCCCAACGCCAACAGCGTGAACAGTAGATACCGCCAGTGCCTGAGCAAGCTCATCTGCCTGTCTCCTTTCGCGCTTAGACCCCGTCTTCCATCTATGACGGCCACAATATATGCCTATTGATTCGTCAATTCAAGATGCGTTGTTCCGCTCTGATCGTGACATAGAAGGGTGAGGCTCCGAATAAGGAAGACGTTTGAGGTGGCGTCCTGTTTCCTCTTGCCGATGTCTTTGGGCAAGATTGCTGGCAAATCTACCTCGGCGCCG
>CAYSIV010000419.1:0-4319 GCA_964431175.1 uncultured Anaerolineales bacterium
ACCGTCAGGTCGCCCTGCGAGGCGTCGAAGCGGCGCGGCAGAGCAATCAACTCCGTCACCGACCCTTGCCCGTCCAACTCGCCCGCCGTGCCAACCGTTTCCGGCGCCGAGTATTTGTAAACGGGAAGCAATTGATCCGGCGGCTGGCCCAGAGGCGGCTTGGAGGCGTCGGAGAGGACTTGCCCTGAGCCTGCCGAAGGGTCGCCACTGATAGCGGTGAAAGTGAGATCAGCAACAGCCACATCGGCAATCGTCGCCGACCACTGCACCTGCGCCCGATCTCTGGCTTTCACCGTCACGGTTTGTTGCGCCGGATCACTCAGCGTGAAGCCCGATCCACTCAGAGACACGTCCACCGTGAGATCAGAGTCGGTGTTGTTGTTCACCACTGCCGCCAACTCGGCTTGATCGCCGACGACGAAGAAGCGCGGGGTCACGGGCCGGATGAGCAAATCTTTCGTGGCAACGATGTCCACAATGTTCTGGCCGACGAGCGTGTCTTTGGTCACGCCGCGCGCATCAAGCCGCCACGTCGTCAGGTTGTCGGGTAGTTTGATAGTCACCGAGGCTTCGCCGTTGGCATCGGTGACGACGGTTGCATTCCAGTAAGCGGTGTCGCGGAAGTCACCGCGAACATCGACAAAGCCCGCTTCGGCTCCACCGCCGCCGCCGCCCTTGATGGCCGCCGTCTCTACGTTCAACTGATCGACCGAGAGGGTGAGGCCGACGCCAGTGCGCACACTTAGGCCGCGCTCGCCGTAGAAGGCGTCGAGGAGCGGGCCGCTGTTGGGGGCGGCCAGCGACAGGGCGGCCAGGTCGGCCAGCCCCAGCGAGAACTCGGCCTGCACCGGCTCGCCCTTGTAGTTCGTGGCCTTCACTTTGTAGGTCACTTCGTCGCGCGGGCCTACCTTGGTCTTGTCGGGCGTGAGTTCGACGTTGATGACCTGCTGTTCGGGGCTGACAGTGAGTTTGGTCAGGCCCATGCGGAAGGCTGGAATCGGGTTGGTGTCGTCCATGCCTTTCATGATCACGACCGACACAAACACGTCAGGCGCGTAATCGGCAGTGATTGGTAATTGGTATGTGGTGCTGTTGCTGGTGAGCTTGAGCACCTCGGTCTTGTAGAAGCCGCCGCGTTCGACCGTAATCAGCGCCTGGGTCTCACCCTGGAACGGCGACGGGATCAAAATGCTGGCCGTGTCGCCCGGCTTGTACGATTTGCGATCCGGCACCAGGCTGATGCGGTTGTTGTTGTCTTGCCGCCAAGAGATGAATTCATTGGAGGTGACCCACATGTAGGTCGCCGACTTGATCTCGCGCCCGCCGGAATCTTTGGCCGAGACGGCGATCCTGTAGGTGCCGCCTTTTTCGGGGGTGAAGGCCGAGATGGCCAGACCTTTCGAGTCAGTGGTCACCGAGGCCGGGGCACCGACTTGAGTGTCCTTCGCCTTGCACGTCCAGACCTTATTCCCAAATTCGTCCTCTTCCTGAGCGCAGAGCCAATCATGTTCGTAGTAAGTCACGGTCACCTGCTGGCCGGAGCGCGGCTCGCCGTGCCAGCCGAGGGCAATGAGGTTGAACTTGGACTCACTCCCGACCCGCCCCACAAACTCTTCGGGGCCAACGCCGAGGTAGAAATCGCCCTGATGTACGGTGACAGACGTGCGCCCACTCACCGACTGATTGTTGACGTCGGTGACGGTGGCTTCGAGGGTGAACAACTGCGAGGCCGTCTTCTTGCCGATGTCGGCGGGGATGTTAATCGCCAGTTTCCCGGCAGAATCGGTGACCCCGGAGCCGGAGGCGACGACTTCGCCAAACGTGCCATAGAACGCCGTGCCTTCGCCGGAGGTGTAGTCGAAGTCAATGAAGTCGTAGTAACCGGGGCCGTCGTACTGGAAGAAGGAGTTGGCCGAGAGCAGTGTCCACTCGATGTTGGCGTTCGACACCGCGCCGCCGAAGAAGAACTGCGACTCGACGGTGGCATGGATGGTATCGCCCTGCACTACTTCGCTCTCGTCAGTCGTCACGTTCACCTGAAATTCGGGCTTGTGATATTCGGCCACCAGGAAACCCAAATTACTGCTAACGCGCTCGTCAAAGGAGGCGCTGAGGTTGTAGTAGCCGGTTCCGGCTTCGTCGGCGAGGGTGAACTGGCCGGCGAACGTGCCAAACTCGGTGAGCTTGAGTGTGTCGCTATAAACCGTCTCGCCCTGGTCGTTGGTGATCGAAACGAATATGTCGCCGGCATCGGGCAGAGAGAAGCGGGCGTCGTCTTCATTGCGCACAACGCCCTTGAACGACACTTCCTGGCCGGGTCGGTAAACGGGGCGGTCGGTGTAAAGATAGATTTGGCCGAGGCGCGGGTAGTAATCCGTTGACTGTTGGAAGTCGAAGCCGTCAATGCCGGTCGACCACTGGGTCATGGCGACTGCGAAGTTGTCGCCGCCTTCCGAACCGGCTACGGCGTAAATGCTTGTCCACAGGTCGGGCAGTTTGGGAATGTCGGCCCGGAAAAGGCCGTCGGAATCTGTAGAGCCATTAGCGATTGAGTTGAAATTTTGATCGTAAATAGTAATTGGTAATTCAGGAACGGGCTGGCCGGTTTGCTGGTCGGTGGCCCAGACCAGCGCTTCATCGAACGTCGTCTTGAACGTCAGAGTGATCTTGGAAACGACCAGGACGTGCTCGGTAGGTTGTGGGTAGGGCGTCCGGGCGCGGAGGAAGTAGAGGCCGGGCGGCAGGGCGCTGCCATCTTCGAGCATTGGCACTTTGATGTAGGCATTGTCGTTCGGGAACTGCTCGACGTTCAGGCTCCATTCGCGCAGGAGGTTGCCGGGTGAGTACGAGCTACGGAAGGTGTAGTTGTCCGGCCCGGTGTATTTGGCAAACTCGTCCAGGCTCATGCGATACAGATTGAAGTTCAGGTCGTAGAAGTTGCGATAAGTGGCGTAAAGCGAGGTCGGCAGGTAAGCCGAGTAAGTGCCTATCTCGCCGCGCGTGTTCAACTGGAAGAGCGGATCGTAAGGCTTGGTGGTGAAGTTGACGGTTGTGGCCGCGCCGACTTTGTTGCCGTAGGGGTCGGCCATATCCGGGCCGAGGGTGACGGTGTAATCGGTGGACGGCTTGAAGTTGTAGTTGATGTAGAACGACTTGTCGTAAGTGTTGAAGTAGGTGTAAACAGCGGTGGCTTCGGGGATGATGGTGATGTTGTCCATCAACGTCTTCTCATTCATCGGCGAGTTGAAGAAGACGGAGAAGCCGCTGTAAGTATCCAGCGTGCCGCCGTTCGGCGGGTTGGTGGACTGAATGCCCGGGAAGAGGACGGTGTTGAACGACCACTTATATTCTTCGGCCAGCGGGGTCCGGCCATCAGCCGCTTTGGCGGTGATGGGGACTATCGCCACGTAGGTGGCGGCCAGCTTCAAATTGTCAGGCGTGAAAGTCATCACCGTGCCATCATCGCTCCACGTGAAACTGCCGGTCACAACGTTGTCGCCCGCCTTCACCAAAAACGCTTCCTGAGTGCTGGCCTTGTCCATCGGCTGATTGAAGGTGACGGTGATCGGTTGGGTGAGCGTCACGTCGAACGCGCCAATAAATGGTTCGACAGTAGTGACCTGAGGCGAGATAGTGGTGAACGACCAGGCGAAATCTTCTTTGAGCAGGCCGCCGGTGGTGTCGGTGAGGCCGCCTTTCACCGTGGCTTTGTAAGTCGTGCCTCCTGAAAGCGGTTTATCCGGGTGGAAGACGTAGATGCTGGTGTTGAGCCACTCGCCCTGGCCCTCGATGGCCGGCTGGAACGTCACCGGGTCCGGCAAATTACCCGCATCTTGCGAGAGGCCCAGCGGCACAACCGGGCGGTTGAACATGAGGGTGATGACCGAAGTCACCTCTATTTCAGTCGTGCCGGGCGCGGGCAAAACTTGAGTCACTTCGAGGAAACCGACGGTGTCGGCATTGAACGAGAACGGCGCGCCCAGCGCCAGGCCGCCCTTGTTTTTAGCCTCAGCATTGACGGTGACGGTGTAGCGCGCCGCCCGCTCCAGTAGGTTGGAGGGCGTGAAGCGCACGGTGGAATCGTCCAGCCACTCGAAAGACCCGGCTACGGTCGGGGAGACGGCAAACCCGGCCTCCACCGAAGCCCGATCCATCGGCTGGTCGAAGTACACATCAATCGCCCCGTCCACTTGCAGTTCGTCGCCAACGCTCGGGAAGTGGTCGGCCACCACCGGCTTGAAGGTGACGTTAGCAATCGGTGGCGGTTTTGTGCCCGGCGCGGCTGTAGGCGTGGGAGGGGTGATGCCGCCGCCGCACTG
>CAYSIV010000420.1:0-4286 GCA_964431175.1 uncultured Anaerolineales bacterium
AAAGTCTCGTAGTAATACATGAAGTCTCGTAGTAATGTGAAGTCTCGTTGTAGTAATAGGTCAGTCATCTATTTCCCCCACCACGGCATCTTCTCATCCGACGGGTCAACCAAAATGGAAATGCCGGGCGAACCAGAAAACGATTCCATTGTAAAGATGTCGAGGTTACCGTTGCGTGTTGTCTCGAACGCCAGCTGGGTGCCATCTGGCGACCAGGTGGGGCGGGTGTCAGCCGAAGGATCGTTGGTCAGGCGGGTTTCGCCAGAACCGTCGGCGTCGATCAGATACAGCTCTTTGTTGCCGTCCTGATCCGAGTCGTAGGCAATCTGTTTGCCATCGGGCGACCAGGCCGGGTTCTGGTTGTTGGCCGTGCCTGTGGTCAGGCGAGTCTCCAAGTTTGTACCCAAGTTCATTGTGTAAATCTCAAAATTGTTGTCGCGGTTGGAGTGGAAGGCCAGACTACTGCCGTCCGGCGACCAGGCCGGCGCGTGATCTTCTTTCACACTAAACGTCATCTGTTTCGTCCCGGTGCCATCGGCCTTCATGGTCCAAATGTCGAAATTGCCGCTACGATCCGACTCAAACGCAATTTGCGTCCCATCTGGCGACCAGACGGGATGGCCGTCGAACCTGGTGTTGCTGGTCAACTGTGTTACATTGGTGCCATCAATGTCAGCGGTGTAGATTTCATAATCGCCGTCACGATCCGACTGGAAAACAATCTTCCCGCCATCTGCCGACATGGCCGGGTTCTCGTCGTTCTTGTCCGGCTCGCCAATCAACAGTTGTTCGTTGTTGCCATCCGCATCTACAATATAAATATCGGCGTCACCGTTGCGGGTGGAGACAAAAAGAAAATGGCCGGAGGGTGAGGAGCTGACGGGAACGGGAGTGTTGGCGACAGTGGTGGAGGATCCGATTCGCGTGGGCGGCGGTTCCTGGGTAGGCCCGGTGGGGGTGTCGCTGGGCGGCAAAATTTGTTGCGGGGTTGGGGTGGTGGTTGGCGGCTGAACATCCACTGAGGCTGCCGCGGTAAACGTCGGCGTCCATTCCGGCGGCAGAGTCGGGATCGGCGAGGTGCTGGTGGCCGAGGCGATAACGGCAATGGCTGGGAGTGTGGGCGGCGGAAAGAGGTTGAGCGCGTAGGGGTTAAGCAATAAGAGCAGAAAGTATCCGCCCATCCAGGCCGTCGAAATCAGACAACCAATTGTGAGTATGTTGAGCGCAAGTGCGCCATAGCGTGGGGCGCGGCGGGGTGAGGGATCAGTATTCATTGACATGGGCGATGAGTATAGCCCCGAGCGGGCTTAGAGGCAAATGCGTTTCCTGTTATCGGGGCAAGCTGCAATTCGCTCCTATTTTGGCAGGGTGGCCTCGGCCTGGGCGATGGCCTCGTCGAGCAGTTGCGCGCCGGTCTGCCCGGTGCGGTTGGAAACGGCTTGAGCCAGGTCGCGGCGGAAGTCGGGCACGAGATCGGCGCCGGTCATTTCCTGGCAGAGCAACGCGGCGCGCAAGCCGTTAGCAATGCCGTAGCGCGGTTCGGGCCGGGAGAGATCCTCGTATTTGAAAGTGGCGGCGGTGTACATCCGCTGGCGGAAATATTGGGCGGCTAACAACGCTCCCAAGCGGCCCGCTGTTTCAGGATCAGAATCGGCCAATCCGTGGTCGCGCAGTAATTGTTCCACGTCCGCTTGCCCGAGTGTGACTCGCACGTAGTCATTACGCAATTTCCACGGGTCAAGCCCGGCCTGTTCCATTTCAGTCACATAGAGATCATCCACAGTGTTCGCCAGGTTGTCGAAAGCGCGGCGAAGTGCGCCCTTCCAGTTGGAAGCGCCGGGCGTGCACTCACAACCGGCGGCAAAGCGGCCCAGGCCATGCGGGCATGACCAGGAGGTGTATTCCTTGATGGTGATCTCGACTTGCGGCGGGTTGGCTTTCAGGTGGCGCTCCAGCGTGGTGACGTGCTGGTTGACGGCTTCGGCTTCAAACGACAGCAACCAGTGAAGAAAGTGTTCTTCGCCGGGGTGGTGGTGGCCAAAGGTTTCACCTTCCACGGCCACCAGCGTCAAGCGGTGGCCCGCTCGCGCATCAAGCCGCCCGGTGTCTTTGCGCCGCGCGGCCAACGTGTTTCTCGCCCAGCGCCCAGCCCCGCCCAGGGTTTGAATATTGAAGGCAATTTGCGTCGAAAGCGAGTCGTCGCGCACATAAACGGCGAACCGCTCGCCGTTCGGCAGTTTCACCCAATACGGCCCGCCGCCGTCGAGCGCGCCTTCCACCTGAGATTCACTGAGAATGGTAAATTGCGCCCCTTGCTCTTGCAGAGCCTGCAAAGTCTCCAAATCAACTGCCATCTCCGGCAACCACATTCCCGCTGTCTTGCGGCCATAAGCATGTTCAAATCCGGCCAGGCCCCATTTGATCTGAGTCACTTTGTCGCGGGCGCGGATGAGGGGCAGGATGGTGTGGTGCGAAGGCGTGGCCAGAGCATTGCCCGCGCCAAACTCCAGCATGTATTTGCGATCCGACTCCAGGATGCGAGCGTAAGTATTGGGCGCGTGGTCGCGCATCCAGCGGAGCAAGGTGGCGCCGACATCAAACGACATCTGCTCGAAGTTGCCCAGTTCGGCGTTGGGCAAGTAACACTCAGCGGTCACTTTCTCATTGAAGTTCTCGTAAGGCTCGGCGCCCGCCTCGTGGCCAATCTCATCTGCGCCGAAACGATCCACAAACGGATTGCCGCGCGGCGGCTGGTAGAAGTGGGCATGAAGGCAGAAGGCGGGCATCCTGGCTCCCTGAACTAATTTTCACTGATAGCTTCGTTTGAGCAATTTGCTATAGGCTTGGCAATTACTTGCCTTTATTGTCATCCATCTGCGGCGACCAAACCGGATCAACATCATCAACAGTGTTGTTGGTCAAGCGCCTCTGGTCGCTACCATCGGCATTCATCACATAGATTTCTTTGTTTCCGTCTCTTTCTGACACAAAAGCAATGTATTTGCCATCAGGTGACCAAGCTGGTGAAGTATCATAGCCCGGCTGGTCGGTCAAACACCTTTGGCTGCTGCCATCAACGTTCACTATACAGATTTCACTGTTGGAGCCTTCGCGATAGGACACATAGGCGATCTTCTGGCTATCAGGTGACCAAGTTGCAACTCCATCTGCATAGGAATAAGGATTGCTAGTTAGTTGTCTTCGATTCGTGCCATCGCTATTTACAATATTGATTCCGGCCAAGTTTGTCGTTCTGTAAACGATATATTCCCCGTTTGGAGACCATGCTACTGCTCCCTCGTCGCAGGTTTCGGCACAATCCCCGTTTTGATCAGTAAGCCAACGGTCAATCTTTAGCATATGTTGAGTGCTAACAATCGCAATTGCGGCATTCTTGTCGCGGTGTCGTAAGCCAACAACAATTGCGAGGTAGTAGTTATCTGGTGACCAATTGTTTTGCCGAAGCAATTCGGTAGCATCCCCTATAACCAACGTTTGGAGATCGCCACTAACTACGTTAATGATATAGAGGGTATAAACCATCTCATCGATTCTTTGTTCATTCTTACGACTGGATATAAAAGCTATTTGTGGACTATATGGGGACCACTCAAGGGTTCGGACATGCTCATCTTCCATAGTTGCAGTATAGAGAGAGGACAAGCCATTATGGTCAGCAATATAAATAGCTTTCTCCCATCCAAAAGCGATGCGCTGACCATCGGGCGACCAGGCTGGTTTTTCTCCACCGAAAGCTTGTTTTGAGTCAGTAAGGCGAAGCAAGGTTGCATCTTCAGCATTGACAAGATAGATGTCGCTATAGCTTGTAAAAGCAATCCATCCCGCTGTTGAAGCAAGCTGACTAAGAGGGGGAGCTGGCGTCGCAATTGTTGAGTTGCATGATACAACCCCTAATGCTACTGCAGTCACCACAAAACTCTTACAAGAGTTTTGTGAAAGCAAACGGAACATCACTCACATCTCCTAACAACGCGCCAGATGCCACTTCTTCACTGCAAGTGAGGAATTTTTTCGTCTGATTCTCTGATTCTACCTCAAGTACAGCTTTGCCAGTTCTTTCAACCGATTTTGAATCTGATCGTTGAGTTGGCCGGGCTGAAGCCGCCAGCCCCAGTTGCCCGCCGGTCGGCCCGGCAGGTTCATGCGGGCCTCCGTGCCCAGACCTAACACATCCTGCATTGGCACAATCGCCAGGTCAGCCACCGAGGAAAAGGCAAGCCGGATGAAGTCCCAGGCGATGTCGCCGCCGTCGCGGCCCAGGTAGC
>CAYSIV010000421.1:0-4230 GCA_964431175.1 uncultured Anaerolineales bacterium
GGGGGGGGGGTGGGGGGGGGGGTGACACCGGCGTTCTTCTGGATGCAGGGCTCAATGCTGCCCACGGTGGTGACGTAGGGGATACCGCTGTCCGGGCAGCCGTCGTCGATGACGGTGTCGGCGTCGTCGTCTACGCCGTTGCCGGTGAAGGCACCTAGGCCGTCGTCACAGGCCGTTCCAGACGGATTCTCGGCGCCGCCGTTGCGCCCCGTGGCGTTGGGGTCCATGTCGATGGAGACGAAGTCCACCTGGCCCAGGGTGGCGCCGTGGCTGGCGGAGACGCTCTCAGAGCCCGGCCGCCCAAAGATGAAGAAGCCGGTGACCAGCAGCAGGGTAATGAAAGCCAGGGAGAGTGGGACTAGATACCCGGTTCCACGCCGCAAACCTCGCACCTCCGCGTCGTCGCTCAATGAACTGAAAGTTAACCGCTTATCGTCTAGTTGTCAATACAAGAGCGTGGTTGTGCTAACCCATATAACAACGGAATTTGTTCAGCGTTTCACGACCCGCTCAGTTCGCGGGCGCCGATAACGCTGTGGTCGCGGATTGACACAGTGCGGAGCGAATAGGATTATCGACTCAATTGCTCGGATGAAAGATGTCCAGCGGTGAAGTCAAAGATGAAGGGTGAGGAGAGGATGATCGGTTCACGGCGTCCCAGGCGGAGTATGCGTGTCTGGGCGCCACTTGGTGCGATGTGCGCGACGGCCCTGGGGTTGAGCCTGCTGGCGGCAGCCTGCGGCGGCGGCGGTGGCGGGGCCACCGGGACGCCGCACCGGACCGCTGCTCCTTCTGTCCCCCCAGTGGCGACCCCTTCGCCGGGGCCCACACCCGCTAACGGCATCGACTTAGCCTCCGCCGAGACGCTGTTCACGGCTGAGACGGAGGACATCAGTGACATACAGACGGGCGTCTCGCCCCTGGCCAGCGGCGATTTCAACGGGGACGGCGTGGCGGACCTGGTGATCGGCGCGCCCTTCGCCGATGGTCCCGGCGACGCCCGCCAGGACGGCGGCGAGGCGTACGTGATCTTCGGGGCGGCCAGCCCCGCCAAAGAGGTGAAGCTAACAGAGGCCGGCGTCGGGCTCCTCGTCTACGGCGCCAAGACTGGGGACAACCTGGGGGTGGGGCTGGGCGCGGGCGACCTGAACGGAGACGGCATCGACGATCTGATCGTCGGGGCGCCGGGGGTCACGGCCGGCCGCGATCCGAGGACGGACCAGGGGCGGGCCTACGTCTTCTTTGGCTCGCGCAGCCTGGGCGGGAGCATCGACCTGGGGGCGGCCGACGCCTTCAACTTCGTGGTCACGGGCGCGGAGGGGTTCAGTCGCGTGGGCGAGGCGATCGCCACCGGCGACGTAAACGACGATGGTACCGCGGATCTCGTCCTGGGCGCCCCCTTTGCCGGGCGCCAGGCCGGGGCCCCGCCCGGCGGGCCGCGTACGGAATCGGGGGCGGCCTACGTCGTCTTCGGCTCTAGCACCCTCAGCGGCGAGGTCAACATCGCTTTTGACGATCCCGATTTCGCCGTCAGCAACGAGGAGACGTTCAGCCAGTTTGGCGGAGCGGTGGCTTCTGGGGATGTCAACGGCGACGGCGTCGATGATGTCGTGGTGGGAGCGCCGCAGAAGGACTTCGGCGGCAGGGATGGTTCCGGCGTCGTCTACGTGTACTACGGCTCGCCCAGTCTGAAGGGCAAGACGACCTCTGCCGAGGCCGACGTGACGATTGTGGGAGCTCAAGCGGGGGACGGCCTGGGCGATAGCGTGGCCGCGGGGGATTTCAACGGCGATGGGGTGGACGACCTGTTGCTGTCAGCCCCAATGGCGGATGGTCCGGACGACGCCCGCCAGGTGGCCGGCGAAGTCTACCTGCTGCAAGGCCCGCGTAGCGCCGGGACGATAGACCTGTCTACGCAGGCTGCGGACGCCGTCATCTATGGCGCGCGCCCCGGCGACTCCCTGGCGCTATCCATCGCCGTTGGGGACATAGACAAGGACGGCCGCGACGACGCGATCTTGGGCGCGCCTCTGGCTGATGCGCTGGGTCACTCCCGCTTCTCCGGCGGGGAGCTGTACGTCTTCTACGGCGAGCGGCTGGCGGGGGCTATTGATCTGCAAACGGACATGGATAGATTCGCGGATGTGGCAGGCGCCGAGCCGGGCGACCTGCTGGGCTCCGGAGTTGTGCTCGCCGACCTGAACGGCGACGGCAAACCGGAGCTGGCGGTGAACGCCCCCCGATCGACACAAGACGATGCGAGGTCGGGCAAAGTTTACGTCGTCTCTCCGCCTGCCAAATAGAGGCAGGGCCGCTCGCCTCAGCGGCTGATTATGATGTACGCCTCGCCGGCGTCGGCGCGGGCGTTGTCAGGGCCGTCGGCGAGCAAGGCGCCGGCGATGATGTCTTGTTTCCGTCGCCGTTGAAATCGCCGGAAGCCAGCGAAAAGCCCAGCTCGTCAGCGGCCTCCTCGCCGAAGAGCGACAGGTCCGGCTCGTCGGTCGCCAGGTCGATCAGTCCGCCGAGGTCGTCGCGCCCGAAGATGACGTAAGCTTCGCCAGCCTCGTGCCGCCCGTTAGCGCAGCTATCGCCTAAGGGGGCGCCGGCCAGGATGTCGTCTGTGCCGTCGCCGTTGAGGTCAGCGGCGGCCACGGTGAAGCCAAGGCTATCTCCCTCATTAGCGCCGATGATCGTCAGGTCGAGCTCGTCAACCGCTAGATCTGCGGAGGGCGGCAGGTCCGATCTTCCGAAGAGCACGTGCACCTCTCCGGCGTTGTTGCGGCTGTCCTGAGGCCCGTCGGCGTCGCGCGCGCCGATGACGGCGTCGCTGATGCCGTCCCCGTTGACGTCGCCGGCGGCGGTGAAGTGCCCCAGCCCGTCGCGGCTCCTAGCGCCGCGGATACGCGTGAAGCCCTGCCCGGAGAGCAGGTCTAGGCTGCCTCCGCTCTCCGGTACGGGCACGATGTAGGCTTCGCCGGCGTCCAGCCGGTCTGCCTCCCCGCCGTCTGCGAAGGGGGCGCCCAGGACTAGCTCCTGCCGGCCATCGCCGTTGACGTCCCCCGTGGCGATGCGGTTGGGCAGGGAGTCTTCGGAGTGGGCGCCGAAGACGGTGAATTCAGGCGCTTGCTTGCTCAAGTCGATCGTCCCGCGCAGGTCCCGGGAGCCAGGCACCACGTACACCTCTCCCGCCCGCGGGCGGCCGCCGTCAGGCCCGGTGGCCGCGATAGCGCCGATCATAACGTCCGCCGTTTCGTCACCCGTCACGTTGGACGCGGCCACCAGCACACCCGAGAAATCGCCGGCGTCCTCGCCGACGATGGTGGCATCCTGTTCACCTTTAGCCAGGTCAATGACCCCCGATAGCCCTCTGTGACCGAAGATGACGTATGTCTTCCCAACCTGGGCGCGCTCCTGGTAGGAAGCGAAGCGCGCTCCCGACACGATGTCGTCGATGCCGTCCCCGTTGACGTCTGCCGCAGCCACACTCAGCCCAAAATTGTCCTGCGACGCCTCCCCGTAGATAGTGAATTCGGCGCCCTGGCCGACATCGACTGTCTTGGGCGGCGACTCAGAGCCGAAGATGACGTAGACCTCGCCGCTATTGACGCGACCGCTGTTCTGCCCATCGGCCAGGGGAGCGCCCACCAGCGCGTCGTCGTAGCCGTCCGCGTTGAAGTCGCCGCTGGCCAGGGAGAAGCGGTCCGCCAGGTAGTCAACGGTGTAGCGGCCGTAGATGTGCGTGTCTGCGCTGCCTTGGGCCAGATCGGTGACGCAGCGCACCTGGGGAGTGCCGGAGCCGGGCGGGATCGTGCGAGGCGACGAACCGTCGTCGCCATCATCCCCGTTGCCGCAGGCGGCGGTGATGGCCGCGTATAGGACGCCCGCGAGCAGGAGAAGAGCGGGGCCTGTGAGACGCCTCACTGTTTGGCGCCGATGTATAGATCGTCGTAGTAAACATCGGCTTCCAGGGGCCCCTCGTTGGACAGCTTAGCGTCGTACCTGACCTCGAACAGGACGCGTATCTTCTCAAAGTTGCGCGGTATGGCGCCCCAGGCGTTCAGGAAGTCCTCCCTGAGGTCGCGCTGGAAGGGCACCCACTCCCCCTCTTTGGGGGCTTCCTTGCTGAGATATACGAACTTGGCGTTGAGGATGGGGAACGGGTCCTCGTCGATGCCCGCCAGGAGATAACGGATCTGGTAGTTGGGACAGGGCTTGCCGTCCGGGCAAGGG
>CAYSIV010000422.1:0-4182 GCA_964431175.1 uncultured Anaerolineales bacterium
GAGCTCCAATGGAGATATTTGATAAATTGGAGGCAGAAGATATCCTCTTTTACGATGGGTCTCATTGCTCAAAAGTAGCAAGTGATGTTAATTGGTTCTTCTTCAGAATATTACCTCGACTCAAATCGGGCGTGTTTATTCATTTGCACGACATTTTCTTACCTTACGAATATCCGGAAGAATGGATTTTTGAACGTGGGCAAACTTGGAATGAGCAATACGTTCTGCAGGCATTCCTGATGAACAACAACGAATACAAGGTTGTCATTGCAAATCGTTATTTGTTTACACATTGCAAGAAAGCGTTAGATGATCTGTACCAGGGGATTCAACCATCGCATGGGGTAAGTTTATGGATGCAGAAAGCTTAAGCCTCCCCAGCGATCCCCTTCTGTATGTCAAGTTTCACCGCGTTCTGAATTGCGCGGTAGGGTCCCGGAGGAGCGGCTCCGGCAATATGGTGTGCCACTGAGCCGCCGTCAGACTCTCGATCCACAAGTGTGAGCCTTGCCGTGGAAACCCCGAAAGTCACCATTGGCATCCGAGCCTATAACGGTGGGCGATTTATCGTGGACGCCATCGAGAGCGTCTTCGCGCAAAGCTTCACGGATCTGGAGGTCATCGTGATCGATGACCAGTCGGCGGATTCGACCGTCGAGATCGTCCGCTCCATGCGTGACTCTCGAATTGCCCTGCATGAAAACGATCGGCGACTGGGCATCCCAGGGAATTGGAATCGCGCCCTGTCTCTGGCCCGTGGCCAATACGTGTGCTTTTTGCATCAGGACGATCGCATGCACCGGGATAACCTGGCTCGAAAGGTCCACGTTTTGGATGCTGACCCAACCGTCAAGCTGGTCCATTCAGCCATAGAAATCGTCGTTGAGCCATCGGCGCCCTATCTGCCAGCGAGGTGGGTCGATGATTGCGCTGAGGATTTCATCGTCGATGGTCACGCCTACTTCCGTCGCCTCCTCCTGGAGGGGAACATCATTTGTGCGCCTGCCGTCTTGGCGAGGCGCGAGGATCTCCTACAGGCTGGTGGATTTGACGCGGAGCTGGGATTCACGTGTGATTACGCGCTGTGGATGAAGCTGTGCCTCAGGGGGCGGGTGGCCTTTTTGAGCCAGCCGCTGGTCCAGTATCGATGGCACGCGGATAATGAAACACATCATTACCAATTCGAGGGGGGGGGTGCAGGAAACCTGGGTTGCGAGCCTAAGAGCGCTCGACTATTACTGTCGGCTTCCAGGACGAGCGTGTGAGGCAGACTTGTTGCGAGCTTCGGTGGAGGCATTGACTAAAGTCAGAGGGTGGGCCGCGGGGCTAGCGAGCGCTAAGCAGAAGCTGGAAGGCCAGGTCCGGAACTGGCAGGCGGAGGCGGAGCGGTGCGAGGAGGTCGTCCTAAAGCTCAAGAATGTGCTCGACCTGGAGCGAGGAGCAGTCGAACGTCTGGGGCGGCAAGTCGCCGAGCTAGAAGAAGACCGGCTGAAGCTGGAGACGGCCCTACGCACCCTGGAACGGCAGACGTGGACGCGCGTGGGCAGACGGTTGCGCTTGCTGGCACATCCCTCGTTCTTTCCGCAGGGGGAGGCTCCCGATATCGGCTCAGGAGTGGGGGGATCAGGGCCGAAAACCACCCGATGGGTGGGTTCTCGTCCTCTGGTTTAGGCAGAGCCATGTCCCACAACCAGTCGTCTGTCTCCAGGGAGGACACACTTGAAAGAATTAACGCGCTCTCTCCTTTCTTGCAGGGACCATTTGACCTAGGGGACGGCATTGTTATTTCAGGCGCATGGGATTGTAGGTGGAAGTGGGTGCACTTCAGCAAGGTGCTTCCGAATGATCTCAGCGGAATGTGCGTAATCGACCTCGGATGCAACGCGGGATTTGACTGTTTCGAATTCGCTCGCCGTGGAGCAAAAAGGGTTCTGGGGATTGAAAAAGATAGACGATTTTATGATCAGGCCTGCTTCTTGCGCGAATATTTGGGTAGGGCCGTCGAATTTCGCCAAGTGAGCTATATGGATTTCTCGGACGAGCATTATGCCTTTGACATCGTCGGCTTTTCCGGCGTGCTGTATCATGAGGAAAACCCGATGGCCGCACTTGCGAAAGTGCGGTCCCTCCTAAAAAAGGGGGGACTGCTTCTTCTTGAAAGCCACGTTCTGATAAAGGACGAGTACACCCATCATGCTAAATTCATAGAAGGGAGTTTCTGGGGGGACTCTACCTATTGGTGGATCTTTGGTGTTGAGTGTCTCATGGGGATGTTACGAGTTGCCGGGTTTATTGAGCCCATTCTTGTCCACAAAGGGGTTTGCTCCTCGAGCAATAACCCAGCCGACCCCGACTACACCATTGAAGGGCACTTCAAAGAAGGACGGGCTATCATTACCGCAAGGGGTTGACCTCGTTGTTCTTAGATCGCGGCGGACACTTTTGGTGGGCTCTAAAGCTTCAAGCCGGTTACCCAGATCCAGTTTAATTGGCGCTTCAGTTTTCCTGCCGAGGGCCGGAGATGGGCTGCCGTGGGAATCTCCGCCCCTGACGGGGGCTGGCCATTTGAGATGTCGGTTCCGAGAAGCGTGATGACATGGTAACCCCAAAAGTAAGCATAGGCATCCCGACCTGTAATGGCGAGCGATTTGTTGCTGACGCCATCCAGAGCGTTTTAGCCCAGAGCTTTACGGATCTGGAGGTCATCGTGGTCGATGATCAGTCGGTAGATTCGACCGTCGCGGTCGTCCGCTCCATGCGTGACCCGCGAATCACCCTGTATGAGAATGAGCGACGACTGGGCATTCCGGGGAACTGGAATCGCGCCTTGTACCTCGCCTGCGGCGAGTACATGTGTCTCTTTCATCAGGACGATCTCATGCAGCCTGATAACCTGGCCCGGAAGGTTCACGTCCTCGAGGCTGACCCCACCATCGGGTTGGTTCACTCTGCAATCCAGATTGTCGTCGAGCCATCGGCCCCCTATCCGCCGGCGCATTGGGTCGAGGATTCCACTGAGGATTTCATCATCGATGGCCCTGCCTATTTTCGTCGCCTCTTCCTCGAAGGGAATCTGGTTTGCGCGCCGACCGTCTTGGCCAGACGTGAAGAGCTACTGCGGGCCGGCGGGTTCGACACAGAGCTCGGGTTTGCGTGCGACTACGCTTTGTGGATGAAGCTCTGCCTTGACCGGAGTGTGGCCTTCTTGAGCCAGCCTCTCGTCCAATATCGGTGGCATGCGGACAATGAAACGCATCGCTACCGATTCGAGAAAGGGGTACAGGAGGCATACATTGCCAGCCAGAGGGTGTTGTCGTATTACCGCCAGCGACCAGGGCGGGAGCAGGAGGCGGAGTTACTGCGGGCTTCGCTGGACGCCCTTGTGAGAGTGAGACGGTGGGCGGCCGCGCTCGCGAGCGCCAAGGAGTGGCAGGAGGGGCAGGTCCGCAACTGGCAGGCAGAGGCGGAGCGGCGCGAGCAGACCATCGCGGAGCTGCAGGCAGGGAACGCGCAACTGGAGAGCGCCAAGGAGTGGCAGGAGGGGCAGGTCCGCAACTGGCAGGCCGAGGTAGAGCGGCGCGAGGCAGTCATCGCGGAGCTGCGGGCGTGGAACGCGCAACTGGAGAGCGCCAAGGAGTGGCTCGAGGGGCAAGTCCGCAACTGGCAGGAGGAGGCGGGCCAGCGGGAGGAGGTCGTCCTAAAGCTCAAGAATGTGCTCGACCTGGAGCGAGGAGCAGTCGAACGTCTGGGGCGGCAAGTCGCCGAGCTAGAAGAAGACCGGCTGAAGCTGGAGACGGCCCTACGCACCCTGGAACGGCAGACGTGGACGCGCGTGGGCAGACGGTTGCGCTTGCTGGCACATCCCTCTACAAAGGCTGGGGAGGCATCGGGAGATCATGAGTCAATGGGCAAATGATCGGCTAAAAAATGCCCCCGATCGTTGGCACGCCCTGCGCAATTTACCTTGCATTGCTCTTGAGGCAACGGCGGGGTATCGCAGGACGCTCTTTAGCGCAAGTATCTTTACATATCCAAGGTGAGTCGAGACATGACAGATCAACGGGCGCGCAGGGGACCGGCACGCATCGATCGAGCCTTTGCTGATCTGGAGGCATTGGCCGGTACCAGTCATCCGGCCGTCACAATTGTTACACCGTATTTCAACATGCCGGAATTCATTGG
>CAYSIV010000423.1:0-4172 GCA_964431175.1 uncultured Anaerolineales bacterium
TTGAAGCCGGGGCGGAGAAGTTGAAAGCGTTGGCGCAAGTCGGCCAGAAAATAGAGGCGATGCTGGCATGATAGGCTTTACGCTCACCGACGAACAACGCGAGTTCCGCGACATGGCCCACAAGTTCGCCGAGAAAACCATCCGCCCAATTGCGGCTGAGGCGGACGAAAAAGAAGAAGTGCCGTGGGACGTTCTGGAAAAGGCGCATCAGGCGGGTTTGATCACCTATTCCTTTCCCGAAAAGTATGGCGGCGGCGGCGTGGACAGTGTGCTGACCAAAGCCCTGGTGGACGAAGAAATATTCTGGGGATGCGCCGGGATCGCGACGATCATGGGCGGCGCGGCGCTGGCGGCCACGCCCATTTTGATTGGCGGAACCGAAGCGCAAAAGGAAAAATACATATCGTGGCTTTGCCGGGGCGGCCCCGGCGGTCGCCCTACCCTCGGCGCCTACGCCCTCACCGAGCCGGGGGCCGGTTCCGACCCGGCGGGCATGACCACCGTTGCCCACCGCAAAGGCGACCGATACATTGTCAACGGCCAAAAAGTCTTCATCACCAACGCCGGCCTGGCCGATGTTTATGTCGTCTTCGCCACCGTCGATCCCGCGCGCGGCGCCGACGGCATCACAACCTTCATTGTCGAGAAGGACTGGAAAGGTGTGACGCCGGGCAGGAAAGAAAAGAAGATGGGCATCCGCGCCTCACACACGGCGGCCGTTTCGTTTGAGGACGTGGAAGTGCCGGTGGAGAATCGGCTGGGCGAGGAAGGCGAGGGGTTCAAGATCGCCATGCGCACGTTCGACATTACGCGGACGCACATCGCCGCCGGGGCTGTCGGGGTGGCGCGCGCCGCTTTCGAATACGCTCTGGCTTACGCCCACGAGCGCAAGCAGTTTGGCAAGCCGATCTTTTCCTTCCAATCTATTGCCTTCATGCTGGCCGAGATGGCGATGGATATTGATGCGGCCCGCCTGCTGACGTGGCGGGCGGCGTGGCTCTACGACAACGGCCTATCCTGCACGACCGAGGCCAGTATGGCCAAAGCTTACGCCGCCGACGCGGCAATGAAAGTGACCACCGACGCGGTGCAGATTCTCGGCGGCTATGGCTACATGCGCGAATATCCGGTGGAGAAGTGGATGCGCGACGCGAAGATCATGCAAATCTACGAAGGCACGGCCCAGATTCAACGGCTGGTGATTTCAAGGCGGTTAAAAGTATGAAGACTTACAACATCGGCGTCATTCCGGGAGACGGCATTGGTCCGGAAGTGGTCGCCGAGGGACTCAAAGTTCTGCGCGCTGTCAAAGACGGTTTTGATGTCAATCTCGTCGAGTATCCTTACAGCGGCGCCTATTACCTGAAAACCAAAGAGCTTGTGCCGGATCGCGTCATCGACGAGTGGCGGGCGCTGGATGCCGTGTTCCTGGGCGCGATTGGTCATCCGGGTGTTGAGCCGGGCCTGGTCGAGCGGTCGGTCATCATGGGCTTGCGGATGGGCCTCGATCTGTACGTCAACCTGCGCCCGGTCAAGCTCTTCGCCGAGCATCTGTGCCCACTCAAAGGTAAGACGCCAGCCGACGTTGACTTTGTGGTCATCCGCGAAAATACCGAAGACGCTTACGCCGGGGTGGGCGGCATCTTCCGCAAAGGCACGCCGGACGAAGTGGCGATTGCCGAGATGATCTTCACCCGCAAAGGCACCGAGCGCGTCATTCGCTATGCATTTGAGTTGGCAAGAGCGCGGGGCAAAATTCAACCGGCCCGGCGCCCCAAACTGACGATGGTGGACAAGGCCAACGCGATTCGCGCCCAAGACCTGTGGACACGAACCTTTGCCGAAGTGGGCCAAGAGTATCCCGACGTAGAGCAGAATCACTTATACGTCGATGCCTGTTGCATGTTGATGGTGAAAAGCCCGGAGGCCTTTGAGGTGGTGGTGACGACGAATCTGTTTGGCGACATCATCACTGATCTAGGCGCGATGATTCAGGGCGGGCTGGGCACTGCCGCCTCGGGCAACATTCATCCCGGCCGGAATGGAATGTTCGAGCCGATTCACGGCTCCGCGCCCGACATTGCCGGGCAGGGCATCGCCAACCCCGTTGGCGCGATTCTGTCAGTGGGAATGATGCTGGACTTCCTCGGCGAGAAACGCGCCGCCGAAAAAGTGGAAGGGGCAGTGGCGGCCCTGCTCACCTCACGCCGTCTGCCTTCGGTGGATGCCAAAAGCGGCCTAAGCACAATTCAGATCGGCGACATAGCGGCCACAGAGATGGCGGAACAGTAAACCATGCGCTTCCCTTCGTTAATAACTCACCTTACGCAGGCGCCGCACCCTTCGACTGCGCGGCGGGGGCATTCTGAGCGAAGCGTAGCGAAGTCGAAGAACGCCCCCGCCGCTCCGCTCAGGGCGCCTGCGTAAGGTGAGTTAATAATCCGCTTCAACGGGCCTTCTATTTCTTGTGAACAATATCACTAAATTGACAAAGTTCGTTTTCATGTTAGACTAAAAGTGTCTCACTTGTATGACGGAATGATTACAAACTGACATATGTCGAAGCGACCCCAACTTCAGACGCAGTTCATTATTTTTGTTTTATTTGGCGACGTGATTATTCACCGAGCAGACCGAGTGTGGACATCAAGCTTATTGCAGATGTTGGAAGTGCTGGGGGTGAGTGAGCGGGCGGTCCGCTCCACCGTGTCGCGGATGCGGCGCAAAGGCTGGCTCAAGCCGGAACGCGATGGCCGCCATAGCCTCTACACTCTTACGACCAGGGGCCGCCGAATTATTGAAGAAGGTGGTCAACGTATATTTGAGCCGCGCAAACTGGAATGGGATGGACAATGGCATCAAGTAGTATTTTCGTTGCCGGAGAACAAGCGCAACTTACGGAATGACTTGCGCAAGCGGCTGACTTGGCTGGGGTTCGGGCGGCTGGCGCCAGGAACCTGGATATCGCCTCACAACCGGTTGGCTGAAGTGGAAGTGGTGATTGACGATCTTGGGGCAGGACAGTTTGTGGAATGTTTTTCGGGCTTGCGCCTGCTTAAGGGCAACGATCGAGAGCTGGTAGAGCGCTGTTGGGATATGAAAGGCCTCAGTCACTTGTATATGCGCTTCATCAATCGGTGGGGGCCAGAGTATGAAAAATCTGCCGAGGCGCTTGCCCATGGGGGCGAACTTGCACCAGCACAATGCTTCGCCCAGCGATTCTGGGTTACCCATGAATATAGCCCTTTCCCTCGCCTCGATCCAAACCTGCCGCCGGCACTGTTGCCGGAGGGTTGGCTGGGCGATAAGGCCGCAGAGATATTCTACGGATACCGGAACCTGCTAAATGAGCGTTCGGATGAATTCATCGCCGAAACTTTGCAAAGCCCGAATGACCGGAAGAGCTGACATGAACAGGAAAGTGAAACTTGCGCTTGCAAATAAGCGGTTAGACACAAAGAGCCAGTCTGCCATGGACTGGCTCTTTTATTTACGAGGAATGTCCTCTAAATTATCTGACTTTCGTCACAATTGGAATGACTTGATTTGGAGGAGAATTGTATGAACGATTTTCACCTCAACGCGATGTTGCCGCTCGAAGAAGCGCCCTGCGAAGTTGATGAGCCTAGACCACGCCTTCCGGAGTTTGAACGGCCGGCAAAGCCGGGATTGGTGGCCGAGGGTTGGGAGCGCCGGTTCATGGCCGACGGCAAGCGGTTGAACGAATACGTTGATCTTTACACCTCGCTCGGCTTCGAAGTGCATACCGAAGCCATTCAACCGGATGAAATTGGCCCGGAGTGTACCGACTGCCGCGTGATCATCTGCCGCCTGTTTGTCACGCTATACACGCGCAAACGGCTGAACTGAGTCTGGGCGTGGTTCATTGAGTATAAGGAGGGTAGCATCGTAGAGACGAGTTCACCGTACCATCACTTTTCCACTATCGTATCGGCCCTATATTTCCGGAGAGGAAAAGACAACAATGACTGTCCAGTACAAATATCAGCTCGACGAGAGCAAGCTGCCGAAAGCGTGGTACAACATCAACGCCGACATGCCGGTGCCGCCGCAACCGGTGCTCCACCCGGGGACGATGGAACCCGTCACCCCCGACTTTCTCGGCGTTCTCTTCCCCATGAACATCATCATGCAGGAAATTTCGCCCGAAC
>CAYSIV010000424.1:0-4106 GCA_964431175.1 uncultured Anaerolineales bacterium
TGGCTGAAGAACGCGGGGCCGTCGTGATCGAGGACTGCGCTCAGGCGCACGGTGCGATGTATCAGGGCAAACGAGTCGGTTCGTTTGGCGCGGCGGCGGCGTTTAGTTTTTATCCGACCAAAAATTTAGGGGCCTTGGGCGACGGCGGGGCCATCGTCACTAACTCAGACGAGATTGCGGAACGGGCCAGGCTCCTGCGAATGTACGGCTGGCGCGAGCGTTACATCTCCGACATTCACGGCGTCAACAGCCGCCTCGACGAACTACAAGCCGCCATCTTACGGGTCAAACTTCGTTATCTTGAAGAAGACAACACCCGCCGAATCCGCATCGCCGAAACTTACAACACCGCCCTGGCCGACTTAGATTTGAAACTCCCCCCGAACGGCGGCGTTTATCATCAATACGTTATCCGCCACCCGAAGCGCGACGCGCTCAAACAAGGGTTGGCCGCCAAAGGCGTTGGAACTTCAATCTTGTATCCTGTGCCGATCCATCTCCAACCCGCCTACGCCGACAACCCGCCCCTCAGCCTGCCCGTCACTGAACAATTCGCCCGCGACCTGCTTTGCCTGCCAATTTATCCTGAGTTGAGTGATGCCGAAGTGGGGATGGTTTGTGAGGCGGTGAGGGAGGCGGCAAAGGGGTTGGGCTAAAAAGCAGACTTCCGAAGGCAGACTTCCGAAGTCTCGCCGGTGTTTGGCGCTTCGGAAGTCTGAGCAAGCCTATGCCCCAAACATGCCCGCATTCTTCTTCGTATATTCGTTCAAAAAGTACGTCGAGACGCCTACCACCACCCAGGTAATTGGCACGGTGCAACAGAGCGAGATGCCAATGGTTGGAATGGCGATTACGATGCCGATCACGTTCCACACCAACACCCCGAGCAACAACCCCAAGCCAACGGCAATGTTGCCGCTGTAGAGCCAGCCAATGCCAGGGAAACCAAAGATGCCGGGCAGAACTTCCAGTACCAGAGCGATCGTGCGATCTTTCGCGGCCACGGAAGCTGAAGTCACCGCTGAATAACTCTGTTGAGGCGGCGTGTAGGGCGGTGTCAGCGGCGGCGGCGCCGGAATTGGGTCCGGGGGTGGTGACGCCGAAATATATTCCGGGGGCACCTCCGGTGGACTGAAGGTGGAGGGTGTTTCCTCAGCGGCGGTCGTCACCGAGTCCGTCATCAATTTTTCTTCTGTCGCCGTCGCCGTCAGGTCTACTCCACAACCGATGCAAAACTTTCCGGTGTCAGGGTTTTGCGTGCCACAGGCCGGGCAGGTAATCATTCCAATCTCCTCTCAACTGTCAAAATAAAAGCCCCGTTTGAGACGGGGCTGTGTGGGTTGGCTACGAGGCCAGGTAGTCGTCCAGCACCTTTTTGGAAATCTTATACTGACTGCCAATTTGCTTGGCCTTGATCTGGCTGCCGGTGATCAATTGCATGACATCAGCTTCAGCCACTTGCAAATAAGCCGCGGCCTGGGCCGGGCTCATCACCTCGGGCGCCGGGCCGCCCGTTGGGGCCGTGGGCGCTGGCGCGACCGGGGCGGGTCCGCCAGCAGGCGCCGGCGGTTGCATGCCTCCCTGGAAGGCCTGGCCCATAATGTTCCCAATGCCAATGCCGGCGCCGATGCCGGCAGTGAGGCCCGCGCCGCCGCCTGGGTTCTTGGCCGCGTCGCGCATGGCATCCGCCGCTTGCAGTTGCATGTAGGTTTGCATGTCGAGCATACCCATGGCCCGCAGTTCCTCTGCCGACTTGGACGAAGGCTTGATGTTCTCGACATAGAAAGACTTGAGGGTGATGCCGATGGCTTTGAAATCGTCCTGGGTCTTGGCCCGCACGCCTGCGCCAATCTCTTCGGTGAGGCCGATGATGTCCAGCACCGACTTACCCTGCTTGGTGCCAAGCTCGCCAAGCAAGTCTTGCAGTTTGGAGAGGATCATCGAGCGGAAGCGGCCTTGAATGTCGGCGGTCGTGTACGCGCCCTGGGCGCCGACGATCTGAGCCACGAATTGCTGCGGGTTCGCGACCTGGAAGGAATAGGAGCCAAAGGCTTGCAGGAGGGCAATGCCCAAGCCAACACCCGGGTTCTTCACGATGATGGGCTGGGGCGTGCCCCATTTCTGGTCGGCGAATTCGCGCACGGCCACGTAATACACTTCGGCTGTGAACGGCGAGCGCTCGTTGAAGAGCTTGCCAACCCAGTCGCGAACGAACGGGATGTTGGCAGTGGTGATGGTGTGCCGTCCGGGGCCAAAGGTGTCGAGGGCGCGGCCATCGCGAAAAAACACCGCATTCTGGCTCTCGCGCACAATCACTTGCGAGCCAAGTTGAAAGTCGCCAGAGCCGCTCTCCGGAAAGCGGTGGACGATTTCATTCCGCATTTCATCGGGGTATTCAATTACATCAAAAATACGACGAGCCATGTAAGTCCTCCATCAGAGTTAGGGTTGGGGGTTAGAGTAAAGGTTACGCTGTGAGCACGTCTTTTCGGCGGTCGAACGCCGTCACACACTCGGCGCAAACGCTGGTCAGGTTGCGGATGGCCGCGGGCAAACCGTCGGAACCAACCGAGGCCGCCACGTTGTCCACGGCGCTGGTCACTTTGCCTACGCCTTCCAGCAGTTGGTTGTCGTAATTATAAAGTTTTGCCAGTTCGGCCTCGTTAATTTTCACCGCGCCAAACAGCCCGCCGTAGCCGTAAGACGCCGTCCGCATCCCGTCAATGAAGGTGCGAAGCTTGACAGCGGCGGCTTCCATATTGTCGATGCTGTCAATCATGCCTTCACTGATCATTTGCCGCTGAATTTCGGAGATTCGTCCCCATTGCTCTTCGTAGCGCTGGGCCAGTGTCTCGCGGAGCATCTTGTCAGCGGTGCGCCGCTGTTCCTCTTTGAGGTAGCCGCCGAAGCCGGGGATTTTGCTGGCGAGTTTCTCAAGCAGATTCTGCGAATCGGTAATCTTGGAAAACATGTCGGTCATTGAATGTCTCTCCTTCTGAAAGTTAGACAGGAAACGAAACTATTAGTTTCACAAAAAGTATTCGGTGCCGCAGTGCTGGCACTTGCTGACGCCTTTGCCGGCCAACGACACCTGCCCACCGCACCGCTTGCACTCAGTCAGGTCTTTTAACTGCGCGGCCTGGGAACTGTACAGCACCCCATCATTCCAGTTGATGTAGCCGCTAAACAGCCCCATGCCCACCAGATTGTACACCCAATTTTGAACTTGCTCGCGCGTTGTCTTCAGCTCAAGTACCAGATCACTAATCCGCACTTCGCCGCGCGCCGCCACCATATCCAGAATCTTGCGTTGCTTAATAAGCACCTCTTCCTGCTGGCTCTCCTGCCCGGATCTGACGATGAGAAAGATACCCGCACCGAAGAGCGGCAGGCTTACAATCGTCAGCAAAATGATGCCAACGCCCAAACCAGCCACACTCAGGCCAGCCGCCGCTTTGAACAGGAATAACACCGCCAGGCCAACCGCAAACAGACCCAGGCCGCTTCCCACCAATAACAGCCCCATCACTCGCCCTGATTTCATCGCCGCCCCTCCTCCAGAAATTTACCGGAATCCCCGATGCCCGCCGCCACTGGAGCCGCCACTACGAAAGCCGCCGCTGCTGTGGTGGGAACTGCTTCGGAAACTACTGCCACTGCTCCGAAACGATCGACTTCCCCCACTCGAGCCCAAGCTCCCCCCACCGCTGTAGGTGTACTTGGGAGCGGGCGGCGTTGAGAAGGATCGTCCGGCGGAATTCAAGGCGCCAATCAACCCTTCACCCATCTGGTTCAGTCCACCGATCATCCCCTCCCCGGCTTGATTCAAGCTGGGCATTTGCCCCGCGCTCACGTTCTTGGTAATTGAGCCTGAAGGCGAGCCGGTTCCAATGGTTCGAGGCCGGTAATAATACCAATGCGGCATGGGCACCACGACGTTGGGCGCTTTCGCAAAGGCGTTCACCCATCGCCTTTCAAGCCCAAAAGCAATCGCATAGGGCAAATACTTTTCAAATTGATCAACCGCGCCCGCCACATCGCGATATTTCCGAATATTGCCCAGATACTTCTGGAACGCCGCCCACTTGGCTACCTCTTCAGCGCCC
>CAYSIV010000425.1:0-4103 GCA_964431175.1 uncultured Anaerolineales bacterium
CCAACCGCGAGGACGCGGTTGGAGAGCGCGAAAGGCTATTCCCGATAACGTCTAAAGAAAAACTTTGCGTCCTTTGCGTCTTCGCGGTGAGTTCTTTTATGATTGCAGTGAAACTCTTCTTCCGCCGCCTGTGGGCGCGCATCGTCTTTCAATATCAAACCCGCCGTGATGTGGTCGAGCGCGGCGTGTCGGCTGTTGGGCTGTCTGCCCTGTCGCAAGTTCTCTATCAAGCCCGGCCCGCCTACCCCACCGACTGGCAGCCTTTTATCCTCATCGCCCTCTTCTGCGCCGCACTCTACAACACCACCCTCGGCTACTTTTTAGCAGTGGCCCTGGCCATGTGGCCGCTGTGGACTCTCTCGCCCTACCTGGCCAGCCTCTTTCTCGCCGTCGCCGTCCTGGCCCAGTCGCCCATTCTGCGCCGCCTGCCCTGGACTCTGCTGATTACGGCCACGCCCATGCTGGCCTGGAATCTCATCTCCGGCCTTGGCCCGCTGATGGCCGGGATGACGCTGGGGCCGGGTGGCGGCTTCTGGGTGGGGGCGCTGGCGGCCCTGTGGCTCAAAGTGGCGGGCGGCATGGCCGGCCAGTCCACCGACCTGCTGGCCCTGCACCAACAGCCCATCTTCTTCAACGCCATCAGCGCCCGCTACACCGGCCAGAACTCGCTCGACACCCTAAAGCTGATTGTCGAACCGTTCAATACCGGGCGTTCCGGCCTGTTGCTTTTGGATGTGCTTCAAGTATTATTGTGGGGGCTGGCCGGGGCGCTCGTCGGCTGGCTCAGGCAACAATTGTGGGCCGAGCGCCGCCCGTGGTTGAACCTGATTGTCTCCCTGCTTGCCGGCGCATTGCTCATCTGGTTCAGCATCTTTGCCCTGCCCATCTGGTTGCTGTTGGGGCCGCTCGCGCTCTTGTGGAGCGACCCCTGGCTGACGTTGGGGATTCTGGCGACGGCGCTGATTGCCGGGTCAATTTATGCGACGCGCTACGTATTAAGTCGGCCGGCCCGACGATCCAAAGTCCGAATCCTGCCAGCCAGGTTTCAGCCGTCCTCTGCCGGAGAGCCGGGGTCCTCGTCCGGCCCTTCGGCAGGCTCAGGGCGCAACCCCGGTTCTCAAACAGTGACGGCTAACCCGACGATCACGCCGTCGAACGATAAAGACGATGACGTGATCATGCTGGAGCTTGATTGAACATTAGCACCCTGAGCGGAGGCCAACGTGTCGTTGGTTGGCCGTAGTCGAAGGGTGCGGCTTTCGCGATAGACCTGCATCCTTCGACTGCGGGCCGGAACTACACCGGCCCTCCGCTCAGGATGCTACACTTGTTACTGCATGTCCGACCTCTACACCCGCCCTGAAACGGGCCGAACCCGCCAGCGTCGGCGGCCACGAACAACTCTCTCGCTCCCACCGGCACTTTACGTCGTCGCCGCCGTGGGCGTGTTGGCGTTGCTATTCGTCATGTTCCCCCTCGACTGGCTACGCAAACCCAAGCTTACCCTGACCACCGACCAGACCCTGTTCTCGCCCAACCGTGACGGCACACTCGACGAGATCGCTATCTTCTACAACTTATCCGAGAAGGCGACGGTGAGCGCCGAGGTGTTGAACGGGGCCGGGCAGACCGTGCGTACCCTGATGAAAGAACTGCCGCAGACGGCCGGTCAACATTCGGCGGCCTGGGACGGGCGCGACCAGGGCGGCAACGTGGTGGCCGACGGCAACTACACCATCAAAGTGGCGGCGGCTGGCACTCTGCAAAGCGTGGATCAAACAACATCGGTGGCGGTGGACAACACCCCGCCCTCGCTTGTCATCGCCAACTTTCCGCCCGAGCAAACCACCCGCGCGTCCACCTTCCAAATCGAAGGCTCCACCTCCTCTGACGCGACGGTGTTCGTCAATAACGATCCGGCGCCGGTGCTGGTGGACGCCACCGGCACGTTCCGCGTCACCCGCCAACTCGTCGAAGGCTCGAACATCGTCTCCGTGCGCGCCTCGGACTCGGCCGGCAACACCCATCAGGTTGAGTCGGACGTGGTTCTGCGCACCGCCCCGCCCGGCATTGTGCTGGGCGCTCCCGCCGCCGACACCTGGTTCAACACCAACATTGTCGCCGTGAACGGCCAGGTTCCCGCCGATGTGGATGTGACGGTGAACGGCAAACCGGCGGAAGTGGATGCCAGCGGGCTCTTCTCACTCGACCTGCTCTTGCAAGAGGGCGACAACGTCATCCGCGTGGTCGCCACCGATCCGGTAGGCAACATCGCCACCGAGGAGCGCGTGATTCACGTGCGGACGCAAGGCCCGACGATCACCGTTGCCAACGTGCCCGACGGCCTGATTGTGGACGCGGCCACCCTGCGCGTGAGCGGCAAGGTGGAGCCGGGGTCGGTGCTGTCGCTCAACGGCGGCAGTATCCCAACCGACAATCAAGGCGCGTTCAGTACAATCATCACTCTGCAGGAGGGCAACAACCTGCTCACCCTCAACGCCACCGACCGCGCCGGAAACACCACCTCGCTTCAACGAGTCGTTGTGTTCGAAGCCGCCCCGCCCCCGACGGTGCTCCCCAGCCTGCCGGAAATTCCGTTGGCCGATTGGGCGCTCCCGGCTGGCATTGCCGGCGCGGCGGCGCTGGCAATTGCCGGTTGGTTCCTGGTCGGCGCGTTCCGGCGGCCCATTCGACTGGGCCTGGCGGTGGATCGTCCCACCTTCTACCCCAACCATCCCGACGACGCCAGTTTGCTCACCATCCGCCTTGACGTGTCGCGCAACGCCCGCGTTGCCATCTACGTCAACGACGAGATGGGGCGGCCCGTGACCACGCTGGTGGAGAACCGCCGCTACAGCGCCGGAATCCACACCCGGCTGTGGGATGGCCGCAACAGCTTCCGCCACCTTCTCCCTGCCGGCCTCTACCAAATAGAGGCCACCGCCCACTCCACATTAAGTTCGGTGAGCAGTGCGGTGTGGGTGACAATGGACACCACGCCGGTCACGCTCGGCATGCCTGCGGCCCGCCCCGAAACCGAAACCCGCCGCCGCTATTTTGATGATGATGAGCATGTGGCGGATGCGGGGTGAGGGTTCTCTCTAGCGGGTTTTGCATCTACATGTAGATGCTTTGAGAGGTATCTACATGTAGCTGTTTGCATATAATGGTAGATGCTTTTTCCGTCTACTATAGGTTAGCCCCTTTTTCCAATGTCGGCGTAGTTGGTTCAGGGCGCATATCGAATCGCAACAGTTTCATTTCTGAAAGGAGAGATAAACATGGCCGCAATTCCCGGTAAAGTCAAAGACAGGTTGACCGCAGGTATAAAAAGGTTTTTGCCTGTGCTTTCGTCTGCGAAGGCCCGCGACGTAAACGAGTCGGATACTGTCACAATTATTACCGATATGCTGGCAGACGTTTTTGGCTTTGACAAGTATTCGGAAATTACTTCCGAATACGTCATTCGCGGCACGTTTGTTGACCTCGCTGTCAAACTTGATGGAAAGCTTCAAATGCTCATTGAAGTCAAAGCCATCGGCCTTGAGTTGAAGGAGTCTTTCGTAAAACAGGCGGTTGATTACGCCACCAATCAGGGTTTGGAGTGGGTCATTCTGACCAACGGAGCAATTTGGCAAATCTACAAAGTCTCCTTTGGTAAGCCTATCGGTCAAGAACTTGTCCTTGAAATTGACTTCTTGAATCTCAACCCGAAAAACTCAGACCATCTTGAAAGCCTATATCTCTTGACCAAAGAAGGTTTAGGCAAGTCCACACTTGGCGAGTATCACGTCCAACGGCAAGCCTTGAGTCGTTTCTTCATTGGAGCAGTAGTTCTAGCGACCCTGTGCTGGACGTAATTCGGCGTGAACTCCGCAGAGTATCGCCAGGTGTCAAAATTGATACGGAACAAATCAAGGACGTATTGGTGCAAGAGATTTTGAAACGCGACATTGTGGAAGGCGAGAAAGCGGAGGAAGCAAGACGCAAGATTGCACGAGTCACCAGAAAGGCAACAAAAGAGCCATCATCCCGCAACGAGACAGAAGAAGATGAGAGCGAACCAGAAACCACCGACAGCCCTGCCCCTTCAGTTTAGGCAG
>CAYSIV010000426.1:0-4098 GCA_964431175.1 uncultured Anaerolineales bacterium
AGTTCGGCGTCGAGATGCCCAAGGAGGCGCGCGAGATGATCGACGCCGCCCGCGAGGGCGAGTTCCCGGACCCGGTCAAAGACCTGTGAACACCGACGGCCTCAACGAGATCGCCGAGTCGCTGCGCGAGCACCTGGACGCCAAGCACCGGGCACGCGAGCAGGCGCTACCCCTGACGCGGGAGGTGATCCGCCTCTCCGCCAACGCCATCCGCGCCGTGCACCGCCGCGAGTTCGATAAAGCCGAAGCGCTACTAGCCAAAGCCAAGGCCAACCTGGCGCAGACGGAGGCGGGTCTCGCGACGCACCGGGACATCTTCCACGCCGGCTTCGTCCACGACGCGCAGAAGGAGTACGCCGAGGCGTCCTGCACCCTGGCCCTCATCGCCGGGCGTCCGCTGCCTGCGCCGCAGGAGCTGGGCGTCATGGGCGCGTCCTACCTCAACGGCCTGGGCGAGGCCGTCGGTGAGCTGCGGCGCCATCTGCTGGACTCCTTGCGCGCCGGCGATATCCCGCACTGCGAGGAGTGCCTGGCGGCGATGGGCGACATCTACGACGTCCTGGTGACGATGGACTACCCGGAGGCGGTAACCGCCGGTCTGCGCCGCACCGCAGACGCGATGCGTGGCATCCTGGAACGCACCCGCGGCGACTTCACGATGGCCTACGTGCAGCGCCACCTGGAGGACCGCCTGCGCGACCTGGAAGAGCGCCTCCGTTCGTGAAGCGGGGCCCTTCGTTGTCTGACATTGCCCTGAAAGTGGGTCCTCGGCGTGCTGTCATTCTGAGCGGTCAGCACGTGCGTACGCGGTTGATGGCATCGTCGCGAAGCCTGTCCTGAGCAATGTCGAAGGGGAATCTGGAGAGGGGCAAGCATCCGGGCTCACATTTCCATCGTTCGTGGTACCGCCGAGGAGCGGCACCTATGATTCTGAGAAAAGCGAAGCCTGCCCTGAGCGGAGCCGAAGGGAGTCTCGGCGGTTTGCTGCTGATCGTCATCCTCGCCGCCCTTGTCTCGCTCCTCGCGGCGTGCGGAGGTGGTGACGATACCGCGACCCAATCTCCCGCCTTCAGCGGCCCCACCTTCGCCGCTAACCAGACCAAGGCGGCTACGCGGACCGCGGTACCGTCGACGGGCGGCGGGACGGCGCCGCCGGTTGCCTCCCCCGAGCTCGACCCGATCGTACAGACGCTGGGAGAGGGCGCCCTGGAGTTCACGATTGGGCCCGGCGACCGCTACGGCTTCGACCCCCTCGGCCTTCCGGTCGGCTCCGGCAAACAGCCTCCGCCCTGCGCGGCCTTCGTCTTCGCCTTCACCTGGCAGGTGACCGATCCCTATCCGGCGGACAACGTGGACCTGCGCTGGCGGCTGAACCGCATGGGCGGCGCGGTAGAGATCGCGCGCGGCCCCTCCGGCGACCAGACCGTCGGCTGCGGCCTTCTGGAGGCGGTCAACAGCGGCGACGCCAGCGTATCGCTCAGCGTTCGCTACCTGATCGGCACGGCGCCGGGGTCGTAGCGGTGCCTGCCCTAAAACCCTTGTTCTAATCCGCCAGCGGCGCCTCCGCCGCTAGCCTAGACTGACACCGCGTACAGCCGCTGCGCCTCCGCCTTCAGCTCACCCGGGTGGCCGGGGGCTAGTTCAGACGCACTCCCGAGCCGTTGCCAACCACGCCTCCACCGATGTACGAGAGGAATTCCGTCTGGTTCGCGTAGATGCTCCCCAACGAGGTCCGTCTGGCGGCTCGGCCGGAATTGACCGCCACCTCCACTGCGAGGCCAAGGTCGATGATCGCCCCATTCAAGATCTCTTCTTTCGCCCAGCCATGGCCGCCCTTCACCCACCCCGTCCGTTTGTCCAGCCCCTTGCCGCCCATTGAAATCGCGTTCACCTGCGTGTCGATGGTCGACCAGGGCGGGTTGTTCTGAAGGACCTCTGTGGCCCAGAACTGATCCACCGTCGCAGTTTCTCCCCTTATCGCCCCTATCCAGTTGTCCGTAAGAGCGATCTCCTTGGCCTTCCCAGGACCCATCATCTGATACCAGCCGCTGCCAATGGAGCCTTCCTTCACGATGAACTCGCCGCTGAGTTTCAGGACGCCGATGCGTGTCGGGGTAATTGCAATCTTCCAGACGTTGTCCGCCACGTTCGTGTACCAGCCGGAGTTGAGCGCACCATCCTTCATGATGAGCCAGCGGTCCGTACCGAGAACCGCCATTCGCCTCCCCGCCAGCTTGATGTCCAGCGCGTTGTTCGCGATGAGCTGCCAACTAGCGCTGGGCTGTGACTGGTTGAGGCTGCCGTCCTTAGCGTACGCTGTCCCGCCTCGGACGATGCCGACTCGCGACCCGTCGATTGACATGGCGGTTACGGTACCGGAGCCGGGAAGCCCCAGGTTGGACTCCCAGCCGGCACTCAGGCTGCCGTCCTTGGCGGCGATGCTGCCGCTGGTGAACGTGCCCACCCGCGTGCCCCAGAGGTGCCCGATGTCGATCTCGCTGGTGTAAGGGTCAGGGCTTCTCCAGTCCGTGTACGCCCAGCCGTAGGGGTCGATGGGCACCCAGCCGCCCTGAGAGTACACGCCAAAGTGCAAGTGAGGCCCGGTTGAGTAGCCGGTGTTCCCGCTGAGTCCGATTCGGTCCCCCCTCCCTACGAACTGTCCCGCGGACACCAGCTGTGTGTCTGTGAGGTGGCCATACAAAGATGAATAGCCGCGATCGGCATGCGAGATGCGAACGTAGAATCCGAAGCCTTCCCCATGGTTATTTGGATTTTGCCATCCGACGAACTGCACAGTTCCTCTGATTGCTGCAATTACGTCATAGCCAGTGACTCCTGTCGGGTAGTCGATGCCGGCGTGACCGTTATACGAGTATCCAGTGGCGCCGTCCCAACGCGTCATGAGGTTGGGGTTGTTATCGCTAAGCCCGGCACCGGGGCTGCTGGGAGATGTATGGTCAAACCAGCTGCCGGGACCGAAGCCTACTATGGGCAGCGTGAAACCGTGAGCGTAGCTGTGCCCGTAGCGAGACGTCAGGGCCAGGCAAGCGGCCACCAGCATTAGGAAAAAGATATGTGCTTCGGGTCTCATGATGAGAAGCGCAGGCTTGAAATCACCTGCTCGAAGACGACCACTAGGTCCGAGTCAGCCGGCCCAGCATTTATCACCAGCACGCTGCTTGAATTGAGGCGGATGTAGTAGCTGAAGTCGCTAGTCTCGGGATTTTGCGTGACTTGGAAGACAGCCTCCCTACCGGCAACCATCACCTCCTCCTGTGAGGTCACCTTCGGCGTCGGAGGTTGGCCCGGTTCGGGCGTGGCGGCGAGCCACTCCTGCAGGGGCTGTGTGACGCCCTTTGCGACCCAAAAAAAGGCCTTTAGCTTATCTCTTGGCACTGGCTTGCCCGCTTCTTCTGGCGCAACCGCCGAGGGGTCATAGCTATACAGGATAGGGGACCCGCCATTTTCCTTGGTCGGAGAGAGGTACCAATCGGCCGGGTAATCGAAGGAATAGCCGAACAGCGGTTCCGTGTAGGTAAGCTTCGCCGGGGCAGGCGAGGGTGATGGAGTCGCCGAGGGCATCGCGGCGCTCGAGGTGGGAGATGGGCTCGCCGAGGGAGAAGCAGATGGGGTGAGCGCAGCGTTTGGCGCGAGGACTTCTTCTTCCTCACCGCATGCGATCACCGCTGCGGCCAGCGCAGCAGCCACAACCACAACTGAGGGCCAGCGGACCATTCCGCTTCTCCTTCTCACGCCGCGTTGCGTCTGATCCCCCCTTGACTGAAATGTAGCCCCCCCCGCGCAGCGTAGTCAAGGTGCGCCTCTAAAACCCTTGTTCTAATCCCTGTCAGGCGCTACAATAATTCTTCGAGCCGAACCCTGCCTGGGAGGACCCCATGCCCCTCGATTCGATAGTCGTGCGCGGCGCCCGCGAGCATAACCTCAAGAACATCGACGTCACCATCCCGCGCGACAAGCTGGTCGTCATCACCGGCGTCTCCGGCTCCGGCAAGTCCTCGCTGGCCTTCGACACCATCTACGCGGAGGGCCAGCGGCGCTACGTCGAGTCGCTCTCCGCCTACGCCCGGCAGTTCCTCG
>CAYSIV010000427.1:0-4091 GCA_964431175.1 uncultured Anaerolineales bacterium
TACTTGCTTGGGAATTAGCCTTAGGGCTTTCCCATTTCAGCCAGGGTTCCAACTGAATTTCCACGCCAATTTCATAACCAGCACTGTTGGGCAAAACCAAAGCACGAATACGCACAGGTAATTTGTTTGGCGCAGGTGATTCCGATAGAATGTCTCTAGACAAGCTATAGGATCGGTGTTTCTTATGTGTTGGCCAGTCAGGATTAGATTGTCCAAGTTCCCCAGTTAAGTAAGGCAATTTCTGAATTGAAGTCCTGTTTATCCATACTTCTCCCGGTGATTTCCAACAAATAGCTTTAGCGCCGTTCAAAACCAAGAAGCTAGCTTGTGTTGCGATATCAGTTTTACTTGATAGAAGATTATTACCAAAAAAACGTCGCAAGTATTTTTCAAATCGCATCCCATCCTCAACACTCATTCGAAGCGGAAGATGAACAGTTCCTTCCCAGCTAACATCAGTTTGGTCGAGAGTTGCCATGTTATGTGGCATGATAACGCCTTGGACAGTCTCTTGAATCAAAACCGGAGTCTCCGTTGGCACAAACGCAACGACTGGAAAGAGAGGAGGCCAAGGCCGTATACGTTGTGGTCTAAACCAGTTGCGATACATCCCTACAATTTCTTCAGCCTCTAACTGGCGATCTATAAAGATCCCTAAAGGAATAAGGACAATTCCAACAATAAGCAACCCTAAAGCTAACGAGAGCCACAGAATAGGGTCCAGCCAGTCATATGTAGTGCAGGGCAACTTGATTTCAAATGTTGAAGCAACCAACTTAGCCAAAACTTCGAAGAAATCCCAGATGATCTTTGCCAAGCCCGATAAATTGGGTTGGTAAGGATCTGTAGTACAACGTAAATATATAGCTCGAAGAAAGACAGCTCTAATAAAAGTGAACAGGGATCCTAATAAAACCAAGATTATTCCCGGCCATGTTATCAATTTGATGGTATCTGGAACCCAATGAATACAGTTAGTGCAGTGCGCTCCCGATCTACCAGTTGCTGGGCTGTGTTCTAAATCCAACTCATAGAATTCTCTATTTTTAGTAAAAAAGGCTAACGGCGGTTTTATTGGCCCATGATTTTTACACATAGGCAATCCGCAATGATGACAGACAACATAGATTTCAGTTGCTCCACAAAGGTAACATCGTGTAGTAAAGGGGCGATCAATTATTTGCACACCCATGCAAGCCTCCTAACGGAGCGCTACCACATTAGCAAAACGGATTCTAAGCAACTGGCAAAGCTGATTGAATTTGCTTTGTAATAGATCGTCTTTCTCTTTCACTGCTCCAAGCAGTAACAATTCCAGATTTGCAGTTGTTATAGGCGTAATCAATTTAACGCCACCCTCTATTTGTAATTCGCGCTTTGTTTCAGCTACATCAACGGCATAAGCCACTAACATCAGCTCTAAGCTATGTCCTTCAAGTTCAGCAAGTTGCGGTTTTGCTTTAGCGCGAAAGACATAGCCAAGATTTGTACCCTCCAGTTTTTTCTCATCGCGAATCTCAAAACCAAGGTCGCGAAGCACCTGTCTTATATCGTGAAGCCGCTCTTCGTCTAATCGAATCCCTTCAAATATCATTCTTCGTCGCGGCAAGTATTGCCGTCGCGCAAACGCTTCGGCAAGCCAAAGGGTTGCGTCCCCAATCAGCCGGGTTCGAACTTGAGTTACTGTAGAAGTTTGATCGGTTTCAAAAGCGTTTGGCAGCCACCACGCCCATAATTCACGCCCATAACGCCACAGCTCATTCCAAATCGACACATTCGACTTATAGGCGCGCTTTAGATGCAATTGTGGCGAAGACTGCGCCCTAAAGCGCGACTGCGTCAGTTGATTTCCAATAGCATCGAAAATCAATAAAGATCGTCCCGAAAGTGCCGAGCCTATTACCTCGATCTCAAAACTTAGAGACAAACTCGACTCATGGCTTAAATCTAGAACAGAGTCTATGACTAGATACATTTTTGGAAAGGCAAAATGCACTAAGTTGGTACCTTCCTCTTTGCCTTTGTTTTCAGCTTCCAAACCATCCCACTCGATGATTCGTCTACCCTCTTCATACCGCCAATTTAGTTTGGTATTCCTCTCATCACCAGCATAAAGATGCATTGTTTGGTCACTCGGTTCTAAAGCTGATAAGGGCCAATGTAAACGTGCACTATGTAAGCGCGCCAAAGCAACATCCTCTGCTAAATGTGCGGGCCAAAACACATCTATCGCAAATGACAAAGCTAAGCCGTTTTCAAAAGTGCCAAGTTCAGCCAATTGCTGCCGTGCTACATCTTCCGACTCAGTAGCCTTGACTTCTGTTACCGAGTCCGAACGTGAACGAGTGCTTTGAAAGAGGGAGCCAAGCCAGCTTGATAAGGTTTCTAGTAAGCCAGTCTTTGGGACCGATGGAGGTATTTGGGGTGCTGTTTTCTGACCACTAATATCTGCAGGCAAAAAAGAGGCGACGGTGCGATTGTATCGCACCTGATCTTCATCAAAGACGAATGCGTCCACATTTAATGGACAAATATCTGGTTTTTCAAGTCCCAAAGATACACTGATTTGAGCAGCTTTCTTGTCTGCAGTCCAATTGTCTTCTTTCGCAGCTTGCCGGGCAACAGAAAGCGGAATCTCCAGCGGAATCACTTCAACAGACGGCCAATGGAGTGACACTTTGCCAGGTTGCGGCTTTCTTAGGAGATGAAGTATTCCGATGCGTGCATTGACTTGATTTCTCTCTACAATAGAAGTGTCGCTTATCGCCGCGCGTGTAAATGTCTGATGTCCGTCATAAGGAACGATCACTTTCACTGCACCCTCCAGTTCTACTGCCTTCGGAGCAGCCAGAGTCCTAGCAATCTCGTAATGATATTTGTATTGCTCCTCCAAAATGATGGTTCCAGGGCGAGCCCGAACGAAAGCATTTGGCAGCGGCATATCAATTCCTAGCCGTCAGGACCCCGAGTCATACTCTTGCAAACTTACCCGAAGCCAAAACGCAGATTTTATATGGCAATATTTTCAGTAGCTAGATATCGGCACACTTAAATCTTGATGTCTCGTTAATTCGCCATCAAGTCTGTATGCTAAGGATCTTACTTTTAGCATATAAGTTCCTGGTAGATCAGTCTTAACCTCTATAGGGAGAGTTTTTTCCTCGTTAGGCTTAATTCGATCACAACTTGTTATCAAATCATTCAATATTCTCAAGCCTGAAGGCAAAGCCCAGTTTAGGGAAACTCTGTGCAAAGGCTTTTCTGAGCGATTAACAATCACCAGGTTAATTCTGTGAGCAACCAACGAATCGGAGCTTATAACCGAAGGAACAAACTTGAACATCAACTCCGATTTGTTTCCGAATGTAGCCATTTCTTCTGCTTCTAGCTGATCCATCTGAGCTTTTTCCCTCAACAAGCGTTCTGGTTCGGCCTTTTCAGTCTTCTCTCTCGCTACTCGTTCCGCTTCTTGTATTGCCAAACATTCTTGTTCCGCCTTTTCATTTGCGAGGTGTTCTGTCTCATCTTCTTGTTTTGTTTTGTGCTCCGCCTCTGATGATGTGGCCTGCTGAATAATTACCGTTACTGCTGCGCCTGCTTCAGCGTGAATATAATGACCGCCTGCTGTAATCTTGTCTCGGCCCGTCATATCGCCACCAATATTCGATTCCCCTTGTCCCGAAAGTGTGGCCCCTCCTTCAACTTCAGTTTTCTGTTGGCCGTTATCAGTGGAATCCGTTTCATTCATAATTGATCATTGGCTCCAACTCAACCAAGTTGTCAGAGGGTATAGATAGTTCGTGTCCAAGAAGTCCTTTCCGAACAAGGTCTCTGCGGGGATGCCTTTTTTCCGGCCTGGGAAACCAGGTGGTCACGAAAACAGCCTTGTTGGAGGGCATGCTACGAAAAGCCTTGAAAACCCGATAGTTTTGACATAATTCTCGACCTATTATTGTCTGGATAGCGTCTTATGGTTAGTGCTTTGAGCATGATGGCCAGTTTGGAATGCTTCGCCGAGTGCTTTCTTGGACACGAACTAGTACTACAACGAGACTTCACATTACTACGAGACTTCATGTATTACTACGAGA
>CAYSIV010000428.1:0-4080 GCA_964431175.1 uncultured Anaerolineales bacterium
CAAGCCGATCGGGTGGGCATGACGGGTTTTTGTTTTGGCGGCGGCGTCACCTGGCGAGTGGCGACTCAAATGCCTGAACTCAAAGCGGCAGTTCCCTTCTATGGTCCGCTTCCCAGCGCCGCCGATATCCCCGGCATCAACGCCGCCGTACTGGCCGTTTACGGCGAGCTCGACACCCGAATTACTCAAAGCGCCCCGGCGATGGAGGCCGCCATGCTGGCAAACAACAAAGTGTTCGAGAAGGCGATCTATCCCAACGCCGATCACGCTTTTCACAACGACACCGGCTCGCGCTACAACGCCGAAGCCGCGCAGGATGCCTGGGCGCGAACCCTGGCCTGGTTTGCGAAATATTTATAGTTGCTCAAGGAGGGCACGATGGCCCGAAAACTCACTCGACGGGAAGCTTTGAAACTGGCAGTGCTGGGCGGACTTGGCGGACTGGCCGCAGCCTGCGCCCCGTCGTCGACGGTGACGCTGCCTCCGGTCCCTACCCGATCTCTTCCCACTTCCACCCCAGCCGCCAATTTGAGCGGCGGCAATGTTCCGGCCTCAACCGCGATCCCGACCGAAGCTCCGCCTGCCACCGCTGTCGCCTCAGCCCCGGCAACGCCGCAACTGGCGAGCGACATGGCGCTCAAGGCGACACAGTTCATTGACTTGCTTGATGATGGGCAACGCACTAAAGCGACTTACGCTTTTGCCGATCCCGAGCGCACTCGCTGGCACTGGACGACGCCGCGCAACGTCCCGCGCAACGGCCTGCCGTTGAGAGAGATGGCGGCTGACCAGCACGACGGGGCGCTGGCGCTTTTGCAAACCAGCCTCTCATCCGCCGGTCTGCAAAAATCGCTGGACATCATTTCACTGCAAAATGATCTGGGCAACGATCCTGAGTTGTACTTTGTCACCGTCTTCGGCGCGCCGGGCGGCGCCGACCCCTGGGGCTGGCGTTTTGAGGGTCATCATCTCTCTCTGCATTTCACGATGGTTGGCGATCAGGTCGCATTGATGCCGTTTTTTCTCGGCTCCTGGCCCACCGTGAACGGCGCCGGGCTGAAGGCTCTGGAGCGCGAAGAGTGGGCGGCGCGTGAACTGATCACCTCGCTGGAAGGCAGTCTGCGCCAGACGGCCATCTTTCAGGCGGACACACTTACCCGGCACGTCACCCAAAATCAGGCTTACGTTTCGCCGCTCGACCCAGTGGGAGTTCAGGTCGACGACCTTACAGCGGACGGGCAGGCGTTGGCCCGCGAGATCATGCAGAAGTATTTGGACACACTCCCCGAAACGCTGTCCGTCGGGCAGTGGGAGAAGATCAACGCCGCCGGTTTCGAAAGCATTCAATTCGGTTGGGCCGGTTCGCTCGAAGCCCGCCGCCCTTACTATTACCGCCTGCAAGGCCCCACCTTCTTGCTGGAACACGACAACTCGCGCAACGGCGGCACCCACATCCACAGCGTGTGGCGCGATTTTACCGAAGACTTCGGCCAGCACTTGTTGGGCTGAGGCCAGCGCAAAGAGACTTACGCAGTCGAGACAATTTCACCGCAACCCCTTTGCAGGGGCAGGCGACGCGAAGGACACGAAGGAAACCAAAGAGATTTCTTTGCGTTCTTGGCGTCTTCGCGGTTTAACTGAGTAACTCCGTCTCAATGCAATCGAAGGCGAACTTGACCAACCCCGGCTCGTGGCTGAGTGGCAACTGGCATCGTGCCCTGGCTCACAGCGCCGGGTTGTCCACCCTGGCCTGGTTGGCGTTGGACTATGCCATTCAGGGAAGCAGCTTCACTTTCAATCGCACGTTGATGCTACGCACCGGCTCGGCCTCGCTGGCCCTGCTGGTGGCTTCATTTGCCTGCACGCCCGCCAGCCGATTGTTGAGATGGCAGTGGGCAGTGCAGGTGCGGCGGACGCTGGGATTGTACGGGTTCCTGTACGCCGTCGTGCACGTATGGAATTATGCGGTACTTGAAAATGGTTTGGAGTGGGAACTCATCCTGCGCGATCTGGGTGAACGGCGGGCGATGGCCATTGGTTCGCTCGCTCTACTCCTGCTCATCCCGTTAGCCCTCACTTCCACCCGCGGCTGGCAAGGACGTTTGGGCAAGAATTGGCGAACGTTGCACCGGCTGGTCTACGTAGCCGTGCCGCTCGCCGTGTGGCACTACTTGTGGCTGGATCGTGACATCATCACCGTGCCGCTGATCTATGCTGGCGTTGTGGGGGCGCTGTTCGTGTTGCGGCTCTCAGCGGTGCGCCAGGCCCTGCGACGATTGGTCGGCGGCAGTTAACGCGCCCTCAGCCTGCCACTTGGCCCGCGCTACCGCTTGAGAGGAAAGATCATTCGCGCTACCCAACACAAACAGGCGCGGGCCAAAGACTCCCCCCGCACCCATGCCCAGCGCCATGGGCACACGGTGATGCCGCCCTCGCCCATCGCGCCGTGCTGGGGCGAGGGCGAGGGTGTACAGTACCATCAATACCACCAGGGCGAAGACCCCGTACGAGAAAACGGGATAGAGGCCAAAGAACCGGGTGGATCTCCGCCGGGCTATACGCCGTTATGGGCTACTTCCCCCCACATGCAGCTCGAGAATTAGGCTGGCCTCATCAATCAGCGGCTGTGCCAGCTCCAGTGAAAGTTTCCCCACCCGGACAAAGGTTTCCAGTTGCTTGATGAAAGTTTGCAGTTTGTGAAGTGCGCCGGGAACATCGCCTCGACGCAGTTTCCGCAGTGCGCCTTCGAGTTTCTCCAACAAAGCTTTCCCCTCGCCCTTAGTCAAAACACCCGTATTCGTCAACTCACTCACTTCTTGTATGAGGCTTTCAATCCGTTGTTCGGGGTTACCCACCCCAATGGACTGCGCCCCGTCAATCAACGGCTGTCCCTGCTCTGGTAAGAGGCTCCCTTTATGGATGAGCGCAGTGACCTGACGGATGAATGCCCGCAGTTTGCGCAAGGTACCAGGTATGTCGCCTTGATTCAGTTTCCGCAGTGCGCCTTCGAGTTTCTCAATCAACGCTTTCCCCTGACCCTTCTTCAAGACACCTGCATCCACCAGTGCCCTCACTTGTTCGATGAGGTTTTCAATCTTTTGTGCCGGTACGCCTGCGGCGGGTGTGCCGGTGGGTGTCGCAGTCGAGGTTGGCGTCGCCGTTGGTGTGTTGGTCGGTGTTGGTGTTGGCGTCGGCGTGTTGGTCGGGGTCGGGGTTGGCGTCGGTGTGTTGGTCGGGGTCGGGGTTGGCGTCGGCGTGTTAGTCGGGGTCGGCGTCGGTGTGTTGGTCGGGGTCGAGGTATCCGTTGGCGTCGGTGTTGGCGTCGGCGTATCGGTTGGCAGTGCCACTTCCAATTCAAACGCGCCAATGTCGCAGGCAAGGTCCTGGGGGCGGGTCACACCGCGCTGATCAGTCGAGATGGTGCAATCAATTACAGGAACGGTGTTGATGGCGGGGTTGCCGCCGGGAGGGCAGGGAGGGTCGGGCGGGCGTAACAAAAGAGCATGGGTTTTAGTAGGGCCACCATTGTCTGCCAACGGGCCGAGCAGAGAGCAAAATGTGGCTGAAGAAGCGTCACTCAGGATCGTGCCGCAGCTAAAGCCTGGGGCCTGCACATTGTGGCCGCCATCCACCACCTGGGCAGGCCCGGCGCAATTCTCGCCCGAGATGCTGTAGGCGACAAGGGTGTTCGTGAGCGTAAGCGGAATACCGACCTCGAAGAAGATGCCGCCGCCGTTGCTCGCACCGTTGCCGTAAAACGTGGCGTTGGTGATGGTAGAGGGGATCCTACGACCGGGGCTGTTGAAGATGCCGCCGCCGTTACGGGTTGCATTGTTGCCGGAGAGAGTGCTGTTGCTAACGCCGAACCCACCTGTGTTGAAGATGCCACCGCCGTCGAGGCTCGCGCTGTTGCCAGAGAGGGTGCTGTTGACAACACTGAGTCCTGAGTCGGTAGCAATGCCGCCGCCGAATGTCGCGCTATTGCCCGTGAGCGTGCTGCTGATAACCGTATTGTTGCCGGCCCCGCCGTCAATGCCGCCGCCGAATGTCGCGCTGTTGCCCGAGAAGGTGCTGGCCATA
>CAYSIV010000429.1:0-3124 GCA_964431175.1 uncultured Anaerolineales bacterium
CCAGCGCGTCGTCGGCCTCGAACTCGATCATGGGCCACACGACCAGGCCGAGGGCGCGCGTCATGCGCTCGGCGGGCTCGAACTGCCCGAACAGGTCGGGATCGATACCTTCGCCCGTCTTGTATCCGTCGAACAGCTCGTTGCGGAAGGACTCTACGACGTGGTCGAACGCGACGCCCACGTGAGTCGCTCCCTCGCTCAGCAGCAGACCGAGCAGCGTCCGACCCAGCGCCACGGTGGCCCCCACTTCGCTGCCATCCCGGGCGGTCTTCGGCGGAGCCCCGTAGTAGGTGCGGAAGAGCTCGTACGTGCCGTCCACGAGATGTATCTGCATGGGCCAGATCTTACCAGCATGCGATGCAGCACCGCGCCGAGGCGGCACTCATACTCACATCATTAGGGCCTAGCCCTGGCGAGCTCGACTACTCGTACTAGTGCTGGCGCACAAAGTGCGACTAAAACGAGGTGAGCAGCATGCTGGGCTCCCGCGGACTCGATTCAAGCTAGAAAGCTTGACGGCCAGAGTCGACGGACTATGATGAGCGCAGCCCCTGAGACGTGTGGTAGTGGCGGATGTGGGGGGCTCGAATGCGCGTGCCGATTTCTGCGCACCATAACTGATGGCTAAGCCGCAGCCCGCTAAGCAGCATAAGCGTCCGCTATCTCCGGAGCCGGGTGCACAGGTTCAGGCGGGCCCCAGAAGGAGTTGCACAATGGTCGAAAGTAGCGACGCCCAGCCAGACCTCCAGGACCTAAACATCCTCAGGACCGGGTACAACGCCGTGTACGCGGCCGTGCCTAACAGCGCCACGTTGCGCCGGCTTTGGCATGAGCATGCGGAGGGGCTTGACTTCCCCGAGGAGTTCGGGCACATCAGCTTCGTCACACTGCCCCAGCTGCGGCGCATGGCCACTGAACTCCGCCTGGGACCTGGCGACACGCTGGTCGATCTCGGCTGTGGCAGAGGTGGCCCGGCGCTCTGGGTCGCTCGCGAGACTGGGGCCCGCCTCATAGGAGTAGACCTGTCGACCGTCGCCGTCGACCAGGCCACGTTACGCGCAGGGCAGTTGGGCCTGAGCGACCAGGCGCGGTTCGTCGTCGGCGCCTTCGCTGCCACGGGCCTCGATCCCGAGTCGGCCGATGGGGTTATGAGCGAGGATGCCCTGCAGTACGCGCCCGACAAGCGCGCCGCCTTCGCGGAGGCCAAACGCGTCCTGCGCCCCGGTGGGAGGATCGTCTTCACCGCCTTCGAGATCGAGCCGAGCCGGGCTGCGGGTCTGCCGGTCTTCGGCGTCGATCCGGTGGATGACTACCGCCCGCTTCTGTCGGAGGCAGGATTCACCGTCGAGGCGTACGAAGAGGTTCCCGGCTGGTCGGAACAGGTAACTAGCACCTACTCCGCCCTCCTCAGCGCCGGCGCGGCTCTAACTCAGGAGATGGGTCAGGCCGCCGCTGCGGCCCTGTTCACCGAGCTGTCCCTGACTCTCCAGCAGCAGCCCTACCGGCGTCGGGTTCTGGTAGTGGCGACAAAGGGGTGAAGCGAGAAGCTGGCCGCACAGCGGTTGCCGCGCATCACCTCCAGGCAAGCTCGCATCAGAACGTAAACGCACCCGAACAGTCGCTGGCCGGGACGAATGATCAGCGAAGTATTGATAAACTCTCATCTGGCGCTAACCCAGGCTTAACGTCGTGGTCTTATACTTCGCGGTGAGCTTGACAGATTTACTTGGCGTGGCCGACTGCACGACAAGCCTTAACGAAGGAGGCACAAAGTGAGAACCATAACACGCGGGATCACGGCCCTGATCCGCAGTCCATTGCGGGCAGGACTGCTGGTCGGCGTTCTCGCCGTGAGCGTGGGGCTTACGCTGATCATGATCACCGTGGACGGCGCGTTCGCCACGCGTCTGGACGATATACAAGCCCAGGTCGGCACCAGCATCACCGTGCGGCCAGCCGGGAGCTTCGGCGGCGGCTTTTTTGACCGCGGCGGTGACAACAATAACAACGCTAACGCCAATAGCGGTGGCAATACCAGCAGCGCTTCGTCTAACCAGCTGACCGCGCTCGCCGACCAGGACATCGGCAAAGTCGCGACTATCTCGCATGTAGTGAGCGTTTCCAGCTTGATGACTGCCCGCTATACAGGCACGGGGCTGGAATCGGCCGTTCAGCCGCCGCAGCGCGCCAACGCGCCGGCGGCGACGCCCGCGGCCGGCGCTGGCGGCTTCCCGAGCGCCGTCCTGGTCACCGGAGTCGATGACCCGACGTCCTTGGCAACACTCGGCGTGCAGAACGCACAGTTAACGGCGGGCCGCACCTTCAACGCTGATGAGGCGAACGCCAACGTGGCTGTGCTTGGTCAAGCCCTGGCAGACCACAACGCGCTCAAAGTCGGCGACACATTCCCGATCAACGACATGACCTTCGAGGTGATCGGCACCTTCTCCACAGGCACACAGTTCGGTGACAATTCCGTGTTCATACCTCTGGCTACCGCGCAGACCGTGTTCAGCCGCCCGGGAGAGATTGACCAGGCGACCGTGAAGGCGGACGCCACGTCTAGCGTGGACCAGGTAGCAGCCGATATCCGCCAGGCGCTGGGCCAGGACAATGTGGACGTCACTACCGAGGCATCCCTTGTCCAGTCGATAAGCGCGCCCATCTCAGACGCCAAGGACAGCAGCCAGGTGGGCATGATCGCCGCCCTGGTGGCGAGTGCGGTCATAATTCTCTTCTCCGTCGGCCTGGTCGCGAGGCAGCGCCTGAAGGAGATCGGGATACTCAAGGCAATTGGCGCGTCAAGCTGGCATGTCATCGGCCAGTTTGGTGTTGAGACCGCTGTGATCAGCCTGACCGCGGCCTTAGTCGGCGCCCTCGCCACCTTCCCGCTGGCGCAGCGCGTTGCGAACGGGCTGATCTCCACGCCTTCAACGGCTGGCTTCGGTGGGCCGGGGGGAGGCGGCCGGGGCGGGCCGGCCGCTGCGGCGGCGGCAACCCGCGTGGGCGGCCTGCTGGGCAGCATCGATGTTGCCGTATCGCCCGAGGTCTTCCTCTACGCCCTGGCTATCGCCATTGGCCTGGCGCTGTTGGCCACCCTGGTCCCGGCCGGGTACGTCGCTCG
>CAYSIV010000429.1:3134-4045 GCA_964431175.1 uncultured Anaerolineales bacterium
ATGAGTGAGGGCGTGGACGGCAACGCCATGTACACCGTAGTGGCGGAGGACCTGACCAAGTACTTCAAGAGTGGCTCGATCAGCGTGAAGGCGGTTGACAACGTCAGCCTCCGGCTGCCGCGAGGCAAGTTAGTCGCTCTCCGGGGACCCAGCGGCTGCGGAAAAAGCACCCTCCTCAACCTGATGGGCGCGCTCGATAGGCCCGACTCTGGCAGCCTGGTCGTCGACGGCACTGATGTCGCTCACCTCAAGGGGCAAAAGGAAGTCGCGTATCGGAGGCGGAAGGTCGGTTTCGTGTTCCGGATGTTCAACCTCATGCCGCAGCTCTCGGCTAGCGAGAATGTGAAGCTGCCGATGGAGTTCGGGGCCGGCGCGAAAGATGCAGCCCTTCGGGCGCGCGCTGCGGCCCTCCTCGGCCGTGTTGGCCTCCCCGCTGATCGCCACAATAGGCGCCCTGCGAAACTGTCGGGCGGCGAGCAACAGCGCGTCGCCATCGCCAGAGCGCTGGCCAACGACCCGCCGCTGATTCTAGCCGACGAGCCGCCGGCCAATCCCGACTCGAAGACAGGGGCGCTGATCATCGACCTGCTTCGCAGCTTGCGAGGCCAAGAGCGCACCGTCTTGATCGCCACTCATGACGAGACGATTGCCCGTGAGGCAGATGTAGTCATGGAAATGAAGGATGGCCGCTTGCTGCCGGATGGCCAGCAGCCGGAGCGCATACGTGTTTAACGACGCGACGGCGGGCCCGATGATTTGCGCGATCTCGGGCTGACCCAAGTGCTGCGAGGGAGATACTGGCAGCTTATTGTGCGTGAGCGTGGCCAATCCCTCGAGCTATGACCCGCCCGGCGATCCCGCAGCCACCTTGTCGGTGGCCGCGCTGGCCCGCAACGGGTGAGCCCCGGTGC